>CACZPR010000001.1 GCA_902783155.1 uncultured Spirochaetaceae bacterium
AGAGATTTTCATAGAATTCAGTTACGCCCTTAGAGAGATTAAAAAATTTTGCAACTTCAACAAGAATCCCGACCAGTCTTTCTCTTGCAAAGCCTTCGGTGTCAACCAAAACATCAACGAATCTTTCAAACAGGTCATGAAACTGCTCATCTCTTTCGCTTACCATAGATTCCTGCAAACTCCCTTTCAAACAAGCTTCCCCTCATTTAAAAGGATTTTAACACACAAATTACAGGAACACAAGTTTAATTTAATTTAGCTGGTTTCGCTCCTCAAAAAAAACTCACAAGAGACAATTTTATTTGTTATTTTTTTTCAGTAGTCAAAATTAACTCTACTTAGCCCTAAATTCGAGTTTTGATTTTCGGATAAGATTTCAGCCTACATTCCAGAATGTAAGCTGAAATGCAACTGACATAATGACGAAAAAGCCCGTCCATACACCTTGCCTGATGATATTCCAAAAAGTAATTCTGTTTTAATACACCCCAGTCAGATTCGATTATGTTGCGTTTTCTTAAATATTCCCATTGCTCACAGGTCATAAGCCTGTTCATATTCTGTCTGGTAGCCGCATAGATGAATCTTCCAGACTGTGCAAGTTTTATAAGTTCCTTAGACTTCTTGAGATAACCTGCATCACAAAAGAAACTTCCTTTCAGATTTTTTGTTACCTGCTCGACCATTTTGCTGTCGTTGACATTTCCGCTTGTGAACACTACCGATTCCAAAAACCCTTTTTCAGAGCAGACTCCGTGAAGTTTAAAGCCATAAAACCAGCCTTTTGTTGATTTTCCGCGTGAGGCAAACTCTTTCGTCACTTTATGGCTGAATATTCTTCGATTCAGGCAGGTTGATACAGGAGTTGAATCAATAAAATGAAAGCCCGATTCGTTTTTTAATTGATTTTGCAATAATAAAACCTGCATAAATAAAGCAATTACAGGAAATGATTTATTTGACGCTTTCAGAAAGTTTTCATAATTCGGCATTCCTGGAATCAAATCCATTGTTTTTATGATTTTATGAAATGCTTTCAGATCCTTGATATGAATTGTAAACCTTAAAAGATTCAGTGATATAACCTGTGTAATTGAAAGTCTTCTTTTTGGACCTCGCTTTCCGTTCCAGTTTTTAAGAAGAAAAGAAAAATTTTTGTCCTGTTCAACTGCTTTAATAAAATCTTCAACTATGCTATAAATTTGATTATACATGGGCGTAATCCTTTTTGTTTTTTGTTGTGGTGACAAAGTTTTAAGGGATTACGCCTTTTTTGTAAATTTATCTAAAACTCGAAATTTGGGCTATTTATAATACGCATTCATCATCTCCTGAACAAAATCCGGTTCGTAAAAGCAGATGTTCTTCCGGTCGATTTCGGCATAGGCATTATCGTTGGAACCGCAATCCCACCAGAGGACGCTCATACCGTATTTTTTTGCCTCACCCATAAGATGCTTTATCCACTTAACTCGCTCGGTATATGAAATCTCCTGACGTTTGGTTCCAGTCTCGCCGATTACAACAGGGATTCCTTTTTGCACAAAAGATTTGTTCAATTCAGAAAGACCTTCCGTTATTCCGTTCTCAATGCGCTTGGCAAAAACCGTGTTCCCCTCGTTCGTCTTCCATTCAGGATATTTGTGGACTGTCAAAATCAGCTTGTCACTTGCACTGTCCGTCGGCATTCTGAAAAGTCCAAGAGAAAAAATCCCGCGGTCCTCATCCTCGATTTTTGGAAGAACAGTTTCAATGCTCGTACAAAGTCCCGGAATCATCACGAAGCGGTCAGCATTATTTCCACCGGTCGCACGGATTGCATCAAGGCAAACCTGATTGTACTCATTCAAAATCTCATATTCTGCACGACAAAGCTCACAGTTCCGGTTGTCGCACCAATAACCGCCGATTGTCTCTCCGTCCTTTTTGTGCCACGGGATTTTTCGACCAGGATTCCATTCATGTGACTCTCCATTGTGATAGTCACGGGGATTTCTCGGTTCGTTCATCGTCTCAAAAATCAGATGCTCGTCATATCCATTATTAAAAGCTGTCGCTATCTGAGTCCAAATCGCATGAAGAAATCTTTTTGACTCTTCCTTGTCCCGCTGATTCGTGCTCACAATATAACCGTCAGCATAACCAAGCGGATAAGGCATCCTTCGCGTAAGATATTCGTTTTCTTTTCCAGCCTGGGTTCTATGAGCTGTCGTCTGATCCCCATGCACTGAATGATGCTCGTTCAAAATCACATAATAACCGGCAGCCAAAGCCATATCGACAGTTTTTTTCACGCGAGCCATCCAATCCGGATCAATCGTATAATTTCCGTCGATTATGTGGGCAAACCAGGTAACTGGAATCCTGATTGATTTATAACCATTTTGAAAAGCAAAATCCAAAACCTCACGGGTTGTCTCTGTTTTTTCCCAATCAAACTCAGCCTCAATTCCACGCTCCCAATAGTTTTCAAGCCAACCGAAAGCATGTGCGTCAAAAGTGTTTCCGAGATTCCAACCGACTCCCATTTTTTTCACAAGATTGATTGCGGAAATTGATTTGTTTATTGATTTGTGACCGGAATCAACAACAGCGGAAGAAAGAATTTTATTTTGCGTAAAACAGATAGAGTTGATTTTATACGCCATTGGATTTTCAGTCGTACACCAGATTTGAACTTCCGCGACTGATTTTTTGCTGTCCTTTTCCAGACGATAATACTGCACATTTCTTTTCCGCTCGCACAGTTGATAGCTTGTCGTCCCATCCGAATACTTAACCAAAAGTCTGAACGGCTGATTCGTCGCCCCACCTTCATCAACAGGCTCATAATCAATGCGCACATAACGGTAATTGGACGCATCAAATTTATCACACTTTATGGCCGCCGCTTTCCACTGTGTCGTCAGATTCAGAACATGGGTATCTGTATTGTAGGTTCCATAAGGATTTCCGTTTGAGTCCTTCCACACTTTGATATTTGAGAGCTCAAGAAAAACATCGTCCGCCACCGAAGTGACAGGATCCTCCGGCTGAACAAAAGCCTTTTCAATTCCACCGTCCTGACCATCATCAGTAGACACCGAGCAGGAGATCAAAAGAAAAAAACAAAACGCAAGACACACAGATTTTTTCAAAACATCAAATGACATCCAGACCTCCCTTTCAATTAAGGATAACACAAAATCATCAAACACGCTACATTGGCCTAACAAATTGATTACAATCGCCCTACCCAATACGCAAACTTAGTGATATAATCAAAGCATGAACATTCTTTATGGACTTTTAATTCCTTTTCTTGGAACAACTTTAGGTGCGGCATGCGTATTCTTTTTGAAAAAGGATTTGAGCGCGAGACTTCAAAAGACTCTGCTCGGTTTTGCATCCGGCGTTATGGTTGCGGCTTCGGTCTGGTCGCTTTTGATTCCCGCAATCGAAGAATCACAGTCGATGGGAAAATTTGCTTTTGTCCCAGCGGCGGTCGGTCTTGCACTGGGATTCCTGTTCCTTCTGCTTTTGGATTCGATAATTCCTCACCTGCACGTCAACTCTGAAAAACCGGAGGGCGTAAAATCAAAACTAAAAAACACAACCATGCTCTGTCTTGCCGTAACTCTCCACAATATCCCTGAGGGAATGGCTGTCGGAGTTGTCCTTGCCGGTCTCGCATCTGCCAATTCTGGAATCTCGTCGGCGGGTGCGCTTGCTCTTTCAATAGGAATTGCGATACAGAATTTCCCGGAGGGCGCAATCATTTCAATGCCGCTTGCAGGAAACGGAAACGGAAAGTGGAAATCGTTCTTGTACGGAACATTGAGCGGAATAGTCGAGCCGATTGCGGGAGCCATAACCATTTTGCTTGCCGGAAACATTTTGACCGTCCTGCCATACCTGCTTTCGTTCGCCGCGGGTGCAATGTTTTATGTCGTAGTCGAAGAACTGATTCCCGAAATGTCCGAAGGTGAACACTCAAATCTGGGGCCGCTTGGTTTTGCCGGTGGATTTATCCTGATGATGATTCTGGATGTTGCGCTGGGATAAATCTTCATATTCAACATTTCCAAAATCCGTGCTATAATGATTTTATGTCAAACAGATTAAAAATCAAATCAAACAAAAAAATAAGCGTTTTTCCGTTCGTGCTGATTGCGCTGGTTCTTGTTCTTGGCTTTGTGTTTTTCGGCGACGGGCTTTTTGAAGGAAAAGCAGCGGAGGAATCCTACAAGAGTTTTTACGAGCAGGTCGGGCAGGGAAAAATTGAGTCTGTAAAAATCAGCAGCGGCAAAATCAAGTACACGAAAATCGGATCGGAAGAAAAATTTCAGACCGAAAATCCACAGTCGCCCACTTTACAGGAATATCTTCTATTAAATAATGTTTCCGTTAAAATTGAAGAGGATTTTTCGCAAATCTTTTCAAACATAATGGACATTGTTTTCTACCTGATTCTGGCTCTGGTCGTTTTCTTTGTGTTCCGCAAATTCATTTCGCCAAACACATTCAAATCTGTCCGTCGTACCGGGGTGACTTTTGATGATGTCGTCGGCATGGATTCTCTGAAGCACGACATGAAGCAGGTCATGGACATTATGAAGCATCCTGTCGAATATGCAAAAAAGGGAATCCGTATGCCAAAGGGCATTTTGCTTGAAGGTGCACCTGGAAACGGTAAGACACTTTTCGCAAAGGCACTCGCCGGTGAATCCAAGGTCAACTTCATTCCGGCAAAGGCAACTGATTTTGAAAGCATGTTCATGGCAATCGGACCTCTGAAAGTGAAACTTCTTTTTAAAAAGGCAAGGCGAAAGGCACCGTGCATTGTTTTTATTGACGAGTTTGACGGTATCGGTACAAGGCGAAACTATTCCGGCTCGGCGATTGAAACTGAAAACACAAGGATTGTCACTGCACTTTTGAATGAGCTGGACGGATTTGAACCGACCAACGGCGTTTTGGTTTTGGCGGCGACCAACAGCATTTCGGCACTGGACGAGGCACTTATCCGGCCGGGTAGATTTGATTCAAGAGTCTCTGTTCCATATCCAGATGAAAAAGCGAGGGTACAGCTTGTCAAAATGTACACAGAAGGAAAAAATCTTGAAGCTGATTGCACATCGGAAATCCTTGCAAAAAAATTCGCCGGTTTCAGCTGTGCAAAAATCGAGTCGGTCTTGAACAAAAGCTCGCTGATTTCAAATCAAAAAGGAAAATCAAGCATAGGGATTTCGGAAATCGAATCCGCGATGAAAGAACTTTAACCAAATCAATATACAGGAGCCGTAAAATGGGAAAAAAGATTGCAAAAATCTACATAGAAGGCACTATCGAAAAGAAAAACGCAAACTACAATCAGGAATGGCTTTTAAAGACAATCAAGGCAGTCACCGACAGCAAAAAATATGCGGCCCTTGTGGTCTACATCAACTCTCCGGGTGGGGCTGTCTATGAGTCCGACGAGGTTTATCTTGCGCTCAAAAAGTTCCACGAAAAAACCAAGCGTCCGGTCTACGCATACTTTGCATCCCTTGCGGCAAGCGGCGGATATTATATCGGATGTGGGGCGGACAAAATCTTTGCGAACAGAAACACTTTGACGGGTTCCATCGGCGTAATCTCCGGTCGATTTGTTGATTTGAGCGTGCTGATGAAGCGGTACGGAATCAAGTCCGAGATAATCCACGCGGGTAAAAACAAGACCATGGGCACTGTCACGGAGCCGGCAACAAAAGAGCAGAAGGCAATCATGCAGTCCATTGCGGATGAATGTTACGACCAGTTCACGTCGCTGGTGGCAGAAAGCAGAAAGATTCCGATTGCGAATGTAAAAAAACTTGCGGACGGAAGAATCTACACGGCAAAACAGGCAAAGGAGCTTGGACTTGTTGATGAAATTGCAAGTTTCGACGACTGCATCAAATCAATCAGCAGGGAGATTTTCAAAAAAGAAGATTTCGAAGCCCCGGTCAAGGAGTTCAAATACAAAAAGAAGAGCTCCCCGCTGAGCAGTTTCTTGAAAAACGCAGGCTCGCAGGACAGCACTCTTTTAAAAATCGGAGAGGAAATTTTAGGGAGGACAGTTCCGTTCCCTGCTTTTTATTGGGACGGGCAGTTTTAAAACCTATCAGTTTTTTTTCTGAGCCTTGCGTCCTTTTTTTATCTTTCGCTCAACAGCAGTAAAGATGGCCGGGTATAATCCTACCACAAAGAAATAAGGCAGGGCATTTTTTATCATGCAATAGACGTGGTAAGACGGGATGTGCGGTTTAATCAAGGCAGAAAATCCATAATAGATTATGCACACACCCGCCGTGCCGAAAACAATTCTCAGGATTTTTTGCCACACCGGACATTCTGTGTCAAATTTGACCCAGCGTTTTTCAATGAACCAGCCCCACAAAAGAGCAAGGAAAGAAGCTGCGGCACTAAAATAGTCGCTCTGCATTTTATATGGATCCACAACAAGGTTTCCGTCAACAAAATCAAGCGGATAAGGTTTAAACCGAATGAACAGGCTGGCGGCAACAACGATTATGGTTCCTGTCACCACTATCAACAGATCGCGGTTCTTTTTTCCTTTTTCCGCACCACGGGCTTCCCATGAAAGAAGAAGATTTGTAAGGCAGATAAAAATAAGTCCCACGGACAAACCGACTATGACATCCTGAGGAGTATGGACGCTCAAAAAATTCCTTGAAAAAGCGACAAGGGCAACAATCAGCAGACAAATCACCACAGCCCAAGCCCAGGTATGCTTTTTTTGCGCGCGGTCTTTTTTGAAAAGCTGATATCCCAGTGCACCGTATTCGCTCATCACGTTCTGGCTATGTCCGCTTGGGAAAGAATAACCGGTTGCTCCTTCCAGAGCCCTTTGCGGCGGCTTGATACGAGAGTCCCGGATCCACGGACGGTAAACGCAGGCACAGTTTTTTATCACGTTGTTGACAAAATTGCCGCCTAACTGTGAAAAGAGAAGAGAAAATCCCATACGCTTTTCCACGCACCAATAGATTGAAGCCATCAAAAGAATGGTAAGAGGATTAAAAGGAATGTCCGTAAGCGTAGAAAAAATGTTTTCAACTACGGGACCGGCCTTTTCACGAAGTCCTTGCAACCATAAAAGATATGTAATGTCCATGCCTTATCTTAAATCTAAAATAAGAAATTTGCAAATTTGAAAAAATGACAGCGAACAAAATCGTTATGCAACATGTTTAAAAAAAATTTTGTGATTGAACCAAAATTTACTAAACTTTTTTATCAATTCCATATTAAAATTCTTCAATAACGTTGACCCATAAAAAATTTAACGATATACTATTTTCTACATATATATATGGAGGACATTAATGGCTAAGACCAAATATGTTTATTTCTTTGGTAACGGTGACGCAGAAGGAAACGAAACCATGCGTCCTATCCTCGGAGGAAAGGGAGCCAACCTCGCTGAAATGGCAAAGGCACCTTTGAGTCTTCCTGTTCCACCTGGATTCACAATCTCTATTGACGTTTGTCAGGAATACTACAAGCTCGGAAGAAAGTATCCGGCTGGACTTGATGCAGACGTTTCAAAGTATCTTGCAAAGCTTGAAAAGACAATCGGAAAAAAACTGGGCGATGCAAAGGATCCTCTTCTTGTTTCCGTCCGCTCAGGTGCAGCAGAATCAATGCCTGGTATGATGGACACAATCCTTAACCTGGGTCTCAACGATCAGTCAGTTCTTGGTCTTGCAGAAAAGACAAACAACGAGCGTTTTGCATGGGACGCATACCGCCGCTTCATCCAGATGTACGGAAACGTTGCGATGGGTGTTGACCACGACAAGTTTGAGGAAATCATCGACAAAGTAAAGGCAAAGCGCGGAATCAAACAGGATACAGAGCTTACCACAGAAGAACTCCAGGAAATCGTAAAGAACTACAAAGCAATGTACAAGAAGGAAAAGGGCGAAGATTTCCCACAGGATCCAAAAGTCCAGATGTGGGGAGCTATCGGAGCTGTTTTCGGTTCTTGGATGAACCCACGCGCAATCACATACCGCAAGCTCAACAACATTGACGAAAGAGTAATCAAGGGAACAGCCGTTACAGTTATGGCAATGGTCTTCGGAAACAAGGGAGACACATCCGGAACTGGCGTTTGCTTCTCTCGCGATCCTTCAACTGGTGAAAATGTTTTCATGGGCGAATATCTTATGAACGCTCAGGGAGAAGATGTTGTTGCCGGTATCCGCACACCACAGAAGCTCGCACAGCTTGAAGAAACGAATCCAAAAATCTATTCAGAACTTTGCAAAATCCGCAACCGTCTTGAAAAGCACTATCACGACATGCAGGATATGGAGTTCACCGTTGAGGAAGGAAAGCTCTACATGCTCCAGTGCCGCAACGGAAAACGCACAGGACCAGCTGCAGTCCGCATGGCTGTTGAAATGGTCGCTGAAAAACTCATCACAAAGGAGCAGGCTCTTCTCCGCGTAAAGCCAGACCAGCTTGATCAGCTCCTCCACCCGCAGTTTGATGCAAAGGCTCTCAAGGCTTCTACACCAATCGCATCCGCACTCAACGCTTCTCCGGGAGCTGGCGCAGGACAGATTGTTTTCACAGCAGATGAAGCTGTCGAATGGCACAAGGCCGGAAAGAAGGTCATGCTCGTCCGCAAAGAGACATCACCGGATGACATTGCCGGAATGTATGTTGCAGAAGGAATCCTGACATCAACTGGTGGACGCACATCACACGCAGCTGTTGTTGCCCGTGGTATGGGAACTCCTTGTGTCTGTGGTTGCGAAGCCGTTAAGTTCACAGGAAAAGATGAAGTTACAATCGGAAACAAGGTATTCAAGAAGGGTGACACCATTTCTATCGACGGTTCAAGCGGAAACGTTTACGCAGGACTTATTCCTGTAGTTCCAGCTCAGATTACCGGCGACCTTGAGACATTCCTCGGTTGGGCAGATGAAATCCGCGAGAAGTCAGTCCGCACAACAAACTCTGGAAAGAAAGTCAAGGGATTCGGAGTTCTTGCAAACGCAGAGCAGAACGAAGCACCAAAGGCTTTCGAATTCGGAGCACAGGGAATCGGTCTTTGCCGCACAGAGCACATGTTCTTTGAGGAACCAAAACTCACATCATTCCAGAAGATGATTATTTCTGAAGATACAGAAGCTCGCAAGAAGAACCTTGCAAAGATTCTTCCATATCAGAAGAAGGACTTCGCTGGAATCATCAAGACAATGGAAGGACGCCCGGTAACAATCCGTCTCTTGGATCCACCGCTCAACGAGTTCATCCAGGCAAAGACAGAAGCCGAAGCAAAGGATCTTGCACAGAAGCTCGACATCAGCGTTGATGTAGTAAAGGCAAAGTTTGCAGAGCTTGATGAGCACAACCCGATGCTTGGACACCGTGGATGCCGCCTTGCAATCACATATCCAGAAATCTACGAAATGCAGGTTGAGGCTATCGCCCTTGCAACTGCTGAATGTGAAAAGAAGGGTCTTGCACATGACGTAAGGATTATGATTCCAAACGTAACATCAGTGAACGAACTGAAGCAGATCCGCGCACAGGCAGAAGCCATTATTGCAAAAGTAAACGAAGAGCAGGGAACAGCACTCAAGTTCCAGATTGGTTCTATGATTGAATTCCCACGTGCAGCTTGCACAGCAGACAAGATTGCTGAGTATGCAGACTTCTTCTCATTCGGAACAAACGACCTTACTCAGACAACATTCGGTTTCAGCCGCGATGACTATGGTAAGTTCATTGATTCTTACCTTGACCAGAAGGTTCTTGATTTCGACCCATTCAAGACACTCGATCCAGACGGACCAGGTGATTTGATTGAAATCGCAGAAGCAAAGGGACGCTCAGTTAAGTCTGACCTGCACCTCGGAATCTGTGGTGAGCATGGTGGAGACCCTGCATCTATCGAACTCTGCTACAAGCTCGGTTTGAACTATGTTTCATGTTCTCCATTCCGTGTTCCAGCCGCACGTCTTGCCGGAGCACAGGCTGTTATCAAGTCTGCACCAGCAAAGGCAACAACTGCAAAAGCCGGAGCAAAAAAGACAACTGCAAAGTCCACAACAGCAAAAAAGACTGCCGGAAGAAAACCAGCAACAGCCGCTGAAAAGAAGACAACAGCAGCAAAAAAGACTCCAGGCAGAAAGCCAGCAGCAGCAAAGAAAACAACTGCTACTACAAAAAAGAAGACAACAAAGAAATAAGATAGCAGAAAATCTGCACACTGATTTCTAAAATTAGTTTTCTAAATCCCTCGGAAGAAATTCCGGGGGATTTTTTTGTCCTTGCTGTCCCCTAAAATCTGTTACCATAAAAATTAAAATTTTCTAGAATTTTCAATCTTTTTTCTAAACAAAATTGACTTTATGGGTTATAATTTTAGCATAGAAATAGTTTTTGGAACCAAAATGGAATACAAAAAGGAGAGCCGTCTATGAACACTATCAGTTTTACTCTTGAGACAGACAGCAAAATAAGATTGTACCATCAGCTTTACGAAAAAATTGCAGAGCTGATAAAAAACGGTTCCTATCCCAAAAACACAAAGCTGCCTTCAATCCGCACAATTTCCGAAAAACTGTATGTCAGCAAAAACACGGTAACAAAAGCTTACGAACTGCTTGAAAAAAATCATTTCATATATTCGGAACAGAAGCGCGGATATTTTGTAATGGATTTGTCAAAATCTGTACCCATCCAAACAGCTCCCGAGCCAGAAAAAACACCCCAGCCCGACGACGACATTCCGACCGTTGAATCAATAATACGGCAAAGGATGAAAAATCAGGAAGACGGGGTGCCGGAACCATCCGATGCGGACGAAAAACCAAAACCAAAAAAATCTGCAAAAAAAACGGCAGACTACAATCCAAAACCAAAGAAAACAAAATCTGTCACCATACAGACAGCAACAGATTCTGTACCCATAAAACAAAATCAAGAGCCAGCAAAACCGTCCTCAGTTGAAGAGCGGCTCGCGGAGTGCTACCGTTCTGTACTTCTCCAGCAAACCGCAAAACTACAGGAAGACGCAAATCCGTTTGGAGAACTGTGCCTAAAAAAAGCCATCGTCAAATTCCTAAACTCATGTCTCGGCATAAAATGCGATGAAAATCTGGTGGTAATCGGCTCAAGCAAGGACTCCCTTCTTTCGGCAATCCTCCAGCTGCAGTCATTGAACACGCCATACATCAAGTCGCAGGGGGTCGGGCTCTTGCGTCTGGCAAATCAATTTACGACAGGCTCCCTTACAACGGTCAAAGCAATTGCTGCGGTCGCCGAGGACACTGATTTGCCCACAAAAAAAATCTTTGCGGCGGCTGGTCTTCCGGTAAAAGAGGTTCCCGTAAATGAATTCGGGCTGGACTCAAATTTTGTGATAACATCCGGAGCGACTTCCGTTTTTACAATCCCCGGCGACAGTCCTGAATTTTCTGTCAGCGACCCGAAAGAGCATTACAAAATCATTTTGGACTGGGCAAGCCAGGCATCGTACAGATATATCATCGAATATGACACAGAAAATTCTTCGGTGCAGGATTTGTTGACCCGCTTCAAAAGTCTGGATTCCATGGACAAAGTTATCTACATCAACAGTTTTGAAAATCTTCTGCCACTTGGATTAAAAACTTCGTTTGCGGTTCTGCCCAAAAACATTTTTGCTGATTTCCAACAAAAATACGACAACCTGACCTGTCCTGTTTCTCTTTTGGAACAGCTGGTTCTCACCGAATTTATAGATAAGAATTATCTAAGCGACTACCTAAGTTAAGGACTGTTTATGGCAAAGAAAACTGAAAAGAAAGCCGAGACTTCGGACCTCCCCGAAATGGAAGTGCAGACAGAGCAGCTGAAAGATTTAATCCATTCGCAGATTCAGGCACAGAAAGATTTTTTCAGAACCAACGCAACAAAACCCATAAAATGGAGGCTTTCAAAACTCAAGTCCCTGTACGCTTCGGTTAAAAATCACGAAAAAGAGATTGCGCAGGCGCTCAACACAGATTTGGCGAAATCTGAATTTGAAGCATACGTGACCGAAGAAGGCTTTGTCCTCCACGAGATTTCTCTGGTAAAAAAGAACCTTAAAAAATGGGCAAAAATCAAAAAAATCCATGACGGTGTTCTGGCTGGCCCCGCAAAAAGCCGAATCATGCCGGAACCTTATGGGACAGTTTTGATTATTGCGCCGTGGAACTATCCGTTTTTGCTTACACTGCAGCCGCTTGTGTCCGCAATTGCAAGCGGGAATACCGCCGTCGTCAAATGTTCGGAGCTGAGTCCCGCCACAAACAAAGTTGTAGAGGAAATTATCAAGGAAGTTTTTGAACCGGAGCATGTCCTTTACGTGGAGCCGGGCTATATGCAGACCGAAATTCTTTCGCACGAGCATTTTGATTTTATCTTCTTTACCGGAAGCCCCAAAGTTGGGAAGCTTGTCATGGAGAATGCCGCAAAGTTTTTGACCCCGGTTTGTCTGGAGCTTGGCGGGAAAAGTCCCTGTATAATAGAAGAAAATGCAAATATTGCAATGGCCGCACGGAGAATTGTCTGGGGAAAGCTGATGAACGCCGGACAGACCTGTGTTGCCCCTGACTATGTTCTTGTTGAAAAATCTGTGAAGGACAGTTTTATAAAATCCGTCCACGAGGAAATTGAAAATCTGTATGGTGACAATGTTCTGGCAAATCCTGAATATCCGAAAATCATAAGTTCGCGGCACTTTACAAGGCTTTTTTCCATGGTTCCGGAAGCAAAAGTCGATACCTCCACAAACAAGATTTCCCCAACAATTTTGGATTTGGGAGATTTGAACGGCGTTGAGGCCCTGAATCATCCGACAATGAAGGAAGAAATTTTTGGTCCCCTGCTGCCTGTCCTCACTTATGAGAATCTTGACGATGCAATGGATTTTGTTGCCACACGTCCCACTCCGCTGGCTCTGTACCTGTTCAGCAAAAACAAAAGGGTACAGAAAAAAGTGTTCGGGTCCCTCAGATTCGGAGGCGGCTGCATAAACGATGTAATCAGTCACCTTTCGGCAAACGGTCTTCCTTTCGGTGGATTTGGTGAAAGCGGTATGGGAAACTACCACGGCGAATATGGATTTAAGACTTTCTCCCATTATAAATCTGTCCTCATTCAACATCCGAGCAAGGATTCAAAGTACAGATACAATTCGCACGGAAAATATCTGAATTTGATAAAAAAGTTTCTAAAATAGAGATTTTGGAGATTTTTACCCTGTTTTTTGGGCAAAATGGATGGCAAGGGACTAACTAGCGGTAGTTATTATTAAAAAAATTAATATAACCATCGTTAGTCGAGAATTTTCGCACACCGCTTGCAAAAGTTAAATGGCATTTTGAGAGCAGTTCCTAAAACAACTCCAGCTGCAAAGATTTTTCCGGGAAATCTTCAATCCATTTGAAAACAGAATCCACGCCGAGCATTATATTATTTTTTTTACAGATTTCAGAGAGATGCAACATTAGGCGATTTGTGTCAGGACTTGAACATTCATATTGATTTCCAAAACTTTTTATGTACCGATTTTTCAGCCCGGGGAAATGTTTGTCCAGGGCGGCATAAAAATATTCGCGGTTTCCCTCTCGCAAAGTAAGCCCCATTCCAAAACAGATTACCGCCTTGACTCCCGCACGAACACAAAAGTCCATAATTCCTTCAACATTTTCAAGCGTGTCATTGATAAACGGAAGAATCGGGCTGAACCAAACCACAGTCGGAATTCCCTCGTCACGAAAACGACACAAAACTTCAAAACGACGGTTGGACGTACACACACCCGGCTCAATTATTTTGCAAAGAGCATCGTCATAAGTTGTAAGCGTCATCTGCAAAACTGATTTTGACTTACGGTTTATGCGCGAAAAAATATCGATGTCCCGCAAGACCAAATCCGATTTTGTAATAACGGTCGCACCAAAATCGTGACGCTCGATTATTTCAAGACAACGCCGCATGATGCGCAAATCTTTTTCCAGCGGAATATAAGGGTCACACATGGAGCCAGTCCCAATCATACAGCGTTTTCGTTTTTTGCGCAGAGCCTCGTCCAAAAGTTCCGGCGCATTTTGTTTCACTTCAATATCCTCAAACGCATGCGTAAATTGATAGCACCGACTCCGCGAATCACAATAAATGCAGCCATGCAAACACCCGCGATAAATATTCATGCTGCGCGGAGTAAGAATAGATTTTGCGTTTATAAAATGCATGGAACAGCTCCTATTTATTTGACAATTCTAAATTTTATCGTACCAAATAAAGCAAGTCAACGTACCAAATAAAATCGGCATCGTACCAGATAAAAAACTACCCGTTCAGATTGTAAAACCTATTCTTCCATTCCCCATAATTTATGCGGATTCTTTTTCAACTCATTTTCATAAATCGAGACCACAGACCAGATGTCAAAAAACATTGTCCTGCATTTTCCGATTTGCATTTCCTTAATCAGATTTTTTTCGTAAGCCATTTTTTGGATTGTGTACCATGCTTTTACAGGCGGATGTCCGGCTTCAATAAACCATTTTTCCGGCGGATAGATTCTGTTGATTTCTTCACTTGGCTCAAACTGTTTGTTAATGTCCGCAGGTGTAATTGATTCAACATAGTGCATGGCAGTCAGTTTATAAATGTCCACGCCAAATAAAAGGGCTTTTCCTCCATTGTGGATTGGATAGTCAAGTCCACCTGTCACTGCTTCCATTCCATGTTTTCCCCAACCCGACGTACTGATTGTATCACGACCACAAAAAGTGTCCGGCAATTTTCTAAATGTGTCCGCAACAATTCCCATTGCAGTTTTTTCGGCATCTGCAGGAAGCACTTTGATTTTAACACTTATGCCAAGTTTTTTATCTTCATCCGTAAGTTCCATTTCTCTGCTGAGTCGCAGCGCCGGCATAAAAATGCTTCCCTCGTCCGTCACCAATTCTTTGAGAGTGTCTATCAAAGTCATGGCTCCGCCTTCAAGTGTGCCGAAACTTTTTAAGGATGAATGAACTTCAAGCGTCATGCCTTTTTCTATTCCAAGATTTATGAGCGCGTTTTTTAATTCTTCTTTCGTCACCATTTTATTCCCTTCCAGGCGTATAACAAATCACGCTATGAATCTGGCTGTAATGTTTTCCGTCCTCAAGTTTAAAATGATGCTGACGGCCAATTCCACCGAACCATTGATAAGGCTCATCGTTTTCGGTTTTGCCTTCGCTGATTTCCAACGCACCTTGTCTCAGACATCGCAACAAAGAAATGTCATCAAAATCACGCGCGTGGCCATGAAGAATATAATCCGCCTCTTTTTCAAGAAACATGATTCTATCAATATTTTCTACAAGCTCACTCATTTTGGGGCAACCGTCAAGCTGCATCCAAAGATGGTGGTTGATTGCATCGCCCGAAAACAAAATCCGTTCCTCTTTTAATAGAAGAATAATGCTTCCTTTTGAGTGACCCGGAAGATTGTACACATGAAGAGTCTTTCCACCCAAATCAATTATGTCACCTTCATTGATTGCCTTGAACAGCGGCATTTTTTTTGAATCGGATAGAAAGTTGGGGTCATTTACAAAAGTTGCCGCAAGTTCAAAATCAGCAGGATTCATATACGCTTCGTCAAAATAGACGTTACCCAAAATATGGTCGGGGTGTCCATGCGTGTTGATTACGACAAGCGGTTTATCGGTAATCTCACGCACGGCTTTGTGCAAATCATTGTATCCATTCATCGTGTCGATTACAGCGGCTTTTTTTTCGCCAACAACAAGATATCCGGTGGACTCGTGCGCCTCATCCATAAGACAAAGATTCGGTCTTAGCTGTTTTATAAATAATTCTTTTTCCATATTTTCCCCTTCCAACAGTATTTTCTAAAAACAAAAATATTTCAAGTTGCTTGAAAAAAAATATTGACAACAACAGAATTATGCAATATATTGCATATATGAAAATAAAGAACGAAGACATTTTGAAAATCGTGCCACCGAGGATGGGACTGTTCGGACTTTTGTTTTCATTTATGAACAGGCTACAGGCAACGGGAGATTCATTTTACGAGGAGATTACATGCAAACAGTTTTTTCTTCTTGCGTGCATGAATCTCTACAGCAGCGAGCCGCCCACAGCAAACGAACTTGCCGAAACAATGGGATGCTCAAGGCAAAATGTGAAGCAGATTTTAGACAGAATTAAAAAAAAAGGACTTCTTGTTTTTAAGCAGGATGAAAATGATAGGCGCAAACAAAGAATTTTTAAAACAGAAAAAACAAAAATTCTTGCAAAAAAATATTTACAAAAAGAAACAGAGTTTATGAATCTTCTTTACAACGGTATTTCAGATAAAGAAATTCGGGGAGTATATAAAATAATTTCCAAAATGGAAAAAAATATTACAGAGCAGGAGTGTGAAAAATGAAATCAATTGTAATTTACAACAGCCAGACGGGATTCACAAAAAAATATGCCGAATGGATTAGCGAATTGGCATCATGCGAGTGTGTGGAGTTCAAGAGTGCGAAAAAATTAAATCTTTTGGATTATGACGCAATTGTTTTTGGCTCATGGTGCATGGCCGGAGGAATTACAAAATTGCCATGGTTCAAAAAACAGATTCCAGCTCTTTCATCCGCAGGAAAAAAATTGATTGTATACGCCGTTGGTGCAAGCCCCGCAGACAGCCCCGATGTTCCAGTTGCAATGCGCAAAAGTTTTTCTGACGCAGAATGGCCGCTGGTAAAAGTTTTCTACTGTCCCGGTGGATTGAACTACGACAAAATGAGCGGTACCTCAAAACTTGGTATGAAAATGCTTTTGAAAATTTTGTCATCAAAAAAAGATCAGACCGAAGAAGATTTAAAGCAGATAGAAATGATTTCCCACTCCTACGACATCTCCGACAAAAAATATGCGGAAGCTGTTGCAGCCGAATTAAAATAGAATTGAAAAAAAGATTCCTCGGTCTGATTTATTTTAATTGCAGGCTGGGGAATCTTTTTCATTCAAACTTTTTGAAAACGCAATGAAATTTTTCTGAACACAACAGATAAAATCCGGGCAAATATAAGAGAAAAAATAACCGCCGACAACGGAAGCTGCCATTGAATTATCCGCTCCGAAACATTCCATCCGTACATCAAGTCAGCAAGAATTACGATTATCAAAAAATGACACAAATAAATATAAAGCGAATCTTCCCGCCCAAGTTTTGCAAACGGTTTTATAAAACGCGGAGCCTTTGTTTTTAGACTGAAAACAAAAATGGATGCGGCACAAAGGATTTTAAAAATCTGAGAAATATCAATGTGGCCGATTTTTAAATTCACAGTCACAAACATTCCGAGTGTAGAAATTAGGCACAAAAGAATTACTGCAAAATTCGGGAGATTCAAAATCTTTTCTTTTTTTTCCGCAATCAAATAGCCAAGGAGCATCATCGGTAACGCACCGACAATCAGATTCGCGCTTATATGCCAGTTTGCGTCATAGGAGTTCACATAAGTCTCAACAACAATCCGGATGATTAAAAAAATCGGTGTCGCAATGTAAACCAGTTTTTTAAGATTGAATTTTACAATAAAATAAAAAATAATATACGAATACAGAAGAGCAATCATGAACCACAGCGCGCTTCCATACATAAATTCAAAATCACCAAGAAGAATCATTCTGATGTAGAGCTGCGGATTACGGAACTGTCTTGACCATACATTGAACTCGCCTGTTATTTTTGTTTCGACAACAGCAAAAATCAAATAAATCACAAGCGTTACGACTGTGATGATTCCGTTTCGTTTAAGGCGTTTCAGAATTTTTTTACACATTACGTCCCTGTCGCCATAACAGGCATAGCCGCTTATTAAATAAAAAAATCCAACGCCACACACCCCGATTGAAGTCGTAATTTTTCCAATTATTCCCTGAAAAGGAGCATGAACAAGAATCACTCCGACAGCCGCAACGAGTTTCCAAAAATCTATAAAACCATTTCTTTCATTTTTATCAAGTACATTCGACATAAGTTTTACCCTATTATTTAGTGTTGCAGAATCTTTCCACAGTCTCGGTGCTCCAAACATGGACTTCAATATATCGTTCCGGACCAAACGCTCCATCGACATTCCAATTTTGGGGGAGTCCATATTTTTTTATTACTTCAACAATTTCTTCGTAGGTGTAAACTTTTTTTCTGTATTCTTTTCCGTCATTTACAAGCGGGCTGAAAGTTGGCATTGAGTCGCCGTAAGTAAAAGACAAAGTTTTTGTATCAAATTCTTCCACCGGGATTTTTAGATAATCGCTTTGCTCAAACCAGCTTGCAAGCCATGGACAATGTTCCACAACCATGTAATAGGGAGAATCTATTTTTACTGTACCGCCTTTTGCCATAAACTCACGCCGCAAAATCGACTCGCAGTTTTTTCTTCGTTCCAGATATTTTTCATCCCTTTTTGCGCAGAATCCATTTGGTCGTTCCGCATTTATCTGTTTTAAAACAGCTTCCGCTTTTTCGGGGGAAAGAGCCGTTAAACTTTTGAATGGACCTGAGCGTCTGTCAAAATAGTGGTACAGATACACAAATGCTTTCCTTTATTTCTTTTTTCCAAAATGTATGAACGAAAGAATTCCAATCGGCAAAAAATACGCGCACCAGATTACAAGCGCAATAGATCCGCCTTTGCCTGATTCTCCGTTAGACGCATTGGCAAACACTCCGGTCATAGGCATTACAAAACAACTTATGAAAAATATTCCGTGCGCAACCATCAGGCCTTTGAGCCATTTTTCAGATTTTGATTTCGCCTCGATTGAAAGACCGATGAAAAAAGTTGAAAGAGCCATCATCCCGTAGCCGAGCAAATCATAATTGAAAATCAGACCGCAGCGTTTAAAATCCAAAATTGATTTTGCCTGCTCATTAAGATTGTCAAGACGCACGCTTGTGTTCTGCGCAAAATATACAATCAAAATAAATGTTGCATAAATTGCGGCAAGCACAAGTCCGACATTTGCACTTACACGCCTTTCGCTTTTGCTTTCGTTCTGAAATCCAGCGGCCATCATAATGTAGCCAATCGGAAGGAACATGCAGACCAAAAACGAACCGAACGTAAAATCCACAATCAAACAAAGTGCAAAAAGAAAAACCGTCACCGTAACAATTGCGGCTCCAATTTTTGAAATCAATTTATTCATCTAAGAACGCCCCCTGTTTTTTTCAATCCACGAAACAGAAAAATCAACAAGCTCCCGCTGATTCATCAAACGCAATTCCGCATTTCCAAGTTTACATTTTTGAACCTGGTGTGCAGATTCAAATGCGGCTCCAATTTCAACAAAATCTTCGCCATCAACAAAAAGTGTCTCGTAGGATTTCCAGACGCGCTCTCCATTTTCCATGACCGCACTGTGCTCAACACAATTGTGTTTTCCGGGATAATCCGCACGCACATCGGCAAGGTGGATTGAAGTGTTCTTGTCGTAATCAACACCAATCAGCAGAACGGAACCATTGAGTTTGTAAAGTTTTGCAAGCGGAGAACTTTCGCCAAAAATGTCTGTCAGTGAATGTGTCTCGGTCAGATACGCGGCATTTTTTCCCCATGCGGCAACAGAACGTGCAGGATGATTTGTTCTAATTGTTCCAGGCCAAGAACGGAACATTTCAGCAACAGCACCCATCGTGTTTGTCGGAGTAATTTTTTTATCATAGGCCGGCCAGTTTTCGCGGATGATTTCCCAATATTCTTTTTCAACATCCCAATGCACTCCGGTTTCCGGATCAAGATTTTTCCACGACTGTGTTGGCATCATAATTGTTCCTTCTTCACCGACAGTTTCAATCAGGGCCTCGATAACAGTCTGCGCACCGCCGCACACATATCCAATTTTTCCAAGCGAAGTATGGACCATAACGCTGTCGCCTTTTTTGAGCCCCACATTTTTAAACGCTTCTATGATTTCATTTTTTGTAGTTGGTTTCATTTTGTTTTCTCCATATACAATTTTTTATATTTTTATTTTCTTGTACTAAAAAGGATTGCCGCAATTACTCCGGGAACCCAACCTATGCAGGTCAAAATCGTAGTGAGTAAAATTGCTCCACATCCACAATCCAGGACCGCAAGAGGAGGACATATTATACATAAAATTGCTCGTAGACATCCCATTTTTTACACTCCACAAAAGACAAGGTTCAACGTTCAGCATAATAATTATCAGCAGATTTTTCAAGTTAATTTCAAGCATTGATGGAACTTTGTTTTTCCATGATGTCATAACAAAGATAGTCACCGTAACCTGTTTCGGTAATTACATAATCGCATTCAACATAACCGCGTTTTCTGTAAATTGCTTTTGCAGGAAGCGATGCATCCAGAATTATTTTCGCGCTGATTTCGGAAACTTTTTTTTCTGCAAAATCAAGCAATGCCCTGCCGTATCCCTTGTGTTGAAAATCAGGAAGAACAAAAAGCCTCCCTATTTCATTTTTGGAAATGCTGACAGTTCCAACGTTGATTCCATCCTCGGAAAGAAGAAACACTTTTTGATCCAAAATGTCGTCACGTATTTTTTCATCCGAATGGTGGTCCAGAAAAAACTGAACCGCCCCCGCAGGATAATATTTCGGATAGACCGTTTTGATTGTGGTCCGGACGATTTTTTTTACGTCATCAAAATCTTTTTCCGAAGCAACTTTTATTTCCATTTTAAAACTTGTACCTCATGTCAGTGTAGCGATGCTCCTTGTCCTGGAATCCAATTTTTTTATAGATTGGATAACCGTCTTTCGTTGCGCTCAGGTCGATTCGTCCAAGACCTTTTTCACGTCCATAGTCCACAAGATTTTGAATCAGTTTTGTGCACAATCCTTTTCCGCGATAATCTGGCTCAGTGTAAACGCTTAGGACTTCACCGTAAAGGCCGTTCAGCAAAACTGAATTTGCAGGCATTTCGATTATCAAAAGATATGCAACCGAAACAATGCGCCCGCCATCTTTCGCAACAAAAGCCACCAGCTCCGTCCCAAGTTTGCGTTCAAAATAATCCGGAAGCTGTTTTTCCATGCACTCTTTTTCATGCTCGCTTACCGAACCGAAATCATCAACCATGTACGCAAGCCTCATGCGAATCAATTCCGGTATGTCTTTTTTAGTTGCCTGCCCAAACTCAATCATTTTTTCTCCATAAACCCAGCGTCAATCACTTTCCGATTTTTTTTCTTACGATCAGAGAACCGACCAAAAGAACCGCTCCGACAATCCAGGAGATAAGTCCGCTTGCGACTATGCCCAGACCTTGCGTCAAACCTGCAACGAGATATGTGACGAACGAAACGGCAACAACGTGGATTACATAAGGGAGCTGGCTTGAAACATGGTTCACGTGCTCACATTGCGCACCGGCACTTGCCATGATAGTCGTGTCTGAAATCGGCGAACAATGGTCTCCTGCAACCGCGCCTGCCATACATGCAGAAATCGAAATGATTCTGAGAGGATCGTCCATGTTCGGGAAAACGGCAATGCAGATTGGAATCAGAATGCCGAACGTACCCCATGAAGTACCGGTTGAAAAAGCAAGGAATCCTGCGACTATGAAAATGAGTGCCGGAAGGAACATCTTCACGTGGCTTGCATTTTCCATTATACCGGCGACATATTTTGAAGCATCAAGAGAATCTGTCATAGCCTTGAGGGTCCATGCGAGCGAAAGAATCAAAATGGCAGGGACCATCGCCTTGAATCCTTCGGGCAGACAGGCCATACATGCCTTAAACGAAAGAACCCGGCGCACAAGATAGAAAATGACAGTCAAAATCAATGCAGCCACAGAACCAAGCACAAGACCGACCGAAGCATCGCTGTTTGCAAAAGCATCGATGAAATTCCTTTTATCTTCGCCGCTTGCAAAAAATCCGCCTGTATAAATCATGCCGACCGTGCAAAGAACGATGAGCGAGACAATCGGGAAAATCAAATCAATGACGGTTCCCTTTGTCGTTCTCTCAGTTTTTTCCTCACCAAGATTTTTTTCCTGAGCGAGTTTTTCGAACTTTGCCATGGAACCGAAATCAAATTTCATTATGACAAGAAGGAACATCATTCCGATTGTAAAGAAGGCATAGAAGTTGAACGGAATAGCCTTGCAGAAAAGTGCCAGGCCGTTTTCACCCTCGGAAACAAAACCGGCGACCGCAGCAGCCCATGAGCTTATAGGTGCAATGATGCAGATTGGAGCGGCAGTTCCGTCGATAAGGTATGCAAGTTTTTCGCGGGAAACCTTGTGCTTGTCCGCAACAGGACGCATGACCGAACCTACGGTAAGACAATTGAAATAATCATCGATGAAGATGAGGATTCCAAGACAGATTGTGGAAATCTGCGCACCGACCTTCGTCTTGATATGTTTTTTCGCCCAATCACCGAACGCAGTGGATCCGCCCGCATTGTTCATAAGCGCAACCATCGTGCCAAGGACTACAAGGAATACAAGGATTCCCACGTTCCAGCTGTCCGAAAGCTGCTTGATCAGACCGTCCGAAAAAACATGATCTAAAAATCCCGTAAAACCCGACTGGGCATCGACAGCGAAAAACACACCGCCGATCAGGATTCCGACAAAAAGAGAAGAATAAACTTCCTTAGTGATGAGAGCCAGAGCGATTGCGACAATCGGTGGCACTAGAGACCAGAATGTTCCTGCCATATATAAATTCCTTTTGCCGTATTTTAAAGCATATCAAAACTTATGTCCACACAGGAAAAATCTGGCAATAGAAATATACAAGGATTAAAACCAATAGAAATCCATTGTCCGCACGCTTTTCTTTTTTGTGTTGAAATCATAAAAAATCAAAAGTATTCCGTTGTTGTACAGCTCTTCAATGGTACCCCACTTGTAATGCGAAACGGTTATCTGCAACGGAACGTCCATATTTTTTTGCTTCTGTTCTTCAATTTCCGCCGCAGTCTTGGAATCAAGGACAGCTATTTTTGCTGCATGAACAGGCTTATCATAAACTTCACCGACAGTCAAGGAAGCCAGCAGATTGCCGTCCTCATAAACCGAAAACAACGCCGTTCTTTCAGTGTAATCAGATTGAATAAGTCCGTCAGCACCGCCGTCATCAAGAATACAATAATAACCGTCGTCGGAAACAAGCGCATAGCGTGTCCATCTTGGAATCTGCCATTTTAGTTCCGCACTGTCAGGACCATGGATTTCATAACAAGATGTCATATGTTCTTCAGCATTGCATGACAGGAAAAATTTTCCGTTCTTTGAATAAACGGTATAATCATCAGGATCCAAAAGCGGTTCATCGGCCGCAAGCGGAATCAACAGCGCCAATAAAAAAAATCCGGTTAAAAAAAGCTCTTTCA
This sequence comes from uncultured Spirochaetaceae bacterium, assembly GCA_902783155.1. Classification (GTDB taxonomy): domain Bacteria; phylum Spirochaetota; class Spirochaetia; order Treponematales; family Treponemataceae; genus Treponema_D. The sequence goes on from CACZPR010000001.1 coordinate 23,436, forward strand.
TTTTCTGCTCCCCCGCGCAACCATTTTTAATCTACAGTTTTTCTGCAAGACATTCAATGTGCCTGTCATCGGTACCGCAGCATCCTCCCCAAATTTTAATCGGGACAATTTCGGAAAGATGAATCATGTCATCTGCAAAATCTTTTGGAGAAGATGTTTTTAAATCAACCGAACCATCAAGCTCCGCATAAGAAAGCGGCGATGTGTTTGCCTGAATTCCGCGGAATCTTTTTTGCACGGCTGCATTTTGATTGAACGGCTGTGACAGTGCTTCAAAAAGAATTTTCGGATGCACGCAATTCGTCATATAACATAGCGGTTTGTTCCGGGTGTTTTCATCGATATAAGTGATTGCATCAGAAATTTTCGTTCCGTCAATCAGCTTTCCGTTTTTTTGAATCGTAAAACTGATTATATATGGAAGATTTGTTTCATCCGCAGCTTTTGCAAGTCCGGCAGCTTCAAAAAGTGACGGCATAATTCCTGCGTACAGAAAATCTACGCCCGCATCAAGAAAATGTCCGCACGTCCATTTGTGAAAATCATAAGCCTCTTTTTCAGGCAAAGCCCCATCGGCAGTGTAGGCATCTCCCTTGCAGCCCATCAGTCCGCCGACAAACATTTTTGCCCCGGATTTTTTTTGAATCTCACGAAGAAAATCAACGTTGTCCGAAATTATTTTTTTAGAAAAATCAGAAGACGCAATTCTTTCACGGTTCGCACGCCTGGTCGGAGTCGTTGCAACAAACGGAAGATTAAATCTTTTTGCAATATCGATGTAGCCGCCCCACAACTCGGAAAGCGCATTTCTTCCGGCCTGACTGTAAACAAGGGAAGCCATCGCAACATTGTCATCAAAAGAAATGTGATATTCCCTTTTCAGACGTTCGCCCAACGCACCTTCCATCAAAATGTTTTCGTGCTGATTGAAACATTCAACAAAAGTCATTTTATTTTTCCACCGAAAATTTTATCAGCTGTTTTTCCGCATCAACCACAGCAGGAACTCCGAAAGGAATTATGCACCTTGGCGTTGCGTGTCCGATATTTACATTAAAAAGAACAGGCAGATTTGGATTGTCGATTACCTCAACCAAAAGTTTTTTATAATCGGCGGCATGGATTTCGTCCATCGGTTTTCCGACAAGCACTCCCGACACGACATCGAACAGTCCGTACTTTTTTAATTCGCCGAGCATCTTTTTGTATTTGTCAGGCGTTGGTTTTTCTTCGCTCGATTCAAGCAGAAGGATTCTTCCCCTCCAATCTTCAAGCGGAGGGAACAAATTGTATTCGGAGCAAAGACTTACGCTGTCGTCGTATCGCTCGTTGTTGAAAATGTCATACATGGAATCGATGCAGCCCCCCAAAATCTTTCCTGAAAAAACAGGGCTTCCCTGCAAAAGTTCAAAACCGTTGTTATCGTGCATAACTCTTGGAACGCCAATCTGGTCTTCATCAAAATTTATTCTTTCTTCATACCAGACATCGCTCGGTCGGATTTCTTTTATTGTTCCCGTTGAAATAAGTTCCTCAAAAAATTTTTTGCTGTACGGAAGCATGTCGGATTCCAGCTCGCACACGTCGGACAAAAACGACTGTCCGTAAAAAGTTTTCACACCCAATTTGTGGAGCATAAAATGATTCATGGTCGAATCGGAAAATCCCAAAAAGATTTTATCGTTCACAACTTTTTTAAGCCCGTCATTTTTAAACAGATAAGGCAAAAGCCTGTAAGTATCGTCCCCGCCGATTGCACAAAGAATCATGTCGACATCCGGATTTGAATACGCACGGATCAAATCTGCCGCACGCGCTTCAGGATGATTCTTGATATAATCCAGCCCCATCAAAGCATGTTCCGAAAAACGAACGTTCAGACCCATGTCCTGCAAACGTTTTTTTCCAAGCTCCAATTCATGTGCCACAAACGGCTCTCCAATTATTCCCCGCGACAGGCTCACTATCTCAATGTTTTTTATCATCTCCGCTCCTATTTGACCTATAATATCCTAAAAATCCATAAGTAAAAAGTCCCTTATGTTTTTGTGGATTATTCCGTTTTGGGAAAAATCAAAATCATCCATGGAAACGACATATTTCGGGAAGCTGTCTTTTATGGAGTTGAAAACAGAAAACTCGCGTCTTACGGTTTCTTCGCTTGCCAAAAGATAGGCAACCTGTACATAGATTTTTTTATCCTGTTTTTCTGCAATGAAATCGATTTCCGACTCGCCTTTTTTCCCGATAAAGACTTTAAAATTCCTTCGCAAAAGTTCAAGGCAGACTATGTTTTCAAGAATCTGGTCAATGTTCTGAATGTTTTTTCCAAAAACCGCCTCTCGCAATCCGTGGTCTGCACAGTAATATTTTTCGTTCACGCTGACAATTTTTTTGCCTTCCAAATCGTAGCGGTTTATCTTGTAAATCAGAAAAGCATCCGTACAGAATTTCAGATAATTCAAAATCGTGTCATGCGATATTTTTCGGTTTTCGCTTTTAAAATATTTGGAGAGTGACGTTGCGCTGAAAATATGACCGATGTTTGAAAAAGCATAAGCGACAATCCGTTCCAATGTATCAACGTCACGGATATTATTTCGTTTAACGACATCTTTCAGAACTACGGAATTGTAGATGTCCATCAGGTATTGGTTTTTCGCTGAATCGTCTCCGTAAAAATTTGAAAGAAACGGCATTCCTCCTGTTTTTATAAACTGCATGAAACAGGAAGATTTGTCTGCCTCTGGATTTTTGAGCCGGCTCATTTCCAGAAACTCCGCAAACGAAAAAGGATAAATTACAAACTCAACATAACGCCCTGCAAGATACGTTGCCAATTCCCCCGACAGAAGTTTTGCATTTGAACCGGTTATGTAAATGTCGCAGTCAAAGTCCACGCGGCAGGAATTGATGCATTTTTCCCAGCCTTCAACTTCCTGAATCTCATCAAAAAAAAGATATGTTTTTCCATGAGCGTTTTTCTGGAATTCAACGATTTTTTCGTAAAGGCTTTTCACATCCAGAATTTGAGAATTTGAAAACTGTTCAAAATTCATGCATAGAAAGTTTGTCTCGTCCACACCGGTCTTTTTTAGTTCATCTTTAACAAGCTCCAGCATTACGGATTTTCCCGCTCGCCTGATTCCCGTAAAAACCTTTATCAGTTCCGTATTCATAAACGGCCTGATTCTCTGCATGTATGTTTCGCGCTTAATCATAACCGTATTTTATCAGTTATAGTCGCGAAAATCAAGATTTTTCCTTGTTTTAGCGATTATAGTCGCCAAAAATAAGATTTTACTTTGTTTTAGCGGTTATAGTCGCTAAAAATATGTTTTTTTTACTGTTTTAGCCGGTGAAAACAAAAGGCTATGTCCGTAAAAACGGTTGATAATTCATAAGTGGTGGTTGAGCGGAGTCGAAACAACCTAAAAAAAGTCATTTCGACAGGCTCAATGACCGCATCAACCGAAAATTCAGACATAGCCTTATGATTACAGTTTCCACGAAACTGCTTCTTTTCTGGAGGTGATGAAGCGCGAGTAGATTCCTCCCTTGGCGACAAGTTCTTCGTGGTTTCCCTGTTCTGCTATGCGGCCCCTGTCGATTACAACAATCTGGTCGGCGTTGCGGACTGTCTTCAGGCGGTGCGCAATCATTATGACCGTTTTTTCTTTTGTGAGTTCGTTGATTGCAGCCATGAGGTCGCGTTCGTTTTCTGGGTCAACGTTTGCGGTTGCCTCGTCCAAAATGATTATCGGGGAGTCTTTCATTATTGCGCGTGCAATTGAAATGCGCTGTCTTTCTCCACCGCTCAGGCTTGCTCCTCCTTCACCGATTACAGTGTCATAGCCGTTCGGAAGTGCTGAAATAAAATCGTGGCAGCAGGCTTTTTTTGCGGCGGCAATCACTTTTTCCATCGGGGCGTCGGGTTGTCCAAAGCGGATGTTGTTTGCAATTGTGTCGTGGAAAAGGTAGACGTTCTGGAAAACAAAGCTGTAGTTTTTCATAAGGTCGTCCATACTGTAGTCGCGTACATCGGTGCCATTGAGTGTCACTTTGCCGGAGTCCACATCCCAGAATCTTGCGAGCAGATGGCAGAACGTTGTTTTTCCGCCGCCGCTTGGCCCGACGATTGCAGTGGTCGTGCGTTCGGGAATTGAGAGCGAAATGTTGTCGATGATTTTACGAGGATTTTTTGAACCAGTGTCGTAAGAAAAATCGACGGAACAGGCTTCAATAAAATGGTCCGGGGTTTTAGGGGCATTGCCCCTAGGCGTAGGGGTAGCGGAAGACTGCGAAGCAGGCTGGAGTGAGGGGGAGACTTCCCCCGCCATATTTTTCTTTCCTTCGATATCCATTGTCGGGAGATTTAAAATTGCGCTCGCCTTTGTCACTCCAAGATCAATCGTGCGGAGGAGCGCCGAATAATTTCCGCCGGCCTCAAGTGCGTTGAACAGCATGAACGAACAGACAAGCATCGTGCTGCAATCCGCAAGCGTCATCGTGTTGTTAAGATAAAAGAAAATCGATGCAATCATCATTGCAACGCCCGTCAACTTTGCGACAAGGGACTGAATGTTGGAAACAGGGATGCAGCTCATTTCCATTTTTATGAGAGTCTTTTTTCTGCGGTCGATTACTTCGTTCAATTCACGGTTGCGTTTTCCGACAAGATTGTATGCCTTGACCTCCGCGATTCCCTGAATGTATTCCAGCACCTTTCCGATTTCGGCTGCATCGACACGGATTTTATCTGCCGAAACATTTTTGACTGCAAGACGCATGAAAAGATTCACGAACTCAAAAAGACTAAAGCCCGCAAGAGCGACAAGCGCAATTCTCCAGTCGAAGAAAAAAAGCATGACCACGATTAGAGCCGTGTCGAGAAGTCCCTGGAAAACCATCATAACGGCACGGGTCGCAATGTCACCGACAGCTTCCATTGTGTTTGTCGTTACCGAAGTGATTTCACCGAGACTGTTTTTATTGAAGTAGCCCATCGGAAGATAGCGGAGATGCTCTGCAATTTCTATCCTTTTTTTTGCGCAAGTTCTGTAGCCACCCTCGCACTGCCACATTGCCGTGACTTTTCTTGTGATGATTCCGCCGACTATGCTCACGCACATTATTGCAAATGAAATCCAGATTGTTTTTGTTTCAAAAGGAAGTTTGTAGATGGCCGTTCCGATTACGCCGCGCAACATGACTGCAACCGCAGCAATTCTCAATGCCATGAAAAGCGAGTTGAAGATTCCTACGATTATGGAGCCTGTAAATTTTTTCCGGTTTTCTTCATCACAGAATTTAAAAAATTTGATTAAGGTTTCAAACATCATTCACCATCCTTGCTCGAAATGTGAGCTTCCCACATGTTTTTGTACAGACCGTTTTGCGAAAGCAATTCTTCGTGGGTTCCTTCGCTGTCGATTGCGCCGTCCTTGATTACGTAGATTTTGTCCGCGTCGCTTACGGTTGAAAGTCTGTGCGCGATTACGACCAGGGTTTTTCCTTTGACAAGCTGTGCGACTGATTTTTGGATTATCGCTTCGTTTTCCGGATCGGTGTAGGCTGTGGCTTCGTCAAGTATTACAATCGGTGCGCCCTTCATCATTGCACGTGCGATTGCGATTCTCTGCCGTTCTCCGCCGCTTAAATGTGCTCCGCTTCCACCAACGACCGTTTCAAATCCATTTTCAAGGGACATTATGAAATCGTAGCAGCCGGATTTTTTTGCGACTTCCTCGACTTCTGCATCGCTTGCGTTCTGGCGGCCAAGACGGATGTTTTCGCGCACGCTCATGTCGAACAAAAAGTTGTCCTGGCTCACATAAGCTACGCGGCTGTTGTATTCTTGGAGCGACAAATCCTTGATGTTCACGCCGCCAATTTCTATGCTGCCTGAATCAACGTCCCAGAGGGATGCGATGAGTCTTGCGATGGTTGATTTTCCGCTTCCGCTCGGTCCGACGAATGCAGTGTAGCTTCCCTGCGGTAGACTCATGTTAATGCCGTGAAGGATTTCTTTTTTCTCTTCGTTTTCGATTTCCTTGTGGTAGCTGAATTTTACGTTGCGTAAAACGATTGAATTGTCTTTCGGCTTTTTGGCATCAACGGCTGGTCGGTCAAGTTCTGGGAGATCCATAATCGAACCGACTTCTCCAAAAATCGCTCCGGCTTTCGCAATGTCGTCGTGGTAGGTGAACGCAATCAAAAAAGGCTGGACGGCACTCAATGCAAGAATTATAACGGATATGAACATTGAAGCATCGATTGCTCCGTTCAAGAACATGAATCCGCCGATCGGGAGAAGCGAAAAAATGAGTGAAGGAGTGACAATAGTTGCAACGGCATGCGGCCAGATACAGTCGCGCATCCATTCAACATAGCAGTCCGAACCTTCTTTTGCCGCAACAACGAAACGCTCATAGCTGGACTTGGATTTTCCGAACGCCTTGATTACCTCGATTCCATTTATGTATTCAACTGCAGTGTCGTTAAGGGCTTTTGTCTTATCAAGCGCATACTTGAAACGTGCAGGTCCGTCCTTGAACATAAAGCACATGGCGATAAATCCGACCGGAAGAACTGCAAGACATGCGAGTGCAAGCCTCCAGTCAAGGACAAAAAGATAAACGATGAGCACAACCGAAAGAAGAATGTTCGACGTGTATTCGGGAACAATGTGCGCGAGCGTCGTTTCCATGCTGTCGATCCGCTCAATTATAATGCTTTTGAGGGAACCGGATGGCATATCCAAAACAGTGCCGAGCGGAACGCGGGTAAGTTTGTCACACATTTTTTTTCTGATGTTGCCGAGCAGATTGAAAGTCGCAATGTGGCTCATGCTCGTGGAGATTGCGTGGAACAAAACGTTTCCAAGCCAGAACAGAGCCGTGATTCCGCACTCAATCAAAAACAGTTTCCAGTCGCGCACTCCGTTCATCAGCTGGCGGACAATCTGCGCAATCATAAAATACGGTGCAATGCAGCACGCTACGCTGAAAAGGGCAAAAAACACGCTTACGATGTACTGTCCTTTTTTTTCTCCGGCGAAATAGAAAATCCATCCAAGGAGTCCCCGTTTCGCTTTTTTTACATTTTTATTTGACATATAAACCTCTTGCGGTTAGCATATTCTAACCTAAAGGCCAGTTTATATAACAGTGTTATATTAGTCAAGACTAACTCCCTTGTTTTTTTGGATTTTAATCGTCAAAATGCATGAGACTGTTCCAGCCGCCGCGATAAAAACGGAACATCTGGGAAAGCCCCCTCTCGGCTTCGTTTTTTGGAATATCGAGCAAAATCAATGTGAAAAATGATGAAAATGTTCCGGTAATCACAATCTGCTCGATAAGCGGGTCGATTCGCTCCACGGACTTTCCTTGCGATTCAAGAAGATTGTAAAAGTCGTCGGTGGAATCAATATCTTTTTGCGAAAGCGTCTGAATGAAATTTTCGTATTTTGTTCCGTCAGCAGATTTTAAAATAAGGCGGAACGGCATTTTGTGTTCCCAAGCATATTCAAACATTCTTTGAAACCCAAGCGAAGAATAATCGTCCATTGAATCAATCTGCTGTTCGAGCGGCATTTTTTCAAACTCCACGAGAATGCTGTCATAGATTCCAAGAATGTATTCTGCATGTTCCTTTACGAGAGCGTCAAAAAGTTCTTCCTTGCTTTTGAAATATCCGTAAAACGCACCTGTCGTAACACCGGCCGATTTTACGATTTCACGCAGAGATGCACCGCGGAAACCTTTATCAAGAAATTCTTTTTCTGCAACGGAAAGAATTTTCTGCAATGTGCCGTTTGATTTTTCTTCCATAACGTAACAAAATAGAGTTTGTGGATAAGATTGTCAATAATGTAAAATCCCGGAAAAAAGGAAAGCCTCGTTTTTTCACATCCCCTGTTTTTCTACCATGCTTTTGTACAATCCGCCTTGTTTCATAAGTTCATCATGCTTTCCATGTTCTGCAATCGAGCCGTTTTTTATAAGCAGAATATTGTCGGCGTTTCGGATTGTGTTCAGTCGGTGTGCGATTACGATAAGCGTTTTTCCCTGGCACAATTCGGAAATAGCTTCCTGAATAAAATGTTCGTTGTCGGCATCGACGCTTGCGGTGGCTTCGTCCAGAATAACGATCGGGGCATCCTTGAGCATACAACGTGCAATGGAAATCCGCTGCTGTTCTCCTCCGCTCAAACTTGCGCCGCCCTCACCAATCACAGTGTCGAATCCATTTGGAAGCTGCATGATAAAATCGTAGCACCTTGCTTTTTTTGCGACTTCAATCACTTCTTCACGTGTGGCATCCGTTTTTCCCATTGCGATGTTGTTGAAGATTGTGTCCTGAAAAAGATAGACGCGCTGGAACACCATGCTGATGTTGTCCATAAGATTTGCGACAGGAACATTGCGTATATCTTTTCCGCGGATTTTTATGCTTCCGTTTTTCACGTCCCAAAATCGTGCAAGAAGATTTGCTATAGTTGATTTTCCGCCGCCGCTTGGTCCGACAAGCGCAACCATCTGTCCGCGATGAACATCAAACGAAATGTCATGCAACGCAGATTTATCACCGTAGGAAAAGCTGACATTCTGATATGATATTTCAGGTTCGGAATCTGTTTCTCCAGCCTTAGGCAAAGTTTCCGTTCCGTCGTTACTGATTTCCGCTTCATCAAAAACACTTTCGATTCGGTCAAGGCATGCATCAGTTACCGTAAGACGCGCAACATTTCCGTAATATGCTTTCATTCCAGCAAAAGTGTCGAACAGAAACAAAATCATCCCCATCATAAACTCAATGCCTATGTTTCCGTTTGCGCACAAAAGATAGGAGACAAACAAAACAGCCACCGTACCGATTCCGTAAGCAATCATATAGCTTGCCCACCATGGTGCATACGCCATTTCAAAACCGATTGCCTTGTCGCAGCTTTCTTCAAACGCCCTGTTCACTTCTTTTGATTTTTTTCCGAGCAGATTGAAAGTCTTGATGATTCCGATTCCTTCCGCAAATTCCAAAACCGCACCCGTCAGTTTCTGGCTGGCCTCCTGTTTTGCAACTGAATGTGAAATTGAAATCCTCGTCATAAGATTTCCAAAAAGCATAATCGGCAAAAGTCCCGCCACGCTTACAAGACCTAGCCGCCAATCAAGATAAAACATAAAACAAATCATAAGGCCCTGGGAAATGATGAATCCGACCAAATCTTCCAGAACCATCATGCAGTTTTCTTCTATAAAATTCATGTCGGTCGCAAGTACGCTGCTCACTTTGCCGATATTTCCCTCAGAAAAATATCCCATGGAAAGTTTTCGGAAATGGTCTCCGAGCTGCATCCGTTTGTCAGCAAAAACTTTGAAACCGGCAGCCGATTGCAATCTGTCGGAAATGTTCTGCAGGACCGCCTGACAAACAACGCACGCCAAAAGCACAAGACCCGAAATGAGACACATTTTTTTTGTGATTGTTCCCGTCATAAAAGCAGAGACAATCAAAAAGCAAAGCATGAGGGGAGCCTTCATAAAAAGTCCCTTGAAGAATCCTGGAATGTATGCGGCACGAATCTGGGTCTTGTAATTTCCGCATGAACTTACAAGCCTGTGCATCATTTTTATCATTGATTTATTTTTCATTTTTTATGCAATCCTCCAATTTGCGGCGGCGGTAGAAGCGTTCCAGAGTTTTTGATATTCCTCACAGTTTTTGACAAGCTCCTCATGCGTGCCTTCCGCAATAACATTTCCTTTTTTAAGCACACAGATTTTGTCCGCATTTTTTATGGAAGAAAGTCTGTGCGCAATCACAATTACCATTTTGTCTTTTACAATCTCACTGATTGCAGCATTCATTTTTTCTTCGTTTTCCGGATCCATAAAGGCAGTGGCTTCATCAAGTACAATGACTGGTGCGTTTTTCAAAATTGCACGTGCAAGTGAAATGCGCTGACGTTCACCGCCTGAAAGCTGTTTTCCGCTGTCACCTGCATTTGTGTCTATGCCTTTTGGGAAGCGTGACAAAAATTCATCGCACTGGGCGCGGTGGGCTGCATCCAAAACTTCTTCGCGCGTAGCATCCGGTCGTCCAATCAAAATGTTTTCATAGAGCGTTGTGTTAAAAAGAAACTGTTCCTGCGCGACATACGAAATCTGATTGTTCAGGGATTCGATTGACATGTCAGTTATATTCTGTCCGCCGATTGAAATTGAGCCGGAGTCCAAATCATAAAAATGGACAAGCAGTTTTGCGAGCGTTGATTTTCCGCTGCCTGATTCGCCGATGAGAGCGGTTGTCGTTCCTTGTTTGAGCCGCAGATTGATTCCATGCAGAACCTGTGCGTCCGGGGTTTTAGGGGTATCACCCCTAGGAGAGAGGGTAGCGGAAGACTGCGAAGCAGGCTGGAGTGAGGGGGAGACTTCCCCCTTCCTATAACTGAACTTCACATCTTTAAATTCGACATCATAATTTTTGCCTTCAAAATTTTTCGTTCCGGATTTTATTGATTCACCGTTCATCAGTTTTTCAAGCTCGGCAATCTTGTAATTCAGCTGGGGAATTTTTCCGCCGAAACTTAGCGCACGTAAAATTGCAGACCCAACGGCAAACGACATGCACAAAACGAGAATCAGCTGGCTCAAATCGATTGTGCCGCTCAAAACAAGAAGACCACCAAACGGCAAAGTAAAAAGCGCAAGACACGGAAGAGTGCTATTGTAAACAGCCATCCACGGCCAGCACACCTTGTACCATGTGAGAGTAAAATCACGGTAACCGCGGACCGCATCTCCAAAACGTCGGAAGCTGTCACCGTCTTTATTGAAAACTTTTATCGCTTCCATTCCGTTCACATATTCAATGATTGTGTTGTTCATTTTTTTTGCCGACTCGTAATAAGCGCCCATCAACTTTGTGCCGGCCTTCATCATCATGGTCATTCCAAAAGCACCGAGCGGAATAGTTGCAAGAGTCAAAAGAGTGAGCCGCCAGTCCACAAAAAACATTGCAAGAATTACAACGAGCGGAACGGTAAGATTTGCAATGCCTTCTGGAATAGCGTGTGCAAGCAAAATTTCAATCTGGTCGATGTCATCCGTAAAAACACGTTTAATCTGTCCGGTACCGATTTCCTTTATGTTTCCGAGCGGCTGATTTTCCAATTTTGATTTTAATGAAACGCGGATATTTTTCAGAGTGTTGTAGGCGCTGATGTGTGAGAACGCAAGTCCACGGCTGTACAAAACTGCATAGAGCGCAAGGCACACAAAAATTGCTGCGACACGGACAATCACAAAATGAAAACTCGGAAGCTCGTGATGGACTAGCGGAACAATCAGTTGATACAAAAAGAAATACGGAACAACGTTCGCAATGGTTCCGAGTGTTGTCAAAATCGATGCAATGACTGTGTATTTTTTATACTTTCCGATGTAGGGTGAGACAGATGAAATCATAAAAGCTTCCTTGTTAGCATAAACTAACTTTTTTGAGTTAGATTATACTAACTCGCAATTATGATGTCTACCCTAAAATCAGAATTTTTTTTAAACAAGCAACTTATTTTCTTACAAATTTTCCAACCACAAAACAGATGATAAATACAACAATATCTATTGCAACAATTGTTGCTCCTACCGGCGTTCCTGCAATTATGGAAATCAACATTCCGATAACCGCGCACAGTGTAGAAATTATTGCGGAAGAAATTGTCACAAGTTTGAAGCTTTTGAAAATCCTCATCGCGCTCATGGCGGGGAATATTATGAGTGCCGAAATCAAAAGGGAGCCTACAAGATTCATCGCAAGAACAATCACTATTGCAATGACCACGGCAATCAGGAAATTGTACAGATTCGTCTTCACTCCGATAGCATTTGCAAAGGTTTCGTCAAATGCCAGCGCAAAGAATTTGTTGTAGCTCACGATAAAAAAGATTACAACCGCAATGCTCAGGACAATGCTCAGGACAACTTCCGCTTTTCTTAGCGTAAGGATTGAGGTTGAGCCGAAAAGTGTAGTACAGACATCGCCGGAAAGATTAGACGACGGCTTAAAAATATTCATCAAAAGATATCCAAGTGCAAGGCTTCCTACAGAAATCATTGCGATTGCAGCATCGCCTTTTATCTTGCGTTTTGCTCCACCGCACAAAAGAAGGATTGCACACGCTATGGTCATCGGGAGGACAATAAGCATGTCATTCGTAAGTCCGAACACAGCGGCAAAAGACATTGCACCGAACGCAACATGGGAAAGTCCGTCGCCGATATATGAAAAGCGTCTCAAAACAAGCGTAACGCCAAGCAATGAAGAACAGAGCGCAATGAGAGTGCCTGTTATTAGAGCGTATCTTACAAATGGAAAAGAAAAATACAATGAAAATGTTTCAAATAAATTACTCATTTTGTTTCTCCCAAAAAATATTTTCCCTGTTCAGTTTTGGCGAACTCCTCTTTTGTTCCGAAAAACTGTCCGCTTCCTATGGCAAGAATGTGGCTCGCATTTTTGATGGCCTGCATGTCGTGCGTTATCATAATGATTGTAAGGCCCTCTTTATTTATGTCCTTTGAAAACTCGTATAATTCTTCCGTTATTTTTGGATCAAGCCCCGCAACAGGTTCATCAAGCACAAGCAGTTTTTGGGCAGAACACATGGCACGTGCCAACAAGACTCTCTGCTTTTGTCCGCCGGAAAGTTCTCGGAAACTTTTTTTTGCAAAATTCTCTATGCCGAAACGTTCCATATTTTTGCGGGCAGCCTGTTTTTCGTTTTTTCCGTAAAAAAACCATATTTTTCCTAAAAAACCTGACAGCACAATTTCTTCAACCGTGGCCGGGAAATCCTTTTGAACAACAGTCTGCTGCGGAAGATAGCCCAACTCCGTTTTTTTATAATGCCGCTCTATTTTTCCAGAAAGCGGTTTTTGCAGTTCGAGTATGGTCTTTATCAATGTTGATTTTCCCGCTCCATTTTCCCCGATGACGCAAAGATAGTCACCCTGATTTACGGAAAAACTTATGCCGCTGGCAACACCTTTTCCCTCATAACCGACACAAAGATTTTCGCAATTTAAAAGAATCATCTCCAGGCCTCCAAAACAGCATCCTTTAATCCGATATTTACAAACCATCCGTCGTTTTCATAAAAAAAAGTTCCCGAAACAGTTATTTCTGAAAAAACAGGCGGATAGTCCGTTGGATATTTATAATTTCCTTTTAGGCGAAACTCAAGTCCCTGCATACAACATGCGGTCGCATCCTGAACAATACATGCAAACACAGGTTTTGGACGATCTTCCGTGACGGCATAAAACATTCCCTTCATTCGGACTGTCTTTCCTGCGTATTTTTGCGGTTCGTACATCATGTTATAAACTTCCGAATAAACCATGATTCCGCTAAGACGGGAAAGGTCAACATCCACTTTTTGAAATCCGGCGCAAAATCCACTTTGCGTAAAGACAAGTAGAATCATAAGTACCAAGCCTACTTTTTTTGCTATTTTCATGCCGCCTCCTTGCAATGACAAAAGACACCTTTTTAAAAGATGCCTTTTGCCGTTTATAAATAAGTCTTGTGAAATATCTTACTTCAAAGCTTCTTTCAGCACTTCAAGATTTTTCTGCATGATTCCGAGATATGTCGCACCTTTTTTGATGTCATTCTGGGTTACAGACTGCATTGAATCAAGAGTCAGGATTTTTGCTTTTTTATTTTTGCTCGATTCAATTATCGTGCGGGCAATCTTTCCGTTTCCGCTTTCAATCTGGCAGACATTCTTGAGTCCAAGCTCGTCAACCTTTTTTGCAAGGAACACGATTGTCTCAAAACTTGCCTCAGTTTCGGCAGAGCAACCGACAAATGCAGCATAATATTTCAGGCCATAATCATCAACAAGGTAGCGGAATGGGAAACGGTCGCCAAAGAGCAAAGTCTTTGTTTTTCCATTTTTAACGGCGGCGGCAAAATCTGAATCCAGCTTGTCGAGCTTTGCAGAATATGAAGCGCAGTTTGCTTTGTATGTCGCGGCATTTTTTGAATCCTTTGCGCAGAGTGCATTGCAGATTTCGGCACACAGAATTTTTGCATTGCGGACGGAAAGCCACACATGCTCGTCATACTCCAGTTCCTCTTCATCGCTTGAATGATGGTGGTGATGTTCATGCTCATGCTCATCTTCATCCTCATCGTGATGATGTTCATGCTCGTCCTCTTCCTGCATTCCCTCAACAACTTCCTCTTCCTTTACTCTGTCGCCAAGAACTTCCATCAGGTTGATTACCTTCATGTTTTTGTTTCTTGCACTTTTGAGTACGCCATCAACCCACTCGTCGCTTTCGCCACCAACGTAGATGAAAATATCCGCCGTGCTGATTTTTGCGATGTCTTGGATTGACGGCTGGTAGGAATGTAAATCAACCCCATTTCCAATCAGCAGGGTGATTTCCGCATCCTTTGTCTTGTTTCCGACAATCTGCTTTACCCAGTCATACTCCGGGAAAATTGTCGTCACTATTTTTGTTTTTGCAAAAGTCGCGCTGGCTGCCAAAACCATTGCACAGCCTATTAAAAATTTCTTAATGCTCATTTTGTTCTCCTTGTTTTAAGCTATTGCCTTTTCATCAAGGCACTTTTCGAGTTCGGCCTGAATTGCTTCTTTGTCGTAGCCTTTCCCGATTATTACAATCTGATTCTCTCTATCTCCGAATTCCTCGTCCCAGCTTTCCTTCACATCAGGATTCTGTTCAAGGTATGCATTTTTCTGCTCTTCCACCAAAGCATCAATCCAGTAAGAAACTTCCATTACAGAAGAATTTCTTCCGGCCTGCTCGAACAACTGAACATCCGCATCCGCATCGGAAAACCAGATGTAGCCCTTTGAACGGATAAGTTCGCGCGGGTAACGGTTGTTCACAAAATCCATAAAACGCTCGCGGTTGAACGGCCTCTTTTCCTCAAACACAAATGATGATATTCCGTATTCACCGATGCATCCCTGAGTGGCGCGGTTCGGTTCATTCAAACTGTTGATTGCTTTCTGGATTGCGGATGATGAGTCAATCTGCTCAAAGTTGAACGGCTCCTTCGTCATAATTTTTTCAATGTCGATTTCACCGTTCACACTGCGGATAATCGGGGCGCGGTTTTGGAATTCACGCACGATTTTTTCTACTTCCGCAAGCTGCTCTTCGTTCAGAAGGTCACATTTGTTCAGCACGATGAAATTGCAGAATTCAATCTGGTCAACGATGAGAGTGGAAACTTCCTCGTCCGTAAGATTGTTCTGGTCAATCTTTTCTTTTTCCTCCTGCTTCTTTTTCAAATCAGAAAGGAACTCCCGGTAGATTCTGTCCGCATCAATAACCGTAACAACCGAAGTCAAATAAACATTTGTGTCTGGATTGTCTTCCTCGTAAGCAAGAAAACTCGCGCTGACTGCTCCCGGGTCACTTATGCCTGAAGCTTCGACAAACACAACTTCAACGGAATCCAGCTTGGAGATTTTTTCAATCTGCTGGATGAATTCGTCGCGCAATGTGCAGCAGATGCATCCGTTTTGAAGTTCAAACATGGGACATTCGGCAACATTCGTTCCGTTTTTTTTCAGAATCTCCGCATCCACATTAATGCTGCCCATGTCATTGACAATAAGCGCAACCTTTCTTTTTTCCTGACGGAGCAAATTGTTCAAAAGTGTCGTCTTTCCCGAACCAAGATAGCCCGTAATAAGAACGACCGGCTTTTTATCTGTTTTTTTCATTTTAATTTTTCCTGTAATTTTTTGTAGAATATGTTTTCGGACAATACTCATGCCTGAAAATTGGATTTACAGGAAAAACTAAATTGTGAGTTTTGTTTTTTGGGTTATCGGTGTAATTGAGAATATATATATAGAAGAAATTAGAATCGAAATCAGAGCAAAGACGGATGGAACGGCTTTTGAAACGGGGGATGAAAATCCAAAAAAGCGGAATGAACTGTGAACAATCTGCAACAGCATACAGACGGGACAGTTTTCATCTTCACAATGATTGCTGGCATGGTCGGCATGGAGGACTTCAAAAAGGAGGGTTGAAAACAATGCGAGAACAAGTAAAACAGCGATTAGGGAATAAGTTTTGGAAAATCTGATTCTGCCCATCACCTGCCCTCCTGCATTTTTTCTTCATCGGAACATTCGCTGCAAACACCGTAAAAAACAGTCCTCAGCGAATCAAGGGAAAAACCATGCTCCTGCTTCAAATGTGAACAGACTTCTTTTAAATCGTCACATTCAAGGTGAACAAGTTTTCCGCATTTTTCGCATTTCAAATGAAAATGTTTTTCGCCTGCATTACATCCGTCGCCGGTATATTCAAAACATGCCGCAGTCTGTTCACCCAAAAAATATTTTTGGACGACACCTTCTGAAACAAGTTTTTCAAGCTGACGGTAAATTGTGGCAATGCCAATGGAAACATCTTTTCCATCAAAATACAGGCGCACGTCATCGGCAGTAAAATGTCTGCCCCGTGTGGTTTTTAAATATGAGACGAGCAAATCCTGTTGTTTTGTTTTATACGATGCTTTTTGCATAGACCAACCAATTTGATAACAATTATCATATTAGTAAAAAGCAAAAGGAAAGTCAATAGAATTTGAGAATAATTATCATATTAAAAAAGCACCCGATGCAAGTCCACCGAGTGCCCGTGATTTTTTAGAGATGTATTTTATTTTACTGCTGATGAAGCCCAGGTCTTGCACTGCGCGATTGCATCATCATCAGGAGTGAGGTGAGCCATCAAAGGTTCACCGACAGATACGGCACCTGCTCCAGTCAAACGGTCGTTCCAATCACGGAGCCACTGTCCGTCGCCCCAATCATAAGAACCAAAGATTCCGACTTTCTTTCCACCCAGAGACGATTCGACGGCAGAATAAAATTCTTCCATAGAGTCCTCAAGAACTTCATCGCCCATTGCCGGGCTTCCCAAAAGAATTACGTCGCATGACAGAACTTCCGCTTTATCTGCACTGTCAGCAGTTCCAAAAACTACATCCGCTCCAGCCGCTTTTACCGATTCGCACACGGCATTTGCCATTGCTTCGGTATTTCCGGTCGTGCTTGCATAGATTACAGCAACCTTCATATAGTACCTCTCTTCAGACCGCGTTCACGGCCTTTTTATATTTTTCTATGATTCTGAAAAGGGGATATCCTTCATCGAACCATTTTTTGCACATACAACTGCATTCCCTGAATTTACAGTGACAGAGCTTGGCACTCTCCACATCGGAATATGATTTCCAGCAGCCGCAGAATTTGCACCCCCGTCCACCACGCCTCTCGAATTCCAGAACATCAAAAAACGGATAGCCCAGAATGATTCCAATTTCATGCGGAAACGGCGAAACATTTTTCATGCGGGACAAAATCTGTCTTACGGTTCCTGTAATGTCGCGGCAATCCACATAGCCTTTTCCATACAGATAGGAAAGGATGATCCTGTCTTCCATAATGCGTTTGAGCCAGCGGATATTGTAGACAATCACCTGCACTGATTTTTCAGACTGCCACACTGCATCGAGCGCAAGACCATATCCAGCGAGAGTCTTTTTCCACATCCGGTATTCCGCACAGAAAAATGATTCCGGCTTTACGGAAAACAGATTCGCAGGTTTTATCCCGCAGATTGTCGGTGCCGAAAAATGGATTAAGGACTTACTGAAACTCATTGTGAACTTTTT
This sequence comes from uncultured Spirochaetaceae bacterium, assembly GCA_902783155.1. Classification (GTDB taxonomy): domain Bacteria; phylum Spirochaetota; class Spirochaetia; order Treponematales; family Treponemataceae; genus Treponema_D. Next base: position 41,184 of record CACZPR010000001.1, read on the forward strand.
CCTCTTTGAGTTAGCAATAACTAACTACACTTATAAAATAGTGCATTACGGAAAAATTATCAATAGGTAACGAAGGATTTTTTTCTAAAACAAAAGGCAATATAAAAGCAACTGAATTATAAAGAGCATTATATTTGACCCCTTGTTGCAATTATCTTCCTATTTAATTCACCAAGCCATCAGTTCGACAAATTGGAATTGTATAACAGATTTGATTTGAACAGATTACAATACTTCATCTGTGAATTATAAAACCAATGATTCTCGTCAACCGGCCACTGCGATTTCACTTCATCGTTTATTGTTTCATCCGCCTGTATTGATTCCGGATAGGTGTCCGCATAGAACAGCGTTCTTTTCTCCCAAACATCACATAACATGGAAGGGTATGCAAAGTCCTTTCCATTGTTTTTAAACAGTTTTGAAACATCAGGGATTTTTTCCTTTTTGAACCCAGCAGAGGACAATCGATTGGCTTGCGGATATAAATGCCCGAATCCACATATAATCAGAATCTTCTGATTATTATAAAGTTTCAGTTTCTCCATAATGTTTTGATGTATATGGTCATCCCTGTCATCCGTGGTTGTATTCGTTTTGTAATTCTCATTATCTACTTTCCAGTAATCCACCATTTCTACAGGTATGCCATTATCCTGACAATAGCAATATGAGATGCACATATCAACAGGGCCGTCCACTACTCCATACCGTTCATAATTCTCTTCTCTGGCTTCAATAAAAACTGCATCGGGATTTATATTTTCAATTGCATTCAGCATTTCCTCAATAGAGTAATTTGCCAAAGACTCAAAATGATCCTTATGGAAAGTACCCATGAGATAAACTTCCTGACCGTCTTTCGATTGAAGTCTCTTAACCGTAAAGTTTTTAAGATTTATATAGATAAGCGCCGCCAGAATAAACAAGATTCCAAGTAATGCCGCAATGCAAATAAAAATGCGTTTCAATATCAGATGTTTTTTCATTTATATCAATCCTCCATCAATCTGTTCATCATAAGTATAAGTGCTATTATTCTAAGACAGCTTTTACGGTTTTTGATTCAACACACGTTCGAGCGGTACCCAGCCCAAGTAATTCGGATAATCTCCAGTCAGCGCAGTCAGATTTTCGATTTCCAGATAGTCATCGATTCGGACTTTGTCCCACGCATGAATCACACGACCGTCCCCTAAACTTATGCCGCAGTGCCCCCAGTTGACCGGACCGTTTTCGCTCGGACACAGGCAGTCATAAAACACGAACGAACCTCGTTCCGGCACTCCGCCCCTCAGCGCATCCTTGTACATCTCGCAGGATTCCTTTGCTGAATCTCCGCCGAATATTTCAATATCATTGCTGACTTCAAGCGCGTCCTCGACAAACGCAAGACACCAGCCGGCATACTTTGTGCTGCCAAGTTTGCTTTCAGCCCAACGAATCATATTCTCTGTCAGTTTCTCCATCTGAAAACCTCAAACCTCCACAAATGAGAAATTTGATTTATGTAAAATTCTAGATAATATCGGGTCCCGACAAACTTGAATTTATCAAACTGAATTTGTAAACTTAATATTTTTGATTGTTCTTACAAGTTCATATTGATATGTCTGAAAGTATTTATTCCAGAATCCTCGTGCATTCGGATTAGCCGTTCCGTGTCCAACCC
>CACZPR010000002.1 GCA_902783155.1 uncultured Spirochaetaceae bacterium
AAATCACCAACCCCGCCGCAGAGCAATACGCCACCTTGTGGCACGGTATGGTGTTCTCATAAGGTATCGCAGTCGGATTTAATACCCTCTGTTTCGCCCCTATTAGCAACGCAGTTTCAAGATGAGGGGCGGGGTATTAAACCCTCCGCACGAATAAATTAAAAATCTGGAAAACATTTTATCACAAAAACCCGGTTTTGGCTATTTGTCAGACCCTGTGCGCGCCTTTTGATTCGAGCGGAGGAGTATTTTGATTTTTTCTTCCATTATATATGCTATATGCCATGCGGTGGGGGTCTGGTTTCTTAAAAAAACAAAATATCTCTAAAAACTCGAATTTATTTTGATTTGTGGCTCGAATTTTGTTGAATCCTTGAGGAAACTGTGTTATTATTGGAGATAGTTAAAAATCTCCAAAACCTTTATTATTTAAAAGTTGGGGCCTTGTCTGGTCCGCATTCAAAAATCGTTCGTTGCTGGCCTTAATCCTGTTTTAAAAGGATGTGACTGGTTTTTTTCGCATGGTTCGCCATGCTGTTTGTGAGGAGCCTTGGATGAGTGTGACTAAGGAACAGATGGACAGTCTTCAGGAATTTATCGACGGGAGCCGGAGCATTGTGTTTTTTGGCGGGGCGGGTGTGTCCACCGAGAGCGGTATTCCGGATTGCCGCAGCGTCGATGGTCTCTACCACCAGAAATGGGACTATCCGCCCGAACAGATTCTCAGCGGCTCGTTTCTTTATTCCAATCCCAAGGAATTTTACCGTTTCTACAGGGAAAAACTGTTGGTTTCCGGCATCAAGCCCAATGTGGCGCACATTAAGCTTGCGGAGCTTGAGGCATCTGGCAGGTTGAAGGCGGTCGTCACCCAGAATATCGATGGTCTGCATCAGGCCGCCGGGAGCAAAAATGTGCTGGAGCTTCACGGGTCGGTCATGCGTAACCACTGCACGGGTTGCAATGTTTTTTATGATGGCGACTATGTGGCTTCACATGCTGATGCGGATGGAATTCCACGTTGTGCGGCCTGCGGGGAGATGGTCCGTCCGGATGTCGTCCTTTATGGCGAGGGGCTTGACGATGCTGTGGTTTCAAAGACTATAGCCGCTATGGAGTCCGCCGACATGCTGATAATCGGTGGAACTTCGCTTTCGGTGTATCCGGCTGCCAGTTTCGTCAGGGCATTCCATGGGGAGCATCTTGTTTTAATCAACAGGGACCCTACGCCCGGGGATTCGTTTGGAGATCTGGTCATCCATGACAGCATTGGAAAAGTTTTGGGAGGCGTGAAGGTGAATCCGCTTTGATTTGTTGGCGCGTGTCAAGTTTTGCCATGCGTTTGCGACCGAAGGGTGGGGGCGGATTCAAGAAAATCGCGAATTCTGCCGATAAGGGCAGGGATATATTGTAGAAAAAAAGTTTTTGGAGCCGGGACTTGGCCTTTGAGGCTTGTCTTTAGGAACTGTCCGCCGTTGTGGGCTTTTCCGGGCTTTCTTATTTTTTTTATGGGAATGTGACTATGGACGGAAGATTTTTTAATTACAAGAGACTCATTTTAGTTTTCGCTATGTTGTGCCTGTCGCTATCTGTTTTTGCCGGTGGCAAGAAGGAAGTCATGCAAAAATCTGTCGGCACGGAGAACAGCTGGACGGAGGTTTTTGACATCCAGAACCGTTCCGGCAAATACAATGTGTATGCGGAGGCTACGGATAAGGCAGGAAATACAGCCGTCGCCGGTCCATACAACCTGTTCATCGACGACGAGTCCGATCTTCCTGTCATCACAATCACGAACCCGACCATGGGAATGAAGGTTCCAGGCAACCTGAACATAGTTGGTACTTGTGTTGATGATGATATGGTTTCCGAGGTGTGGCTGATTCTTGATGGCGACAAGGAAAATCCGATTCTTGTTGAGGGAACCAACTTCTGGTCATACTATCTTGATACGACAAAACTTCCCGAGGGTCGGCACACAATCACCGCGTATGGCATTGACAATGGAAATCCTGCCGCTTACTACAATGACGACGGTGTTCTGGATGAGTCCAAGGTAAAGCCAAAGACCGGACATGCTGTTACAATTGACTGGCAGCTTTGTAGGGAGGCCCCTGTCACATCAATCACGAACCTTGACATGGGTGCGCTTATCAGCGGAAAGGTTTCTCTTGCCGGAAAAGTCACGGATGGAAACGGAATTGACACACTTGAATACAGTGTTGATGGCGGTGAACATTACACTCCTATCAAGGTCAAGCAGCGCAAGCTCTCTACTCCCGATGAAAATGGATTTACAAGCGAATATACTTTCTCACTTCCGCTGGACACAAGAAAGATGGATGACGGTCCAAAGCTGATTTGGTTCAAGGCGGTGGATGGAGCTGGTACTGTTGGAATCAGCTCGTTTTTGTGTTTTGTTGACAACGAGCAGCCGCAGCTGAAGATTGTTACCCCGGAGATTGGCGAGACTGTTAACGGAATCTTCACCATTGCCGGTTACGCGAAGGACACCAACGGAATAAAGTCCCTCAAATATCGGTGGGGCAGCCTGGAGGGTGAGTTTGAGCTGACCGCCGGAAACCCGTACTGGGCATTGGAGCTTGATTCCCGCATTGTGAAGAATTCTATGGACTTTACAATCAGCACTGAGGATACTATGGGCAACGCTGTCACGGCTTCCAGATTCTTTATGAATTCCGAGAAGGGTGTGAAGAGCGGAAATGTTGTCTATGTAAACCAGTCCGGCGACAAGCCTACTATAGATATCAAGTATCCAGTGGGCGAGGTTGATGCTGGCGATGGAATATTTATCCGTGGTCTTGCCCAGGATGACGACGGTGTTTCGGCCATCTATTATTCTGTTGATGGAGGACCCGAGGTCAAGTTGGAGACGACTGGAGTTTTCTATAATCCAATTCCTGGCGCGCTTACTGACGGAGAGCACCGCATTACGGCCTATGCTGTGGACAAATTTGGTGTGAAGGGCGATTCTTCGACTGTAACTTTCACTTCAAAGGGATACGCACCTCTGTTCACCGATGAAAAATATGGAGACGAAAATTTTACCAACGGAATGGTAATCGATCCGGAGAGCGGAAAGGAATACACTTTGAAGGTGGCGTCGTCCACCGGTCTCAAGTCGGTTCACTATGACTGGACATGGGGCACGAATGGAATAATTTCAAAGGACATTGAGGGCAACGACGCGAAGGAGATACCTGTTTCTATTGGATTTGCCACAGCCGACATTCCATGGGGTGTGTCAAAGCTCACCGTCACGGCCACCGACCATTTTGACAGAAGCTCAATCCACACTGTCATATTCAACGTTGCGGACTACACAAAATTCTATGGTGCCGAGCCTGGTCTTTATTTCACTGACTCGACAGTTGCTTCCGATGGAGCCATAAGCGTTGACGCGACAGGTTCCGTCTCTGGATATTTTGTTGGTGGAAAGATTGCTTCATTGACCACCGTTCCTGCCGTAAAGGGTGTGGGCGCGCGTGTCATTGGAAACACAATCGTTCTTACATCAACGGCTGCGACACCAGTGTTCAAGCTGAGGGTGACAACTGCTTCCGGCGGTGTGTACACTTCCCAGAACCTCTACTTCCCGTCCCAGGAAACCGCCCCTGTAATCAAGCTGACGAACGACAACAGTCTGGTCACGGAGGTGTTCAACAATTTCAGTACAAAGAATGTTCTTTCAATAGCCGGTACTGTGGCAAGTACCACGGATCCGACCGTGAGATACAGAATACTTACGGCCAAGGTCAACTATGACGAAAACGGAACCGTAATTAGTTCGCAGGTTGTGCAGCCTACCAAGCTTGAGAACTCTCCTCTCATTCCTGTGCGCCGTGGTGCGTTCACACTGAATCTTGCGGCGGAGAATTTTGAGGACGGTGTTTCGGTGGTCGAGATTATTGCGACCAACAGTTCCGGAAAGACAAGCTCGACCGCGGTTCTTGTCAGAAAAATAGCGGAACCTGTTTCTCCGGAGCTTCTGGGTGAGAATGCGGCGGAACCAGCGCAGCCGGCATATTATTGGCTCCACGGTGACGGTCCAGGAATGGGCTACTATGGAGTTTGCGTCTACCAGGGTATGACGGGAAGCAACTTTGAGTACAAGTCCTACGAGAGTCTTCCGGTTGGCGAGTCCACACTGACTTTCAAGAGCGCGTCAATGAAAGTGACCAAGCCTGCTACCGGTGCGAGCGGATACTTTGCGTCGGTGGATGGAAGCGAATATAGGAGCGGTATGGAGGTTCTTGAGGATAAGGACGGAACCATTGATACCGATCCACATTCCCTGGTTGCTCGCATCATGTCGGAATCCCCAGTCACTTCGGTTGTGTGGACCGCCAATGGAACTGCATTGCCGGAGGGAACTGTCAGGGAGACTGGCGAAAACGGTGTGTACGAGGCCGAGGTTCCAATTTCTGGTCTCCCAGCCGGACTTGTGAAGATTTCAGCCCTTGTCAACGGCTCAACGACAGTCTCCGGAACTGTATGTGTCCTGAGAACCCACGGTGTTGTTGACGACCAGGAGGGAATATACTGGACGACTGCCGGTGGTGCGGTCTTTGATGCTGCGAACAACAGGTATGTTCTTAACAACGACGCATCCCTTGTTGGCTATGCGAACGTTCCTGGAAAAATCTCCGCAAGCCTTATGCGCTCAAATGCAGGACTTCAGGTTTCAGTTGATGGAAAACTCATAAAGGTGTCGGCCACTTCCGATGGATTGTATTCAAATATTTCCGTCCGTGCTGTAAGCGATGCGAATGGTGCGTGGGCTTCTCCTGCTGTTGCCATTATTGCCGACACAGCCAACCCGACTCTCAACGTTACAAGCGTCAAGCCGATGGACTACATCAAGGAAGAGCTTGTTATTGCTGGAACGGTCGCGGATGGAAACGGCATTGCCTCTCTTGAATACACGACCATGGAGGACAGTGCCGGAGATGAAAGTGAGATTGTATGGAAGCCAATCAAATTTGACACAAGGGGCAGATTCAGTGAAAAGGTTTCCCTTGCGGACAGCCCTGATGGATATGTGCCTCTGACTGTTCGTGCAAAGGACAACGCCGGAAAGGTTTCATATTTCAATTCCGCAATCAGAAAGGACACGACCCCGCCGGAAGTGACGATTGTTGTGCCGGAGCCGGGAGCCGTAGTCAACGGTGAGACCCTGTTCGTGTTCCGTGTGAAGGATGACAGCTATGTTGGAAACATCCAGTACATAAGCCCGGATGGAAAGACAAAGAAGGACTTTATTCTTGCCGCGTCGGATTCACTTTCTGGGGATGGCAAACAGGCGGATGCCAAGAGTGAGAATCCTGGAGAAGAGAATCCAGATGGAGAGCGTTCTGCCGATGCCGAGCTTCTTGCGCTTTCAAAATCTGTAGCGGAGCTTGACGCACACAGCAACGTGCTTACAGGTTCTCTCCCATCCACAGCCTTGGGACAGGAGGGACTTCCGATTGCAAACACGATGAAGTTTATTGCGAGCGATGTTGCTGGAAATACAGCCGTTGTTGACACGTTCGACTTTACGGTTGACCCGGACAGCGACCTTCCTGTGGTTGAAATCCACATGCCGCTTGAGGAATCTGTAAACACCACGGACTTTGTGATTTCAGGTGTAATGTACGACGACGACGGATTGCTCGGCTACAACGGAGAGACCCTGAGGGCGTACTACAAGATTGACGACAGCGACTTCCAGCTGATTCCTAACGAAAATGCCCAGGCAAGTTTTGAAATCAAGGTCAGCCCGCTCAACATCCTTAAGGACAACGAGCATACTGTGGTCGTCTATGGCGAGGACATAAACGGTGTAAAGGGAAAGGCTGTCAGCCGCAAGTTCTATGTGTCGCTTGAAGAGCCAAAGGGCAGCGTGGAGCTTCCAAAGATTGACGGACACATCCATGGTCTTGTTACAATGAGCGGATGGGCCAAGGACAAGAACGGAATCAACAGGGTCCAGATTTCTGTGGACAATGGAGCAAGCTACAACGATGCTGTTGTTGTTCCTGGAAAGACAAGGGAAGATCCTGCGCAGTGGACATACGAGTTCGATACCCGCGTTGTACAGGATGGAACCCACGTTGTCTATCTGAAGATTTGGGACGGATATAACATAACGGGACTCTACACATCCCTTCTGAATATTGACAACACCTCTCCTGAGCTGGAACTGGAGCTTCCTCTCGATGACAGCACAATATCAAGGAACCTTGTAATATCAGGACAGACCACCGACAACATCGAGCTGACAGAGCTTTACATGAGGATAAAGAGCCTTGACGGAAACAAGGTCCCGGACTATCTTGCGGAAAATGACCTCTATCCGGAGTCCATTGTCTCGCAGGTGATAGATGTCTCGGAACTCAGCGACGGACTTTACAATGTGGAGATTTCTGGATATGACAAGGCTGGAAACTCTGCAAATGTCAGCCGCAACATCCACATAGTCAAGGAGGCGGAGCTTACAAGCGTGGATCTCCTTTATCCGCTCAACGGTGAGTATGTCAACGGCGAGTTCAATATCTACGGTACGGCAAAGACATTCGAGGAGGAGATTACTTCCATAGACATTGTTGTTGACGGCCAGAGGATTCCGGGACTCTCCACGACGCTTACGGATTCCGGTTACTTCTCGTTCAGGATGAAGCCGGAGATTGTTCTGGACAAAGCGAACTTCAGCGAGGAAGATTTGGCGAAGGCGACCGCAAACATGGAGGCCAGAACCAAAAAGAATACCGAAGGTGCTGAAGCGGTTGCAGCAAGAAATGCCGCCAAAAAGTCACAGATTGAGGCCGCAAAGGCTGCCGCTGCCGAGGCTGGAAAGGAATACACCGGACCGGAGTATGAGGAGGAGGTCTACGAACCAATCGAGGCTGATGTGTTCGAGTCCGGAACCTTCAATCTGGTGGCTGGAACCCATACATACAAGGTCATCGCCCACACAAGCGAGGGACGCACTGTTGAGTCAAGGACGCAGAGCTTGAACTACAATCCTTATGGACCGTGGGTAACTCTGGACAACTTCATGTACGGAGACTTTGCGGTTGACCGTCCTATACTGAGGGGTAACGCCGGCTACGCTCTGACCAATGAGGAAAAGGCCGCCCTCAAGGACAAGAAGCTCCCGACCGAAGAAAAGATGGCTCTCAAGGCCAAGACCGTAAAGCAGGTGTTCTTGAGCTTTGACAATGGAAAGACCTATACCCCGGTCTCCAGTGTCGGAAAGGGTTCATGGAAGCACAGAATTGAAAACCAGGATGTCGCCGAAGGATTCCACTTCCTGCTTGTACGTGCGGAGATGGAGAATGGCGAGTCTGCAATCACAAGGACGATTGTACAGGTGGACCGCACTCTGCCAAACGTCAAACTGATTTCACCGGGAGCCGGAGGACACTACAACCAGTTGATGCGCTTCGAGGGTCTTTCAAGCGACGATGTTGACCTGGACGATGTGACACTTTACCTGAGACGTGGAGACCGCTCCGCATACGAGGTTCCAAAGTTCATCCAGGGACTCTACTTTGATACAAACTTCTGGGGTGCTTCACTGTGGAGCGCGGGTGTTGGACTTACGGCTTTCGACAATGCCGTTAAGATTCAGCTGTCCTACGGTCAGTTCACACAGGATCAGAGGAACTTCTTTGCGGCACTCTTTAACATTGATGAGTCCAAGTGGAAATTCCGCTATGGTGGACACATTGTGAGCGCGAAGGTTATCGCCCAGATTGCGAACATACCGTTCAACTACTTCTTTGGACATGACTTCGACTGGCTGAGTGCCACGGTTTCTATTGGAGCGAACTTCTCATGGTTCAGCCAATCAGCCGCCGCACTGAAACAGAATATTCAGGTCAGCAACACAATCTTGACATCCGCGTTGATGCAGGTTGAGTTCCCGAAGATGACGTTCAAGGACAACGCTTACTTCAAGACATGGGCAGTATACTACGAGCCTTCCATCTGGTTCATACCGTCCGATGTTGCGAGCGACAAGATTCCAACCCTTGTTCCGCAGTTCTCCATAGGATTGAGGACCAGCTTGTTCTAGCGGATTCTTAAAATTGATGGCATGGACCGTCCATTGTTTTTGGGCGGTCCTTTTTTTATGTTTTAATGTTGAAAATCCGTCCGCTTTAGGTTATAGTGTTTCTATATGGAAAAGCTAAAAATCTTGCTGCCCAAGGGCAGAATCTATGAACATGTTATAGGACTTTTTTCTGGCGCGGGAATCTCGATTTCACTTCCCGAACGTGCATACCGCCCCATTGTCAATCAGGACGACCTTGAGGCAAAGGTTATGAAACCCCAGAACATTGGAAAACTTTTGGAGCTTGGGGCGCATGACATGGGATTTACCGGTCGCGACTGGATAAAGGAAACCCATGCCGATGTTGAGGAAATCCTTGACACCGGTTTTGACAAGGTTCGCATTGTCGCCGCGGTTCCAAATTCAATCGACGATGCGCAGCTTGCCTCCCGCCGTGTGATTGTTGCAACGGAGTACGAGCATATCGCTACGGAGTGGCTGAAAAGCAGGGGAATGAATTCCGAAGTCATCCGCACTTACGGGGCGACCGAAGTTTTCCCGCCGGACGATGCCGACATGATTATCGACAACACAGCCACCGGACGGACCCTTGTTGAAAATGGACTCCGCATTGTGGCCGAGATTATGGCATCTTCGACCTGCATGTTTGCGTCCAAAAAGGCAATGCAGAATCCCGAGAAAAAGAAAAAGATTCTTGAGCTGAAAAGCATTTTTGAATCGGTGATTGATGCCCGGGACCGCGTGATGCTTGAGATGAATGTCCCGAAGGAAAGTTTTGACGCGCTTGTGAACGGACTTCCTTCAATGAGAAGCCCCACGGTTTCTCCGCTCTATGGCGACAAGGGTTTTGCCGTAAAGATTGCCGTAAAAAAGAGCGAGGTTCCGAATCTTCTGCCACGCCTCAAGTCACTTGGCGCGACGGACATTCTTGAATACGAACTTAAAATGGTCATGGCATAAGGAGCAGTTGCTATGGAGCGGATTGCCACTATCGAGCGTAACACTTTTGAAACCCAGATAAATCTCACGCTGAACCTTGACGGAAGCGGAAAGTGTGATGTAAAAAATCCAATCGGTTTTTTTGACCATGTTCTCCAGTCGTTCTGCAAGCACGGCATGTTTGATTTGTCCGGGACCCTTTCCGGGGACCTCCACGTGGACCAGCACCATCTGATTGAGGACACCGGGATTGTGCTTGGAATGTGTTTCGCCAAGGCATTGGGTAACTGTGCCGGAATCTACAGGACAGGATTTTTTATCTACCCGATGGATGAAAGTCTGCTCCAGGCTTCTGTTGATTTTGGGGGACGCTCGTTTTTGGTGTGCAACGCCCAGCTTTCGGGAATACCCCTTGTCTCAATCAGCCCGGATGGAAAGCAGTCCAGCTTCCAGACAGACTGTTTTGAGGATTTCTGGCAGGGCTTTGTCGGTGGTGCCAAATGCAATCTCCATCTTGACACAATACGTGGAAGGTCAGACCACCACAAGATGGAGGGACTGTTCAAGGCTGCGTCCCGCGCAATCCGCATGGCTGTTGAAATCGACCCACGCAGGCAGGGAAACATTCCATCCACAAAGGGTGTTATAGTTTAAGGCCAGTCTAAAATCGGGGCCTATTCCTCAAATGGATTTCGCTCCGAGTCCGTGGCTTTTTGTCCACCGTCAATCTCAAGGTCCGTCGGTATCCAGTCGTAGGAATCCCTGAGAAGGGCGGCGGTGGCCTTTGGATTTTCGCCAGTGCTTTCCCACGCCTTCTTGAAATCCTCTTTGAATTCGCTGAACTTGATTTCCTCCACAGAATTTTCGTGCGGTATCATATTTGTTACCAGCCATCTTCCGTGGTAGAAGAGCAGGTGGATTTCGTCGGTCTCATCGATTATGTAGAGACTGTCTTCGCCCTCGTTGTGGACCAGGGAATAGTGGACAACGTAATCCTTTGTCGTCCCTTCCGTCAGGGAGCTTCCGTATTCAGTTGTTATTGATTTTGGATTGGTGTTTTTTGCCGGTCCCTTGAAGAATATGTCGCCGTCCAGCTTGTCTATAAAAAGATTCGACAGCCCGAAAATATTGTAGCAGTACTCAAAGTTGAAGCAGAACCATTCCGCAGGTGAGACCGTCGCAAGCCGCGCGTTGTATGTGGACCTTGTTTTGGCGGCCACAAATACATTGTTTATAATTTCGGTGAACTTGTCGCCGCCCTTGCCACCCGAGCAGCCCTTTACAGCGTTCACGTCCAGACAGTTGAGTCCGCTGTAGTACATCTGCACGGTCTCAAGCGATGTTAGGCTTTTTGATGTCGGATTTTTCAGTGTGCTGTAGGTAAAAATCAACACGACCACCGCAACGGCAAGGACCAGGCCACCCGCGATGGACAGTTTTGTTCTGTTTTTCCTGAACCACCTTTTTTTTGCGAGCCGCTTTTTGAAAGACTCCTTTTCCTTCTGGCACTGTCTTTCAAACTGCTCCGGGGAAATGGTTCCCTTTCTGATTACGCTGGAAACATGTCCCCCCGCCGGGATTTCTCCTTTTTCTGTGAGCCCCGTCTCCCTGTAAAGCTCCTTCAGTGGAAATGAAAGCAGAAGGTCCTGCTGGATTTTTTCAAGACGCTCCTGTGTTGGCTCCGTCACTGTGGACGAAATCTTTTCCTGCAGGCTGCGTTTTTTTTCGCCCTTCTTTTTTCCGTGGGAAATGATTTTGCTTTTGCGCTGGAGTGCGTTGTCAACAAAGAACGAAAGTTTTTCGTCCAAAGCCCAGACCATGTTTTTCAGCGGAACATAGTTGTGGTCGGTTATGTCCCAGCTTCTCTGCATGGAGTCGGTCTGCGTGAAGGGGTAGGTCCCGGTCAACATTCTGTAGGCGATAACCGACTGTGTGTAGTTGATTGCCGCGCTGTCCTTTAGCTGCGGGTTGATGAAAAATCCATTGTACTCCGCCGCATCCTGTTTTCCGGCGCACTCCATTGAGATTCCGAACAGCTCCCTGGGCAAAAAGATTATCCTTGAGTAGTCCGCCGAAACAAATATTCCGCCCGCACCGATGTTGCTGACATCAATCTTTTGTTTGGCCGCCTCCTCCAGAACTGAACAGACCCTTCCCGCCGCGTAGGTCACGAACGATATTTCCGTTTCCCCAAGCTCCTTGGAAAAATCCAAGTCAAAGAGGGCCTTCAGAGTCCTTCCGGAAAATGCGGGTCCCTCAAAGAGTATGGTCTCCATAGCCCGTCTGGCGGCCGGACTCAGGTTTTCATCGTTGCACTCGTTCTGTCTTGTGCCGGAAAAAGTCCATGGTGAAAATTTCCATCCTCCGTCCGTCTTTTCAGCGAGCCATCCATTTTCGTCAAGCCTGTCCGCCATTCTTGATTTGGTGAACGCGGTCTGCGTCATGGATGTGTCGAGAAAAAGTGTCTTGTTTTCAGCAAATACCAGTGGTCTGTTCATGGTTCAAAAATTGTGCGTCAGTTTTTGCCGCTCGGTCCGTAGAGATACTTGAAGTAGTCCATCGCCGTGCTGTATGTCGCGTCGAAATCGCCCATGGTGTTTTTGTAGGACTCCAGACTTTTCCAGAACTCGTAGAACTGCGGGTCCCTTGTGTATGCCTCCGTGTAGATTGCGGCAGCCTCAGCATCCGCGCGACCTTTTGTCTCCTCGCTGATTCTGTATGCTTCGCTCTCTATTGTGCGTCTCTCGTTCTCCAGTTTTCCAAGCCACTCGGCCTTTTTTCCTTCACCAAGCGAACGGTATGCCTGGGCAATCTGGTTGCGTTCCTTAATCATCCTGTTGTAGACCGATTCTGTAAGCTCGTCGGAATACTTAATCTGGCGGGGAACAATGTCAATCAGCTCGATTCCGTACTCCTCAAGCATGGGGCGTGCCTCGTTGACCATTTCCTCGCAGAGTTTTTCGCGACCCTTTACGACAATCTCGTTCTGTGTGCTGACGTTGACAAGTGCCTCAATCTCCGCGCTGTCGTCCTCGCTGATTTCCGATGTGTCCGCTATTGGCTCCGAATGTGTCTCGTTGATTACATTGCTGCTTCTCACAATCTCGCTGAGCCTGTTGCGTGATATGACCGTCCTTGTCGAAGAGTCGATTATGTCGCTGAGCTTTGAGTAGGCCCCCTCGACCGTCTTGAATGTCTGGTAGAAAACAGCCGGGTCCTTGATTCTCCATCTGCTTGTGGAGTCCATGATTATGTACTGCTTTTCCTTGGTCGGAATCCTTGCGTCGTCTCCGTTGAGGGAAAGAATCTTTGACGGATACTTTGTGACTGTATCAATGAACGGAACTCTGACATAGATTCCCGCCTCCGTTCTGGATGCCGTGATTGAGCCAAGACGTGTGACAACAGCCTGCTCGCCCTCGTCCACAATATAGAATGGTCCCGCGGCAAGAAAAACAATGACCGCCGCCACAATCAGACCTATAATTATGTATGCTTTAACTGCCTTTTTCATTTTGTGCCTCCCTTACTGGGCCAGATTTTTGATTGGAAGAATGTTTTCCAGACTGTCATCAATGAGCGTTGGCTTTTTGTCCTTCGCCTGCTGGTTGAACACCTGCTCCATTGTCTCCAGATAGAGACGCTCCCTTGTTACTGCCGGAGCCTTCCTGTATTCCTCGTATACGGAGTTGAAGCGGGCGACATCTCCCTTTGCCTTGTTGACACGCTCGGACGCATATCCTTCTGCAACCTGTATTTCGCGGTCAGCCTCTCCCTGCGCCTTGGGGATTTCGGAGTTGTAGCTTTCCTTGCCCTCGTTGATAAATCTGTTCATGTCCTGGATTGCCTTGTTGACATCCTCGAAAGCCTCCTGGACCCCAGCCGGTGGAACAATGTTCTGGAGCCTTACCGCCACAACGTTGATTCCCATGTTCAGCTTCTTGAACTGCTCGTTCATGCTGTCGACCGCGAGATTTTCGATGTTGGTTCTCTCGTTTCCCATGATTTCAAGAATGGCACGGTCCCCGACCAGAGTGTTGATTGCCGAACGGCTTATGTCGCGTATTGTGTTGGTCCTTTCCTCCACGGAAAAAAGCCATGCCTTTGGGTCTGTGATTCTGTACTGGATAATCCATTCAACATCAACAATGTTCAGGTCGCCAGTGAGCATGGTGGACTCGCTTGTGATTCCGTTCTGGTAAAGATTTGTCACACCCGAGCTTGATGTGCGGAATCCAAACTGCTCCGTCTTGACGACCTTGTTTCCATCGACGATATATTTTTTGTCGATTCCGAAAGGCATCTTTATGTGGAGTCCCGGACCTAGCGTCTTGTTGTAGGCTCCGAACCTTGTGATTACGGCCTGCTCGGATTCGTCAACAACGAACGCGCTTGATGCGACCAATGATATCGCCAGGATTATGATTATTATTGTAATAATTCCCGACGGTCTAATCAGTTTTTTAAAAAAACTCTTTGATTTTTCGGACATAAAATTCCCCCTTGCTAATAAGGTACATATTTTTTTTGCTAAAAACAAGTGTTTAATAGAAAAAACTTTTCCTTGGCCTAGACTGTCTGTAGTTCCTCCCATCTTGCGTAGGCCTCTTCCAGACGTTTGGATATGGTCCTGTACCGCTCTCCCGCCCTTGATGAAACCGAATAGTCCGCGGATGCCATGTCGTCCTCAAGTGAGTGCTGCTCGTCCTCAAGCTCCATTATCTCCGTCTCCAGATTTTCAAGCTCCTTTTTTTGTGCGTAGGAAAGCTTTTTTTGCCCGCCATCCTTTTTTTCCTGGGACTTTTTTTCTTCGGCATTTTCCTTTGCTTTCTGCGAGCGTCTTTCCTCTTCGGCCTCCCTCTTTTTTTCTTCCCGCAAATCGATGTATTCGCTGCATTTTCCTACAAATCCAGAGACCTCCCCGCTGTCCTCAAGGATGAACATGGTGTCCGCAACCTTGTCCATAAAATATCTGTCGTGGCTCACAATCAGAAGGCATCCGGAAAATCCCATCAGAAAGTTTTCAAGAATGTTCATCGTGAAAATGTCGAAGTCGTTTGTTGGCTCGTCCAGAATCAGGAAGTTTGGATTTGAAAGAAGCAGCCTGACCAAAAAAAGTCTCTTCCTTTCCCCTCCGCTCAAAGTTCCGACAGGGGAGTGCAGGATTTTTCCCTCAAAGCCGAACTGCTCCAGAAACTGTCCCGCGCTGAGTGTCGCACCGCTGTTCATCCGCATGACCTCGGCGGCCTCCTTCACATATTCAAGCACGCTGATATCCATGTCCTTGAATACGGGATTCTGCCTGTAGTATGCGATGACCGTGTTTTCTCCGACAACCACGCTCCCCGAGTCCGGCTGTATCTCCCCGGTGATTATGTTCAGCAGCGTCGATTTTCCCGAACCGTTGTCCCCGAACACGCCAATCTTTTCGCCCTTGTTGAAAGTGTAGCTGAAATCCCTCAGGACCGGCGAAACATTTTTTTTGTCGTCTCCCGCAAATCCCTTTGGATAGTTCTTGGTGATTCTGTGCAGCTCCAGGATTTTTCCTCCAAGCCTTCTTCCCGCGACCTCGAATGTGAAGCCCCTGTCCGACTGGAATTTTTCCCTGTTGATTAAAGCCATGTCACGCTGGATTCTTGCCTTCGCTTTTGTTCCCCGGGCGCATGGTCCCCGCATGAGCCAGTCCCTTTCCACACGCAGCACCGATTCAATCCGACGTTCGGTGTTCGCCTCGATTTCAGCTTCGGTCGTCTTTTTTTCAAGGTAGGTTGAATAGTTTCCTACATAAAGTTTTACGGAATTTCTTGAAAGCTCGTAGATGTTGTTGCACACTGCGTCCAAAAAATATCTGTCGTGGGTCACCATCAGCACTGTGCGTTTTGTTTCCGCGAGATAGTTCTGGAGCCAGACTATTGTTGTCATGTCAAGGTGGTTCGTCGGTTCGTCCAGAAGAAGCAGCTTTGTGTCCTCGACCAGAACTTGTGCCAGAGCGACTTTTTTTATCATTCCACCGGAAAGCTCCCCCATCTTCCGTTCCATGTCGCCGATTCCAAGCACCGTCAGTATTGAGCGCACCTGTGACTCGTAGTTCCAGAGGTCGCCCTTTTCCATCTGCAAAGTGATTGCGTCAAAATCTGCCTGGACCGATGCGGAAAGACCGTTCTCCATTTTTTCGCAGATTTCGTTGTATTTTCTGATTGTCTCAAGCTTTGGGGATTTTGATTTGAAAATGTGTGTCCTGATTGTGTCGGAGCTGTTGAATTCGGGATTCTGCGCAAGAAAAGAGACACCCGAGCTTTTGTTGATTGTCACCTCTCCCTCGTCAGGCTGAAGGACACCGGCCACCGTCGCAAGCAGTGTGGATTTTCCTCCTCCGTTCCTTCCGATAAGAGCCGCCTTGTCGCCTTCGTCCAGACCGAATGTGACTCCAGTAAACAGAGGTTTCTCCCGTCCGATTTTTGCCAGATTGTTGATGGATAAAATGTTCATGCGTAGATTCTAGCAGAGAATCGGGAAAGTTGAAATACGGGAGTCCCCTCGTTTTTTTGATTTCTATTCCTTGAAAATCAGCTTGTCCTTGTCGTTTGGTCCGACTATAACGAACCAGCGTGAGGGCGAGTCAATCCAGTATTTCTGGAAGACGTTTCTGATTTGCTCGGCGCTTGTGTTTCTGATCATCTCAACAACCTTGTCGCTGTAGGTCAGGTCGTTGTAGAGAAGGTTGGTCGCTATGGTTGCGGCAATGCTTTCCGTGGTGGCCTGTGTGCTGTACGTCGAGTTTATGAATTTGTTTTTGTAGCTTTCCAGAACCTTTTCAATGCTGTCGAACGAATAGCTTCCGCCCGGGTTGTTTCCGTTCACGACCATCCCGAGTGACATGAGCTGCCGTGCGTTGTCCATCGCGAAGGTGAAGTCCTCGTAGTTTGAAAGATTTATAAGCTCCTCGCCGCAGAACGCAGCCCTTGAATTGCTTGCAAACGAGTACGGTGTGTAGCAGACTCCGTGGCTTTCACGCACAATGCTGAACATGATTGAAGAATAGATGTTCGCCGCTATGCTTGCCGGAATGTATTCATCCGAAAGGTTGGACGGACCGTTGAATGCCCTTACAACATATCCAGTTCCAGATGCGCTTTCATGCGTCAGAATTACAGGCTCCCCATCCTTGATGTTTACTTCTGGAACATCTTTTTCCGGAAGTCTCACAAGCTGGGTGATTTTGATTTTTCCGAGATTCTTGTTCAGCATGTCAACAAGTTTTTCCTCGTCAATGTTTCCGACCGCCACAACAAAAATGTTCGCCGGGTTCAGAATAATCTGGTGCAGGTTCTCCATGTTTGCGACCGTTATGTTCTGGATTGACTCAGGTGTAACGTCTGTCTGTGCCTCGTAGGGGTGTCCCCTGTAGATTTCCTCCGTCATAGTGTGGGCTAGAAGCAGTAACGGGTTGTTGAGCGTTGTCTGGACGGAATCCATGTATGTGTTCATCATGTTGCTGTAGACCTGCTCATCATATTTTGGATTCAAAAATCCATCGACAAGCACCGGAAGCATTGTGTCGAAGTAGGAATCCAGAACATTCAGCGAGAGCATGGACCCGGCTTCCTGGCATACTGATGATATGGAGCACTGCGTCTGGAACTGAAGGACCTGCCTTGTCGCAAAGTCGTAGCGTTCGGAACTGGAACTCATAATATTGAAGAGGGCCTCCTCAAGTCCCGAGGTCTCTGGCGTTAGGTGCTCCAGTCCGCCCCTCGTGGCAATGTCCACCGTGGAGATTTTCTTTGACGCATCCTTTTTGATGTAGACCGGGATTCCGTTTTTCAGCTGGACAGTTTTAAGTCCGTCGGTGATTGAGCTGAGTTTTTTTGACTCCCGTTTTTCCGTCTGTCCGGGCCTGTAGATGTCGCTCTGGTCCACGGTTCTCTGGTTCTTTGGATTTGTCTTTGCAATCTTTTTTGGGTCGGGGGCGTATCTTGAATCGTTCCACCATGCGGCGGTCGTTGAGTCGGCGACAATGAATCCCGCTTTTTCGTATTCGTCCTTGTGCGCCTCGTATACAGCCGGGTTCACAAGTATTGAAATCAGCGCGTTCTTCCCGGAGATGTATTTGTCCAAAAATTTCTGCATGTCGCTCTGGGTGACGCTCGCAATTTTGTCGTTGTATGAGAAATAGTATTCGGGCGATGTCGCAATCCACCAGAAACGGAGATTTGTCAAAAGACCTGTCGCCGTGTCCGCTACAATCGAGTCCATGTCTTCCATATATCTTGCGATATCCTTGACTCTTTCCTTTGTGTAGAGGCTTTTGTCGTTCGCCATGGCCGGGATGATTTCATTCTGGATTATGTCCACCATCTCAAACGCACGTCCCGGAAGATTTTCGGATGGATTCAGCATCTGCGCTGCGAATATAATCTCTCCGCTCTGCCTTACCGTGTTGTATGACTGCCCGATGTATTCAGTTCCGGGAATCATCAGGTCCTTTTTTGAGTAGAGGGTTTGGATAAGGGTTCCCTGTGGGTCGATGTTGAGCTGGCAGAAATAGTCCGCCGCGTAGGTGTCCTCCAAATCAAAATCGGTGTCGGGGCCTCTGTAGCTTATGGAAACGGAGGCAATCTGCGGTGACATCTGGTCGTATGGCATGACCATTGCCGTTGTCTTTGAAAACGGATTTTTGGTGAGCTCGGCCTGTGGCTTTGGGACCGCCATTCCGTTGTTCGACCATGAGCCCCAGATTTTTTCAACAAGACGGAAAGTTTCTTCTGGGTCTATGTCTCCGCCGATAAAAAGCGCTGAGTTCGCCGGAATGTAGAATTTTTCCTTTATATCAAGAAGCTGGTCCAGCGTGGCATTTTTGACGACCGGTGTGGAGCCTCCCGGGGAAAGTCTGTATGGAGCCTCCGGGAAAAGCTGCGAGTTCATCGTGTTCATGTAGATGTGGGACGGATCGGAAACGTCGCCCTCGATTTCGGAAAGGACAACCTTTTTTTCGTTCTCAAACTCGTTCCTGTCCATGTTGGGGCTTCGGATTGCCGCGTTCCAGAATGCAAGTCCATCTTCAATTCTGTCGGACGGTATTGTGAAAAAGTAGTTAACGCAGTCAATGCCTGTTGTTCCGTTCCAGTTGGTGACACCAAGCTCCGAAAGCGCGTGCTGTACTTCGGCGGCATCCTTGTAGAGAGCGTTGCCCTTGAACATCATGTGCTCGTAGAGATGGAAAAGACCCGCCGTTTCAGGGGTCTGGTCTTTTGCTCCGGCGCGCACCGCAATTTCAATATAGACCAACGGGACCGCATGGTTTTCCACCTCAAAAACACTCAGACCATTGTCCAGTGTGTATTGGTAAAGATTTTCAACGGAAGTCTTTTCCGCAAAAACCGCTGTCACGGCCATAAAAAAAATCGCGGCCATGAGGACCATAAATTTGTTTAAATGTTTCATACAGAAGATTGTAGCCTAAAAACGCTTTTGTGTGAACTGTTTGGAGCCTCATTGCAAGGCTCCGGCATGAAGACCATTGTATGGCTCCATTGGTTTTTACAGATTTTGGGCGAGCGTCTGATTTACGGCCATCTCTTTCAGCAGGGACTCCATCCTTGTTTTTGATTCCGCAAGAAGTTTTTCGTTTGTCCCGAATTTTTTCACCGCACGGATTAAAAGATTCTTTGGCGTATGCTCCATGTCGATGAACTCCAGGACCTGAACCGAATAGCCCTGCTGCTCCAGAATCTCTGCCCGGATTGCGTCGGTCGCAAGGGATGCAATTCTTTCACGGATTATTCCGTACCTGAAAAGCGATGCGAAAGGACTTTCCGGATTCTGCGGAGGATTTTTTTCAAGCTGCAGGTTTATTTCGTGCTGGCAGCATGGAACCGAAAGTATTGCGCTGGCCCCGTTTTTTACGGCAAAATCAAGCGCGTAGTCTGTGGCAGTGTCACATGCGTGGAGGGTGACAACGATATCCGGTTTTGTGCCGTAGGAAAATTTTGCTACATCCCCGACATGAAAGTGGAGGCCGCCATAACCAAGCTCATCAGCAAGAAGGGAGCATTTTTTTATGACATCAGCCTTCAAATCAAGCCCGGTGATTTCAACATCCAGTTTTTCAATTTCGGTCAGATAATGGTAGACCGCGAACGTGAGGTATGATTTTCCGCAGCCGAAGTCCGCAATGTGGAGAGGACGCTCCCTTGAAAATGGATTTTCGGGATTCGAATTTTCTTTTGCCGCCACAAGTTTTTTTACGTCGGGAACAATGTCGCTAACAAATTCAAGAAAGCGGTTTATCTGTTTGAACTTGTCGTATTTCTGCGCGACAACTTTTCCTTCCGCCGTCATAACCCCGAGCTTCACCAAAAATGGAACCGGGACCCCTTCCGAAAGAATGTAGTTCTTTTTTCTGTTCCCGCCCAAGCTGATTTGCCCCTGATTTTTTCTTGGATGCCGCACTTCCTTAATCTCGCCGTGCCTGTTCGCCATTGTTATGATTTCCTCATCCTCGGTCTCCTGTACAACGGATTTAAAAATGGTTCCCGCATACTTTGAGAGAAAATCCAGAAAATCTGCTTCGGAAAACTTTTTGTGGAATACCTGTGTTTTTGTGAAGAACTCCGCCTCGTATTCATTTTTTTGCATGAGCGCGGACCCGGCAGTTTTCAGCACACGGATTTTTGTGTACGCCCTGCCAAGTGTTTCCTCACATTTTGATGTCGGTCTGGAGAATGTCGCTGAGAGAACCATAAATCAATGCGAACTGTTGAATTCTCTACAGAAAGCGATGAATTCCTGCTGCGGGACCGGTTTTGAAAAATAGAATCCCTGGCAGTAATCCACACCCAGCTCGACCATGGCCTCCATCTGCTCCCTTGTTTCAACGCCCTCGACCAGAATCTTTTTGCCAAGCTCCTTGATCATGCGGACCGTGTTTCTAAGGACGACCCTCGCGCTTTCGCTTTTTTCGGACTGCCAGAGTATCGCCTTGTCGATTTTGATTATGTCAAAGTCCATGCTCAAAATGTATGTCGCGTTGGAGTAGCCCGTTCCGTAGTCGTCAAGCGAGAATGAGAATCCCATGTCGTGCAGCTCGTTGATTGTCTTGAGGAAATCCTCCTGGCTGTTGATTGCCGCGCTTTCCGTAATCTCCAGGTTGATTGCGATTGGAGGCAGGCTGTAGTGTCCGAGCGTGTTCTTGAAAATCTGCGGGAGAGTCCTGTGCATGCACTGGACCGTGGACAGGTTGATTTCAAGCAGGTTCAGACCGATTGTCTCCAGCTGGTGCATAGTGAACATGCGGCAGACTTCCTCAAAGACGAACTGTCCTATGGTAATGATTCTACCGTTCTGCTCCGCGATTGGTATGAATTCCTCCGGGGAGATGTATCCAAGTTCGTCATCGTAAAGTCGGATAAGTGCCTCCGCCGAATGGATTTTGTTGTGCTTTGCGTCCCATATTGGCTGGAAATGCACCTTGAATGCGTCGGTCTCAAGCGCATGGTCTATTGCCTTTTCAATCGCGCGCCGCCTCTGTATGTAGTTGAGCTGGTCCTTTTTCAGCATTATGACCCTTGACTCTTCCTTTGTTCCCGGCGAGTCTATGATTGTAACGATTCCGTCTATGGACCTTGTGTCGTCCGGCACATCCAGCTGGCAAATCTGTGTCTTGAGCGTAAGTATTCGGCTCTTGTACATCATGTCGGTGGAGAAGCGGTTTTCAAGGTACTGTACGATCTGGTCGGTGCGTTTGGACTGTTTTTCGTTGAGAAGCAGGGTGAAGACACCGTTGTTGCAGTCGTAAACCGAATCGTCCGATGTTATTCTGCGCAGCCACTGTGCCAAATCCCGGAGAATTTCGTTCATGGCGGTGACACCGAGAGTCGTCATGTAGTATTCGGTGTTCAGAATCTTTATGACTATGAGCCTGTACTTTACCCTGTTCCTGAGCAGGTTGATGTTGTCCATTATGAAGGTCCGGCGGTTGTAGACGTTTGTGTCCGCATTGTATAGCTCGGATGGATTTTCTATCGTAATCAGCAGGTAGACGGTCATCAGTACCTGGAAGAAGCACTCGATTAAGTATTTCGGGAAGATGAACTGAAGCAGCGTAGCGATTATTGATATTACTATAAAGCAGAACAAAGGAATCAGCTTGTTCGACGGAAGCGAATTTCTGTAGCGAATCAAGAATGTTACGGCGACAACCACATAGAACGATGTTCCCAGATAGAGCAGGGGCATAAATGGTCCGCGCATATATGGATTGGTCTCGGAGGACGTGAATATTGCCCCGGTGAATGGATTTGTGAGCAGGAAACCAAGAACTATCGCGTAAGGAATGGCGAATGCGACCATGAATTTCTTGGAAACCTTCTTTGAGTATCCAATCATTATCATTATGTACGAGGAGAATATGACCGGAATCATTGTGTGCGGGATGAGGTAGAGATAGTTGAACAGGCTTGTCACCGCACGTATTGTTGGGTCCAGTGCGTTCGGGGACACAATCATTGCCGCGCTCATAACGTCCGCCGTGGACATGATAAGCTCGTCAATCAAGAGAATCTCAAAAATCCTGTTGTGTACCCTGTGCCTGTCTTTCTTTCCAAAGAACATTATAAGCAATACTATAGAAAGAAAGAACGCACATATATCAAAATATATAACATAGTGGGTCATAAAATCATCCTTCGCTGGGGCTGTCCGGGAACTTTAGCTTTCCCCAAAAAAAACATAACTCCATTATACCACTGTTTCTGGAATTTGCAAAATTTAAATCGCAAGTTCCGTTTTCGGGATGCCGTTTACTCCTTTCCGTTCCAGCAGTAGGTGCAGAGCTTGCAATGGTCAAGGCCCGTGGAATCCAGCATGTCGTCAAGGCGGTGGTAGCGCAGGGTTGTGAAGTGCAGCTGCTTCCTGATTTCCTCCTGCATTTTCTCGTACTCCGGTGTGTTGGGGTCGCAATACTTGGCAAGGGTCTCGGGACTCACGTTCTCGCCTTCAAACTGTTTTACCACGCGGCGGGCAATCAAATCCATCTCGGACTTGGAGCGGCTGAAATTCAGGTACTTGCATCCGAACATGATTGGCGGGCAGGCGGGGCGCACATGGACTTCCTTTGCTCCAGATTTGTATAGGAATTCGGTTGTCTCCCTGAGCTGGGTCCCACGCACGATGGAGTCGTCAATGAGAAGGATTTTTTTGTTCTCAATCAGCTGTTTTACCGGAATCAGTTTCATGTGGGCGATAAGGTTCCTCTGTTCCTGGCTTGTCGGCATAAATGAGCGCGGCCATGTAGGTGTGTACTTGATGAAGGGTCTGGTGAACGGAATCCCGGCCTCGTTTGCATATCCAACGGCATGTGCGGTTCCAGAGTCCGGGACACCTGCGACACAGTCCGGATGAACATTGTCCCTGTCCCTTTTGGCAAGATACTTTCCGCAGTTGTAGCGCATGGTCTCAACGTTCACTCCCTCGTAGCAGGAAGTGGGGTAGCCGTAGTAAATCCACAGGAAGGTGCAGATTTTCATCTCCCTCTGTGGCTGCTGGAGTATTTCGTAGCCGTCCGCCGTCACAAAAACAATCTCAGCCGGTCCAAGCTCATGCTCGTCAGTATATCCAAGGTTCAGATAGGCGAAACTCTCAAACGAAAGACAGTGTGCGCCATCCTTTTTTCCAATCTGCAGCGGAGTACGTCCAAGCCTGTCCCTTGCTCCGTAGATGCCTTCCGGGGTTGCGACCATCATGGTGATGGATCCCTGTATTTTTTGCTGCACGTATTTTATTCCGTCAAGAATGGTCTTCTGGGTGTTCATCAGTGCCAGAATCAGCTCGGTCTGGTTGATTTCGCCTCCCGACATTTCAAGGAAGGCCCCACCGTTTTTAATCAGCTCGTCGGTAAGCTCCGCCTTGTTTGTGACGATTCCGACCGTAGTTATTGCGAAGCGTCCAAGATGGGAGCGTGCGAGAAGAGGCTGCGGCTCGTAGTCTGAAATGCACCCTATGCCAAGGTTTCCCTTCATGTCGCCAATGTCGTTTTCAAATTTCGTTCTGAATGGAGAGTTCTGGATGTTGTGGATTGAACGCTTGAACTGGTTTTCCTTAGTAAAGACTGCAAGTCCTCCACGCCTTGTCCCCAGATGCGAATGATAGTCAACCCCAAAAAACAAGTCCAAGGAGCAGTCCCCCCTTGAAGCCACACCAAATATTCCGCCCATATCATTTTCCTTCTAGCGCACGTTTTTCGCATCGAACACTAGGACTATATTATTGCACATTTTGATAAAAAAATCTATTTACTATTTTATAGAAATTTTCCTTGACTTATTTCCAAATAATTAGTTTATTCTAACTGAGAGTACAATAGAAAAAAATGAACTGGAGGAAAAAATGTCCGAGAACCAAAAGATGGTGGACGGCTACATGGAATTTTTGAAGGCCGGAAAAACCGAACGCGAATGTTGTGAGCAGATTGTCAAAATGGCGGAGTCCAGGGGTTACAAAAATCTCTACGGGACCGACTCCCTCAAGCCAGGCGACAAAGTTTACGCAACAAAATGGGGAAAATCCGTCGCCCTTTTCAAGATTGGAAGCGACCCGCTGGAAAAGGGAATGAACATCCTGGGGGCGCACATCGATTCCCCTCGCCTTGATGTAAAACAGAATCCGCTCTACGAAAACGAGTCCATAGTCTACCTCAACACGCACTACTATGGAGGAATCAAAAAATACCAGTGGGTGACTCTTCCGCTCGCAATCCATGGCGTTGTCTGCCTGAAAGACGGAAGCAGCGTAAAAATCTGCGTGGGAGAGGATGCCGGAGACCCGGTGTTCTGCATTGCCGACATTCTTCCCCACCTTGCCCAGACACAGATGAAGGAAAGTGCGTCCGACTTTATCCCCGGGGAAAGCCTTGATTTGATTCTAGGAAGCGGAAATCCATCCAGAAAATCCGACGACGGCAAAAGCGATGAAAAGTCTGGCGAAAAATCCGACGAAAGCAAGAGCAAAAAGGATGCCGCAAAGAAAAAGATACTCGCACTCCTTAAAGAAAAATATGGAATAGAGGAGGACGACTTTGGTTCCGCGGAACTGGAGATTGTGCCCGCAGGTTCCCCAAGGTATCTGGGATTCGACCGCTCTATGATTCTTTCATACGGACAGGACGACCGCTCCTGCGCATACACATCGGCTGCCGCAATTTTTGACTCCCCCGATGGAATCCCAAAAAGGACCAGCTGCTGCCTCTGCGTTGACAAGGAGGAAATTGGATCCGTCGGTGCAACAGGAATGGCATCCCATTTCTTTGAAAACGTTGTTGCGGAACTTGTTTCCCGTGTTGGCGACTATTCCGACCTTTCCCTGCGCCGCTGCCTAAACAACAGCCTCATGCTCTCGTCCGATGTGAACGCCGCTTTCGACCCGCAGCATCCAGACCTGTACGACAAGGAGAACGCATCCTACCTCAATGGCGGAATTGTGTTCAACAAATACACAGGCTCCCGTGGAAAATCCGGTGCCTCCGATGCAAGCCCCGAGTTCATAGCGCTCCTCCGCAAAGTCCTGGAAGATGCCGGAGTCAAGTTCCAGATGGCGGAGCTTGGAAAAGTGGACCAGGGTGGTGGCGGAACCATAGCCTACCTTGCGGCAAAATACGGAACAGCCGTCCTTGATGCCGGAGTCTCGGTCCTGAGCATGCACGCGCCATGGGAAATCACCGCGGTCGAGGATATTGTGCAGGCATACAGAGCCTACAAAGCATTCCTCACGATAGAAAAAAATCCGCTGGACTGATGGCTACACCCGGTCATGCTTTGAACACTCTGTGCATCCGGTCACAAGCACATGTTTTTTCCCGTCGGTCTTGTTGAAAAGTCTTGCGGTAAGATAGCCGTCCTTCGCTGGAACCTTTTTACCGCAGACTGGACATTTCCTAACAAGCCCCGGCTCCGGCTGTGGATAGCAGTGTGGACAACCGCTGATTGTGCAGAGCTGGTCCGGGACATCCATGGGCCTGTACACCCTGCTGAAAAGGTCCTGCCCCTTCTGCAAAAAGCTGCCGCACAGGGGGCATGTGACAAGCAGCTTTGAATCCGTGGCCGTCTTGATTAGCTTCTTCTGTTTTTCCTCTTTGCTTGATTTTCCGCGCATTTTCGCCAGAAGCCATGCCAGCAAAATTATTATGGCAACAACCCCAATCCCAAGAAATATTTCCTTCATATTATACAGAATCGGCTGGATGTGTTGATTTTTTTATTCGTGCGGACGACATCCGATTTTTTTTTCCGGCAGACACAGCCCGGTCCTGCGCGCAAACATGTTGGACCGGCTTTCCGGGGTTACATTGCTACGCAAGCCGCAGGCGGCCCCCTACAATCCGGCGTAGTGAGCGAACATCAGTTCCAACATTCTCGAAACACAGCCATTTCTCAAAAATTCGATCTAAACAATGCTCTGTTTTTTTTGCTTTTTAAAACTTGACATAATGCCATGCCCATATTAAAATGACATGAAGTCATCTTAAATGACACTGTGTCATTTTTTTTCTAGGAGTGAATGTCGCATGCCCAGGGTAACGGATGATTATTATGAAAAAAAGCGGGGCGAAATCATAGAGGCGGCGTACAGGGTCTGCACTAAAAAAACGATAGGCTCCGTTGACATGAAGGACATTATTGAGGAGACGGGATTTTCCCATGGCGTAATCTACCGGTACTACCGGGAGCTTGACGAGGTGCTTCTCGATTTGGTCTCTGAAATCAACAGGAGAAATAAAATCGATGGCAGGCTTGAGTCCGTTTTGGACAACGCTGATTTTTTGGACTGGAAAAAAATTGTCGCGGATGTTTTTAAAATGCTTTCCGACTACATGGGCGAGGTTGGTATTGACGTTCTTAAAATCTCCCTTTACAGCGACATGCTTGCGGCATGCGATCCCGTGAGGGCCGCAAAAATTGCCGAGCGTCTTGGAAAAAGTGAGGACAATCCCCTGGGCTGCGTTGTTTTTGCGTTGGGAAAATATTTGAAAAAAGCGGCAAAGGAAAACGGATTAAAACCTTCCCGCACGGTGGATGAAATCATGCAGTTTGTGGTCGCATCGTATCAGGGAATACAGACGGCCTATGTGCTTTCGGAGTGCTACGAATCGTCGCAGCTTAAAAATAAATACCGGCCAAAAAAAATGTTTGGCTGCCTTGCGGAATCTGTAATTGCAATGATGGAGGGAAAAAATGAGTGACTATTGGCGGGAGACTTTCAGCTATTTTGGACTTCTCAGAAAAACCGGTAAAGTGAAAAAGGTGTTTTCGCCGGAATATTTTTCATTTGGCGAAGACCGGGAATGCCGAAAAATGAAAGCGCCGGAACCTGAATGGATTATCTCAATGCTCAGGGAATGGAACGGAGGAGAAAAATGAAAAACGGAGGCATCGATTTGAACGGCACGGAAATGTATTACGTGTCTTTCGGAAAAGGCAAAAAAAATCTTGTCGTACTGCCCGGACTTTCCGACGGACTTGCAACAGTAAAGGGAAAGGCATTTATACTTTCAAAGCCGTACAAAAAATTCCTGAAAGATTATACGGTCTATATGTTCAGCAGAAAAAACAAGATGCCGGATGGATATTCGATAAAAGACATGGCGGAAGACCAGGCCCGTGCCATGAAGCTGATCGGGATCGAAAAAACATGCGTGCTCGGTGTGTCTCAGTGCGGAATGATTTCCCAGTACATCGCAATAAATCATCCCGAGACCGTTGAAAAATTAATCCTGACCGTCACCGCACCCTATGCAAACGACATAGTCCGGAATGCCGTGAGCGGATGGATTAAAATGGCGGAAATGGGCGACCACAAATCTCTTATGATTGACACTGCAAAAAAAACTTACTCACAAGGCTATCTGAAAAAAAACATGAAGTTCATGCCGCTGCTTGCAAAATTCACGAAGCCAAAAAGCTACGAAAGATTTTTGAAAAACGCAAACGCAATCCTCGGATTTGACGCACGAAGCGAACTGCATAAAATAAAATGCCCTACGCTGATCATAGCCGGGGACGACGACAACACTGTTGGAAACGACGCACCCAATGAACTGCACGCTGCAATCACCGGAAGCGAAACATTCATATACAAGGGGCTCGGTCACGGAGCCTATGACGAGGGCAAGGACTTTTACGACCGGGTACTTGAATTTTGCAATAGTAATTATTAATATAACTTAAAATGCGAAACCAGATTGTTCAAAAGGAGTATTTATGAAAGTATTTTTGAAATTGGTTGGCGCACTGGCTTTGACTTCGACATTGTTCTTCAGCTGTGCATCAACGAGCGGGCAGGTAAAAGATGGAAAATATATCGGGCAGTATGACGAGACGATGACTCCAGAAAACTCCTGCGTAATCTTTTTTAGTTTTCAGGGAAACCAGATTTCGGAGTTTAAACAGATTAATACAAAAAAAGATATAGACACACAAAGTTTTGAGTATGGTTTATTAAACGTTTGGGACATGACTGTTTTCAAACCATGTAAACCGGGATCACGTTATATGCTCACAAAATTTCAAGGCTCAATAGGCGGCGGCTGGTCGCGTGATTACTGGGACATGGAGCTAAAGCCGAGCGAGCAGTATCTGGTCATTGATGTTCCAAACGAGCCGGGCATTTACTGCTTTGAAATTATTCGAGGCGACTCCCTTGCGTATTCCATCAGCGACGGGAAAAAATTTGAAATCAGTAAAGCCGACTCGGGAAAGCATACAAAGACTGTCTACAAAGCTGCGGACGGTGACTTCAAAAGACTTTACGGCAATACACCGTGGTATGATGCGTTCATCGAAAAAAAAGAACAAATACTTAATAAGGCGGACTAGAAAATGAAAAAGAATATTTTATTGGTGCTTTCATTGATTTTTGTGACCTCGGTTTTTGCTGCCGGAAATAAAAAGATTTTATCACCGGGATTAAATGAAGTTGTGATTGTTGGAAAAGTAAACGTTCACATCAACGAGGATGATCTTGTCTTTTTTGCAAAATCATGGGGTGTTGAGGATTTTTCAAAACCAGACAGCTATGTTCTCTATGATGATTCATATACGGAAACCTACTACATGTTTGTCGGAAATATTTCAAAATCTACAAACGATGACTACCATGTTTTTGGTGCCGACGAATATTTTCTTTCAAAAAGAAAAATCAAAAAGAATGAAGTGACAGCGACATCCCCCGTCCTGTGGTGTTTCTATAGTGATGACGAATTCCAGATTTATCTTCCGCTCTTGTTCAAGACAACTGTTCCGAAAGGTGAAAAATATATTTACATTGGTGATTTTGATTTCTATCTGGACGGCTCAGATTTCCATCCATTAAAAATTGTTGTCTCCGATAATTTTGATTTGGCAAAAGAGTCGTTGGAGCGGACATACGGTACCAGCGTAAATCTTTGCAGAGTTGAAATTCAAAATCTTGATTAAGGAATAACTGTGAAAAAACTGTTTGTAGCGGCGATTGCTTTTTTTCTTGTTGCGCCAACATTTGCCCAAGTGAAAAAAAATGTCGGTATTGTGCGTGAGAATCATTATCCAGCTTTTGATGATTTTCTTGATAATTTAAGTGCGTCCCTTAAAAGTCGGGGCTACAACACTTATTCCGATTATGTTGAAAATTATAAAAAAGGTGGATTCGGTTCAGGCTTTGTTTATGTCGCGGATGACGGAGAAAATTATGTCGTTACAAACAGGCATCTAATTTCTTGCGCCGAATCAGCATCTATCGAATTTGAAAATGATGATGGAACTTTGACCCGCTTCGACAATCTTTCAATCCTCATCACTGACGATGATATTGATCTTGCGATTTTACGTTTTGAAAATAATGCGAGGCCTTTTACATCCGGTCTTGATTTTTATGACGGAAAACTTTACGACGGTCAGGATGTCGCTTCCGCAGGATTTCCGGGACTTGGAAATGAACCTGTCTGGCAGTTTGGAAAGGGAAGTGTGACAAATTGTGCCGCCAGAATAAAAGAGTTAATCGACCCGTCGATTTCGACCATAATCCAACACTCGGCCCAAGTTGATGCTGGAAACTCTGGAGGACCTCTTCTCGTGTCTTCAAAAAATTCTGCGCTTGGTTATGAGGTTGTCGGAATCAACACATGGAAAGCCGTCGGACGTGATGCAACAAATTTCGCAATCCCGTCAAAACTTGCTCTAAATCTAATTGAAAAATCAAAAATACCGGAAGATGAGGAGACTGTAAAAAATGGCCGCATGGAAAAATTAAAGGCCATCCTTTCCGATTCAACAAGCGACTACACTTCTGTCGTTAAATTTATTTCCAATGACCTTGCGATAAAAATTGGAGAGGATTATCTGGATGAAATTCTGAGATACGGTTCTTCAAAAATCCGAAACCGTGTGGTAACTGAGTTTGCTTTTTCACCTGTAGAAGGTTTGAAGTATGCGGTCGCATATAATCTGTATGAAAAATTTTCTGCCGACAATGCGACAGATGAAAATCTCTCGAAAATCGAATGGGATAAAGAGCATGGCTTGTACCGCATTTCCTCTCTTGGCGATAAAGTAAAAAATTCAAAGCCCCAAAAAACAGCTTCGACCAAAAAGGACACAAACGGAAGTAACATATCCCTTGTTGAGTTTGAGGGACTTGAGTCTCCATATATTTTCTCTTTGCAGGCCGGAGCCATAATTCCTCTTGCCACTGATAATGAATCTGTTGATTTGAACCCCGGTTTTGATTTTTCATTTGAAGTATTTCCTCTTGCAAACGGAATCATCGGAACCTTCGTTGAATACACGACCGTTTCATTTAAGGAAGATATGTCACATGCTTTCGGACTCGGCGTATTGGTTAGACTTCCTCTCAATTTCAGTTTGTTCTGCCTTAGTCCAAACGTTGGTGCGGGATTTCAAATCGGTTTCTCAGAACCAACTCTGTTCCGCTTTTTCTTGGAGGCCGGAGTCGATGTCAGTTTTGATTTTGGAATCAGCTATATTCGTCCACTCCTTTCGGTGTGCTACCGCCAGACTTTCGACAAATTGACATTCCAGAATTCGTATCTTCCGGATGAATTAAAAACCTCCAACTTGGTGATAAGTCTGGGCCTAGGAATTGTGCTTGAATAAAAACAGATTTTTTTGCATAAGATAAAGCCGTTCGTTTGCCACATGAATTCTAAAAACTTTTTTGGAATTCATGTGGCTTTTTTTTAGTAGACTTTTTGAGAATCGGATAGCACACCCTTGATGCGATGTTTTTCATTGTCGTATTCGGCATGGCAATCTATAAATGAGTAAGATAGATTATCGGGTCGAGCCCGACAATGACGGTTTTCTTGCTAAAAACTCGACATTTGACCTATTAGATTTTTTCAAAAGCCGCGTGACAGTTTCTGAGTTTAACGGTTAAAACTTTAAAACTTGATTTCCTTGTTTTATCATGCAGCCTTGTTTTGTTTTTTTCCGTGTACGCCTAGTAAAAAACGGAGCACTGGAATTCTTTTTACAATCTCGTATATCAAAAATGTTGCGGCAAATGAAATCAGTACAATCAACAGAAATTGGATTGCGACTGGAGCGGAAATCTTCAGAACAAAAAATCCTGCCACAACTAAAATCGGCATGTGGATTATGTAGACGCAGAATGAACTTTTGGAAAAATAAGCGGTGAGCGAATTGTGGAAATCAAAATATTTCCGTCCCATTCCCAAAAGAGTTATTATCCCTGTCCATCCGTAAAGAATGTAGAGTATAGTACCATATCTGATTGTTGTGGACAAGATTTATTCGAGCGGAGGGTTTAATACCCCGCCCCTCTGGGGCGAAACAAGGGGTATTAAATCCGACTGCAATACCTTATGAGAACAC
>CACZPR010000003.1 GCA_902783155.1 uncultured Spirochaetaceae bacterium
CCAGGGTGGATACGGAAACGGACAGGGCAGGTCCGGCGGCTACAACAATGGACCGCGCCAGGGTGGATACGGAAACGGACAGGGCAGACCCGGCTACAACAATGGACCACGCCAGGGTGGATATGGAAACGGACAGGGCAGACCCGGAATGGGTGGATCCAGACCGGAGTTTGGAGCCTCAAGGCCAGGTGATTTTGGAAATCCAGCATCCATGGGCGGAAACAAGGGTCCAGCCAAAAAGCAGTTCAAGGGAAAGAAACAGATTTACACCCGCAAGGACGAGGAGCAGGCATTTGGCGAGACAGAGCTTTACGGAAACAAGAAGAAGGAAGCCACTCCTGCAAGCGTAGTCCCTGAGAAGATTGACATAATGGACAGCATCACCGTTGCGGACCTTGCCAAGAAGATGAACCTCAAGGCGAGCGAAATCATCGGAAAGCTCATGGCCAACGGAATGATGGTAACAATCAACCAGAGCATTGATGCCGACACAGCCGAAATCATTGCGAGCGACTACAACTGTACCGTCAACAGAATCAGTCTTTACGAGGAGACTGTCATAGAAAGCGACAAGGGAACCGAGGAAGGTCTTTCAACCAGACCACCGATTGTCACTGTCATGGGACACGTTGACCACGGTAAGACAAAGACACTTGACGCAATCAGAAATACAAACGTCGTGGCGGGTGAGGCCGGTGGAATCACACAGAAGATTGGTGCGTACCAGGTCTCAACATCGAAGGGCGTGATTACCTTCCTTGATACCCCGGGACACGAGGCGTTCACGATGATGCGCGCCCGCGGTGCTCAGATTACGGACATCGTTGTTCTTGTCGTTGCGGCTGACGATGGTGTTATGCCCCAGACACTTGAGGCAATCAACCATGCGAAGGATGCCAAGGTCCCGATTATTGTCGCGGTAAACAAAATAGACAAACCGGAGGCCAACCCGGAGCGTGTCATGACCCAGCTTTCGGAGCTTGGTCTTACACCGGAGGCATGGGGTGGCGATACCCAGTATGTAAATATTTCAGCTCTCAAGCACGAGGGCATAGACGAACTTCTTGATGCAATCCTTATTCAGGCCGAGATGCTGGAGCTTAAGGCCCAGTACGACTGCCGTGCGGAAGGAAAGGTTATTGAAAGCCGTGTTGACCAGGGACGTGGTGTAGTTGCATCCGTCGTTGTTGAGCGCGGTACTCTTGAAACTGGCGACCCATTTGTTGCGGGAATCTATTCCGGACGTGTACGCGCCATGTTTGACGACCATGGAAACAAAATCAAGAAGGCCACACCGTCAATGCCAGTCGAGGTTCTCGGTATGGAGAGTATGCCGAACGCAGGAGACCCGTTCCAGGTAACCGAGTCCGAAAAGGATGCCCGCGCGTTTGCAGCAAAGAGACAGGAACTTAAACGCTACGAGGATGCCAAGGCATTCAAGAAGGTCACTCTGGACAACCTCTACTCCACAATCGAGCAGAAGGAAATCAAGGAATTCAAGGTCATCATCAAGGCCGACCTCCAGGGTTCCGCCGAGGCACTCAAGAGTTCTCTGGAAAAACTTTCGACAAGGGATATCCGTCTTTCCGTCATCCATTCGAGCGCGGGTGCAATCAACGAAAGCGATGTCACACTTGCCGCTGCCGATGAGAACGCAATCATCATTGGATTCAACGTGCGTCCTACACCGAAGGCCAAGGCCCTTGCAGACCAGGAGAAGGTCGAAATCAGAAAGTACAACATCATCTACAAGTGCGTCGAGGAAATCACCGCGGCCATGGAAGGAATGTTGCAGCCAGACACCAAGGAAGAAGTCACCGGTATGCTGGAAGTCCGCAACACGTTCAAGGTTCCGAAGGTCGGTGTCATTGCCGGATGTTATGTCACGGACGGTATCATCAAGAAGACCAGCAGCGTGAACGTAATCCGCGATGGTGTCGTCAAGTACACTGGAAAGGTTTCGTCTCTCAAACATTTCAAGGACGATGTAAAGGAAGTCAAATTCGGATTCGAGTGCGGTGTCGGCATTGAAAACTGGCAGGATCTCCAGGTCGGGGACCAGCTTGAGGCGTTTGAATATGTCGAGGTCGCAAGGAAGCTTGGAAAGACTCTTGCCGAGGAGCAGTCTGAAGCGGAGGCAGAAGCTAAATCCGAAGAATCGGGCGAGGCTCAGGAGTAAAGATGGGACAGTATAGATTGGAGCGTCTGGGTGAGCAGCTGAGGGAAGAGATTTCCTCAATGATTCTGACCCACCAGATTAAGGATCCCAGAGTAAACGAGTTCATCTCCGTCAACCGTGTGGAGGTGGCAGGCGATTTGGCTTACGCGAAGGTCTATGTCTCGTCTTTCATGGACGACAATTCCGTTCGGAGAGCCGTAAGGGGACTGCAGAGCGCGGCTGGTTTTATCCAGTGCGTCATTGCAAAAAAACTGACCATCTACAAATTCCCCAAGCTGACTTTCATTGCGGATTTCAGCATGAAGGAAGGATTCAAAATGGTCCAGACCCTCAACGCTTTGGAAAAACAAGATGGCCAAGCCCAAGAAAAAACAGAATAATCCTGTCCCCGGTCTCATGCTCTATGCAAAGGTTCCGGGGCTTACAAGTTTCTCTTCGCTCTGGAGCATAAAACATTCCATAGGGACCGAAAAGGTTGGCCACACAGGAACGCTGGACTCTTTTGCGGAGGGACTTCTTGTTGTTTTGAGCGGACCTCTTACGCATCTGGTTCCGCATATAACCGGCTTCAGAAAAACATATCTCGCGGCAGTCTGCTTCGGTATTGGAACCGACACACTTGATCCCGGTGGACGGATAAATGGAAATGGCCCCGCAGTGGAAAGGGAGGCTCTGGAAAATGTGCTTCCGAAATTCACTGGAGCGCTTCTTCAGGTTCCACCGGTCTACAGTGCCGTCCATGTTGATGGAAAACGTGCGTCCGATTCTGCCCGCGATGGAAATCTTGTTGCGCTGGAGCCAAGACAGGTATTCATCTATTCAAACCGCATTCTGGATTTCCGCCCCGCAGATGAAAATGACCCATGCTCATACGCGCTTCTGGAAATCACATGCTCAAAGGGAACGTATATCCGTGCGCTCGCAAGGGACATTGCCGAAGAACTTGGTACGGTGTCGCATCTAAGTGCGTTAAGGCGAACACAGGTCGGTCCTTTCAAACTTGAGGATGCCGCCTGCTACGGAAGATTGAAGGAATTTACTATAGACAATGCAATCGCCAACGACAGGTTTTTTGCAGATTTGAGGGACAATCCGTCTGCGCCAGGGACTGAAAAAAAACGGACCCGCGACAGTGAGGAAACAGTCCGGGAGATTCGGAGCCATCTTCAAAAGTTTTCACCGGAGCTTGCGTTTACATGCGGACTCAAGGTTGACATACTCAAGCCGGAATGTGAGAGGGCATATCTTAACGGACGACCGCTTCATGGAGGAATGTTCAGACGTGTTCCCAGACCCGAATCAATGTCGGAATGTGAGTGGAAATGCGACAGGGACGTTGCGGTTTTCTATGACGACAGTTCTTTTGCCGGAATGATTGAGCTTGGAGAGTTCCGCCTGTCCTATGGATTTGTCGTTCCAAAAAGGCCCGCAATGAAAATATTTTCATGGGAGCAGATTGCAGCAGGCGACTTTCCAGCTGAATGGAGGGAGACCGGTTGCGCACTCAGCGTGGGAACTTTTGACGGTTTCCATCTTGGACACAAGGCTCTCGTGGACTCCATTTCAGAAAGCACCGGTCTTGTCAAGGGGCTTGTCACTTTCAATAAATCCTACAGCTCCTACAGCGACCCGTCCGGAGGAAATGTGTACAGCCTTCCGCAGAAGATTTCCGCAGCCGAATCCATGGGGCTTGATTTTGCCGTGGTAATTGACTTTTCCCCCGATTTTGTTAGAATGGATGGACAGCTGTTCATGTCCGTTCTTGTCGAGAAATGCGGAATGCGTTTCATTGCCGAGGGACGTGATTTCCGCTGCGGCTACAAGGGTTCCATGGATATGGATGCGATTGAAAAATTTGCCGCCGAAAAAAATGTCGTCGTGAAAAAACTTGGCGACGTTCTGTGCGGTGGTGAAAGAATCAGCTCGTCCAGAATTAAGATGGCGGTCCAGTCCGGAGATTTTTCTCTTGCACGGGAGATGCTGGGAAAGGATTTTGCCTACGACTGTTCCACCCTTGTTTTTGAAAAAAAGTCTGCCGGAGTTTTTGCCGCAAATGTTTCCGGCGGCGGACAGATTCTTCCAAAGGACGGTTCGTACACTGTTACGCTTGTCTGGAAGGACGGAACAAAAGCGGATGCCATCTGCCGGATTTTTTTTGACGGAGACGGCTCAAGGTGCTTGGAATTTAATCTCCACGATGGTATGATGGATTCCATGACGCAAGTTCCATCTGTGGCTTGGTTCAGGTAACAATGCTGCATTTGCAATTCCTGTTGTCCCCCGGAGTTTTGTTGTACTTCGGGACAGGGCCTCAGGGTTTACATTTCAGCATGGTGATATAATTTTTTAAGGAGAATGCTTATGGCACTCACAAAAGAAACAACAACATCTGTTGTCAGCAAATTCGGTGCAAACGACAAGGACACCGGAAGTACAAGGGTTCAGATTGCTCTTCTTTCTGAACGCGTAAAGCAGCTTACTGCACACTGCAAGGCTTTCCCGAAAGATACGACCGCATCCCGCAGTCTTCTGAAGGTAGTCGGACAGCGCCGCAAGATGCTCAAGTACATGCAGCGCACAGACCTTGAAGGATACCGCGCCCTGATTAAGGAGCTTGGAATCCGTAAGTAGGACAGCATTAAAGGCAGCCCCGCTGGATTTTTCCGTAGGGTTGCCTTTAGTGTTTTTTGTAGATTTCGCTAGAGCGGACTGGACATCCGGCTGTTCAAACGGTTTGTCCTTGTGGAAATCAATAAAATTGAGGAATCAAAGAATATTATGGTAGAAAGAGTAACAAAAAAAATCGGTGACACGGAACTGATTCTTGAGACAGGAAAAATTGGAAAACAGGCTAACGGCTGTGTCTATGCGCAGTTTGGTGGAACCGTTGTCATCGCGACTGTCTGTGCTTCAAGCGAGGCAAAGGAGGGACTTGATTTTGTTCCCGTGACAGTTGACTACAATGAAAAATTCTATGCCGCCGGAAAGATTCCAGGTGGATTTGTAAAGAGAGAGGGAAGACCCAAGGACAAGGAAATTTTGGTCAGCCGCCTTATTGACCGTCCTATGCGCCCGCTGTTCTATCCAGAATTCGGACGTGAGCTTCAGATTGTCCCGACATGCGTTTCAATCGACGGTGTCAACCCTCCTGACATTCTTGCAGTAATCGCGGCTTCTGCGGCAGTTACAATCAGTGACATTCCGTTCCAGGGACCTGTCGCCGGTGTGCGCGTAATCTATTCAAACGGAGAGTACATCCTCAACCCGACATATGCCCAGATGGAAAAGAGCCAGCTCGAAATCGTGGTAG
The DNA here is from genome assembly GCA_902783155.1 of uncultured Spirochaetaceae bacterium. Taxonomy (GTDB): domain Bacteria; phylum Spirochaetota; class Spirochaetia; order Treponematales; family Treponemataceae; genus Treponema_D. Next base: position 5,490 of record CACZPR010000003.1, read on the forward strand.
CCGGAACAAAAGACGGATTCACCATGGTTGAGGGAGGAGCAAACGAGTGTTCAGAAGACATCATGCTCGGTGCTCTTGAAAAGGCCCAGTCATTCATCCGCGACATGTGTATCCTTCAGGAAGAACTCAGGGCAAAGTGCGGAAAGGAAAAACTTCCTCTCGTACCTTCAACCGTTACCCTTGAAAATAAAGACAAGATTGAGGCCGAGGCAACACCTCTTATGATGGAGGCCTGCTTCAAGAAAGGAAAGCTTGCAAGAGGCGAGGCTGTAAAGGAAGTCAAGGCAAAGGTTGCGGCAAACTATGCAGAGCAGCTTGAGGATGAGACTCAGAAAAAACTTTTTGACTCACTCTTCGATGACATCCAGTACAATCTTCTTCGCCAGAGCATACTTGAAAAGGGTGTCCGCATTGATGGCCGTGGAACAGAAGAAATCCGCCCGATCACATGTGAAATCAACGTTCTTCCAAGACCGCACGGAAGCGCACTTTTCACACGCGGCGAAACACAGTCACTTGCAGTCACGACTCTCGGAACCGCAATGGACGAGCAGGTTTATGACGACATCGAGGGAGACAGGAGCGAAAACTTCATCCTCCACTACAACTTCCCTCCATATTCAGTTGGTGAAGTAGGAAAGCTCACTACAGGCCGCCGCGAAATCGGTCACGGAAACCTTGCACGCCGCTCACTCGCACCGATGATTCCAAGCCGCGATGAATTCCCCTACACAATCCGCGTGGTTTCAGAAATCATGGAGTCAAACGGCTCATCATCACAGGCTTCAACATGCGGTGGATGTCTTTCACTTTTGGCAGCCGGTGTACCGATGAAGAAGATGGTCGCCGGAATTGCCATGGGTCTTATCACGGACGGACCTCAGTACAAGAAATACGCAATCCTTTCTGACATCCTTGGAGAAGAAGACCACCTTGGAGACATGGACTTCAAGGTTGCCGGAACACGTGACGGAATCACTGGTTTCCAGATGGACATCAAGATTGCCGGCGTTTCAATGGACATAATGAGAAAGGCACTTGCACAGGCAAAGGCAGGACGCAACCACATCCTTGACATCATGGAGAAGTGCATCGACAAGCCTCAGCCAATTTCACCGTATGCTCCGAAAATCGACTCTCTGAAAATCCCTGTGGACAAAATCGGTGCATTGATTGGACCGGGCGGAAAGAACGTAAAGGCACTCTGCCAGCAGTACGGCGTTACAATCAACACAGACGACGACGGAACTGTCACAATCTACGGAAAGACAGGTGCTTCAACCGATGCCGCAAAGAAAGCCGTCAAGGGAATCTGCGAGGATCCGGAGGTCGGAACAATCTACCAGGGAACGGTCAAGCGCATAATGGACTTTGGTGCGTTTGTCGAAATCCTTCCGGGAAAAGAAGGACTCTGCCACATTTCAAAGCTTTCAAGACAGCGTGTGGAAAAAGTGACCGACGTTCTCAAAGAGGGACAGGTCATCCCTGTCAAGCTGCTTGAAGTTGACAAGATGGGAAGGCTCAACCTTTCATACATCGACGCACTTGAGGCCCAGTCCAACTGATTCCTTTTGTTGATGTAATTTTAGAGGCCACTTGCAAAACAAAAATAAATTTTGCAGGTGGCTTTGTTTTTGGGACCGACCTGTTATGATTCGGAAATCTGTTTTACAAAACAACATAAATTTAGTTTCCCAGCAGATTGAAAGCGCACGTACCGTTGCCATCGGTTTTTATTTTTCCGTAGGCTCCAGATACGAAAAACCGGGCGAGCGCGGGATAAGCCATTTCTGCGAGCATCTTCTTTTCAAGGGAACCAAAAAATTTTCCAGAAGGGACATCTCGCGTGCTTTCGACAGAATGGGCGGCACGGTCAACGCATTTACTGAAAGGGACGATGTCTGCGTCTACGCTGTGATTCCGTCGTCGGATGAAAATTTTTCGCTTGCAATGGACATACTCTGTTCGATGGCGGGCGAATGTGTTTTCCCGGAGGACGAGCTTGAAAAAGAGAGGAGCGTTGTTGAAAACGAAATACTCGCGGTGGATGACGACCCCGATGAGTCTTCTCTGGATGCGCTTGCGGGAATGGTCTGGAAGGAAAGTCCGCTCGGTCAGACAATCACCGGGACTGTGGCTGATGTCGAGTCAATCGCCGTGGACAAAATCAAAAGCTGGTATGAAAAATATTTCGTCCATGGAAAGCTCTCCGTATTCATCTCCGGCAATTTTGATTTTGACTTTGCGGAAAAAACTCTTTCAAATCTTCCTGAACATAAATCTTCCGTTGCAGATTTTGAAAATGCCTTTGTCTGGAACTGCGGGACTTCGTTTGTTGAGTCAAAATTTTCTCAGCAGCAAATTTATGTTGCCTATCCGATTGAAAAAAAATTCACGGAAAAATCCTACTGGGCGATGACCGTTTTCAATGCGATGTGCGGCGATACAATGGGAAGCAGGCTTTTCGAGACTCTGAGGGAAAAAAACGGACTCTGCTATTCGGTCTACAGTTTTTATTCACGCTACGACGACAACGGTATCTGGGCATGTTCAGTATCCTGTGAAAAAAACAGGGCGGAAAAAACTCTGTCTCTTGTGCTTTCGGAAATTGATTCAATCCTTTGTGAGGGATTTTCTGATTCGGAAATTGCGGACGCGAAGGGACATCTGTGCGGCGAGGAGATAATGGGCGAGACGGACATGGAATTTGTTATGCGCCGCCTGCAAAAATCAGATTCGCTCGGACTTCCGCTTTACACCACCAACCAGATTCTTTCATCTATACGCGCGGTGGAAAAAAATGATATTATGGATTTGGCGAAAAATATTCTCCAAAAAGATTCCATGGCCCTTCTGGTTTATGGAAAAAAAATTGACAAAAAAGGATTAAGGAAAATATTAAAATGAGTAATTCTGTTGAAATTAAATGCGTTGCGAAAAACGGTGCGGTCCTTCCTGTTTATAAAACATCGGGGGCGGCGGGTGCGGATGTGTGCGCGCTTGTTGATTCGTCTGTCACCATAGAGCCTGGATGCACAAAAATGATTCCGACCGGACTTTTTTTTGAAATCCCCGAGGGGTATGAAATCCAGGTGAGGCCAAGGAGCGGGCTTGCGTTCAAAAATGCAGTCACGGTGATAAATACTCCCGGAACAATTGACAGCGACTACCGGGGCGAACTTAACGTGCTTTTGATTAACCACGGAAAAGAAAATTTTACCGTAAACTCCGGCGACAGAATTGCGCAGATTGTTGTCTCTCCTGTCACCTTGGGACTGTTTTCGCAGGTTGAATCCATTTCCGAAACGGAGCGCGGTTCCGGTGGATTTGGAAGCACGGGAATAAAATCCGTCTGAAAAATGGGGACTCGCTTTTTATGATGTTCGGGAAATCAATTCCGCTTTTTGAAAAACTTACATCGCTTCTGTCATTCCGTCGTGGCGGGGTGAGGCGGCATGTTCTTGTCAAGTACATCATGCGTGAGCTTTTCATTTATTTTTTTGTCTGCTTCATGTTTTTCTTTGTCATCTTTTTTGTAAACCAGATTCTTCTTCTTGCGGAAACAATTTTGAAGCAGCGCGTCCCGATTCCGACTGTAATCGAGCTCATAGTCTACTGTCTCCCGGCAATTGTGGCACAGTCTGCGCCGTTTGCGACATTGCTTGGTTTTTTGATGTGCCTTGGACGCATGGTGACGGACAACGAGATTTTAATTCTGCGGGCAAGCGGACAGCGATATTCAATAATCCTGATACCCGTACTGGTCATGGGTATGTTGATTTCCATATTCAGTTTTGTGATGAACGACTATTTTCTTCCTCTTGGAACTTTGCGCTACAACAAGATGCAGACAAAAATAATACAGTCGGACCCTGCTGTGCAGATTGAGGCGAACTCAATAAAACGCATGTCGTCCACGGCCCTTGTGATTGGAGATGCGGAGGGGAGCGATGTTGACGACCTTGTGATTTTTGACCGCTCAGGTTCGGAAGGTGAACGGATAATTATTGCCGGAAAAAGCACGGTTGAAAAATCTGTGACTCCCGGACTTTTAATGGACCTCCTGATGAACGACCCGATTGTGATAATGCTAAAAAGAAATGACAAAAAAAATTATGACGTAATCACTGCGGACACAATGCGGCTGAACATGTTCGAGTCATCGATAAACGCAAGCTCCTCGTCAATGAATCCGCGTGAAATGACATCCTACGATTTGGGAAAGGTCATAAGTGAATTGGTGAAAGAAAACTCAATTTCGGACAGGCAGCTCAACAACTACAAACTTGAGTACCATAAAAAATTCTCCATCCCATTCGGCGCGATATTTTTTGCAATACTGGCATTTCCTCTTGCGCTGGTCTTTGGCAAAAAAAATGGACTTACGCTTGGATTCATTTTTGGAATCATAATTTCCGTTCTTTATTGGGCCATGACGATAATGGGACAGCTCTTCGGCATCCGTGGTGGCTATAATGGATTCTGGATGGTATGGACTCCAAATTTTGTCATCGGTTTTTTTGGAATAATTTTGTATCTGAGGTTGAAAAGAAAATGACGCTAGTAAAATACATGCTCAAAAAATTTGCCGCAATTTTTTTTGGCTCGCTTTTCTTTTTTGTTCTCATACTCTGCCTGACAGATTTGTTGATGAATCTCTGGAACTATATTTCCAAAAGCGTATCTCCGCTTGTGATTTTGCAGATTCTTCTATTTTATATTCCAAAAACAGTTTGGTACGCTGTTCCAATTGCAATGCTTTTTGCCACGGCGTACATGTTGAGCGACCTCTATGCGCGCAATGAACTTTTGGCTGTGTTTGCGTCGGGGGTCTCGCTTTTAAAATTCACTTTTCCGCTTCTTTTGATTGGTGTGGTCATGAGTTTTGGTCTCTTTTTCTTTGAGGACAAGGTTGTTGTCCAGACCTACGCAAAAAAAAATGAACTGCAGTCCATGGCCCTGAAAAAAAGTTCGTCCCTCAACAACGAGCAGATTGTTGTGATGGCTGACCAGGGCAGGGTTATCTACAAGGCCCAGTATTACGATGCGTCGGCGCTCACGCTTTATGATTTGATTGTCGTGTTCCGTGATTCCGAAAAAAAATTTGAATCCCTTGTGAAAGCGGATGGAGCGACATGGGTTGACGGAGTCTGGCAGATTAACGGCGGCGTGATGTTTGTTTTTGAGGACGACGCTTTTGTTAAAAAGGATATTGACGAGGCTCACAGCCTGCTGATTGTGGAACCGCCCGAAACTTTCCAGAACAACACGATGAATGTTGAGGAGGTCAGCACCGAGGAGGCACGGCAGTACATCCGCCATCTGGAGAACGCAGGACTTCCTAGCGCGGAGGCAAAATCCCAGTACTATAAAAAATTTTCGTTTCCGTTTGTTGTCTTCATAGTTGTGTTCATGGCGATTGGACTTAGCGGAAAGACCAGAAAAAATGTTTTGATTGTGAGCCTTGCCCTGAGCATTGGTTCGGCGGTCATTTTTTATATCACGCAGATGATTACAATGCTTATGGCAAAATTCGAGGTGATTCCGCCTGTCTTCGGAGGATGGTTCCCTGTCATGCTTTTTGTTTTTCTGAGCATTGTGCTGCTTAGGTTCGCTCGGACGTAGATGGAGGTTTCTATGGATTTGGTAAAAACTTTTTTTGATGTGGAGCATGAGTGCGCAGGTTCAAAGGCAAGGACCGGAGTTCTTCATCTTCCGCATGGGGACGTGAGGACTCCTGTTTTTATGCCGGTCGGAACAAAGGGAACGGTCAAGGCTGTCTCCAAGGATGAGCTTGAGGAAATTGGATTTGAAATCATACTTGCGAATACCTACCATCTGTATCTTCGCCCCGGTGAGGATTTGGTTGGCGAGGCTGGCGGTCTTCATGGCTTTACAAAATGGAACAGAAATTTTTTGACTGATTCCGGCGGATTCCAGGTTTTTTCACTTTCATCGCTCAGAAAAATACATGACGACGGAGTGACTTTCAGAAGCGACATCGACGGGTCCAAGCATTTTTTTACACCGGAAAAGGTCGTGCAGATTCAGACCAAGCTAAACAGCGACATTCAGATGCAGCTTGATGTCTGCACTGGATATGGTGTTGAAAGAAAGGAAGCGGAACGTGCCCTGGAGATTACAAGCGCATGGACAAAAAGGGCTATGGCCGAATGGAATGTGCAGAAGGAAAATGGATACAGGGGAACACTTTTTCCAATAGTGCAGGGCAATTTTTTTGACGACCTTAGAAAAAGGAGCGCGGAATTTGTTTCGTCCCTTGACACTCCGGGATTTGCGATTGGTGGGCTGAGTGTAGGCGAGCCTCCCGAAATCTACCGGGAAAAACTTTCGTACACAATGAATTTTGTTGACAGAAAAAAGCCCTGCTATGTCATGGGAATCGGAACCCCGGAATACATTTTTGACGCTGTGGAAAACGGTGTTGACATGTTCGACTGCGTTCTTCCGACAAGAGTTGCCCGACATGGATTGTATTTTACCCATAGGGGTATGCTTTCAATCAAGCAGAAGAGATTTGAGCGCGACTTTGGACCGGTGGACACGGAATGTAACTGCAAGGTCTGCCGGACATATTCAAGGGCCTATCTCCGCCACATTTTCAGGGAGCAGGAAATCCTTTCGTCCATGCTCGCAAGCTACCACAACCTTTATTTCCTGAACAACATGCTTTTGGACATCCGCCGTTCAATAAATGAGGATAAATTTCCGATTTTTAAAGAAGAATTTTTGAAACAATTCAAATCGAACGAGGTTTAAGTGAATGAAATCCGCATCTGACGGTTTTCAGGGGGAAAAATGAAGCGTTTTGTTTGTATCTGCATGGCCATTTTGGCTTCGTCCTTGGTTTTCGCGGGTCCCGATGCGGACGACACGGATTTTGATGTGGGCGAATCAATCTCCTCCAGCTATGTCAAAAAGGAGAAGGTCTGGCCAAATCCAAAGAGACCAACGGCTGCCACTTCGGAGCAGATTGCGTCATCCAGGGACAAAAATCCAATGAACGCGGGAGAATCCTACGAGGAAGACACGAAGGAGATTTTTACTTACGGACTTACCGACGAGATTGCGACCCTGCTTGACACTCTGGTGCAGAATGAGGACTACCGTTTCAAGGATGCCGCCTATGATTTGTTCCAGGAGACCAAGAGCCAGAAAATCCGTGAAAAGGTTCTGTCCTATTTTTCCATGACAAAGGACCCATGTCTTGAGGATTTTGCCGTGGAGATTCTGAACGACCCTTATGAGGAGAGGCATGACATTGTTGTTGCATGCTTTAAATATGTTGCCGCGGTGAAATCAACTGACGCGATTGGAGCCGTGGTTGACCTTCTTGAAAAGGACGACCTTGGATATTTCAACGAGGCCCTGGACTGCCTTGGAGAAATTGGTGGAAGCGAGGAGGCCGTATATCTTGCGGGCTACATTTCGAAGGACGATTTGACCACCGCCCAGAGACAGTCGCTTGTCAAGGTTCTTGGAAAAATCCATGCGGACGAGACTTGGGATATTCTTGCGGATATTGCGCAGGATGAAAACGAGGACATCTACATTCGCTCCTATGCTGCCGAGGCAATCGGTTCAATGGGAAGAAAGGAGGCCGTGGACATTCTTGTTGATCTGTTTGAGGATGAAAATCCAAAGCTCCGTGAATATGTCGTTCGTGGGCTTTCTGATTTCACCGACTCGATTGTGCAGACCGTAATCAAGCAGGCGCTGAAGGATGATGTCTGGAGAGTGCGCATGGAAGCCATAAATGTAATCGAAAAACATAATATGACCTCCCTGTCAAAGGATTTGATTTACCACTGCAAGCACAAAGAGGAGACCGTCGTAAAGGAAAAAATCTACAAGGTGCTTGCCAAACTGAATACCGCCGACGGAAACGAGTATCTTGTTTCTCTGATTACCGACAAAAAGACCGGGGATGCAATAAAGTCAAAGGTTGCTGCCGCGTTGCTTGAAAACAATCATGCAGGAACACAGGAGATACTGGAACTTGCGGAGGAGACTCTTAAAAACGACAGGCAAAAAAATCTTCGCTACGCGCTTGGAAAAGAGTTTGCAAAATACAGCCGCCCGGAGTTTGGTGATATATGTCTGAAGTATATACAGAGCAAGGACACATCAACACAGGGAACGGGACTTGACATCTACGCACGCGGAAAATATTCTGTCGCGACACAGGCTGTTCAGGATCTTGCCGCACTTGCCGAAGAAGATGCCGACGGAAAAAAACTCGCGAACAACGCCAACGCACAAAAGGCAAAAAAGATTTTGGGAAATTAAAATCAATATCCCCCGTTGGGTTTTAACGGGGGATATAAACTTTCGTCAGGGTCGATAAAAAGAATTATTCCTCTTCCACTTCCTCGTCATCATATTCTTCATCTTCATCGTAGAACATATCCATGAGAATTGAAAGTTTTTCGTATTCTTTTAAATCGGCTGCCTGCTTTTTTTCATCGCTTGATATTACGAAATTATCATAGTAGCCTTCGAGATAGTCAAAAACAGCTCCTATGGTTTCCTCGTCTTTTTCCGCAAGGTCGCCAAGGGAGTTTATGCTTCCGACTATTTCTGAAAGCTCCTGTATTTCACATTCGTATCCTTCGCGGATTTCATCGTATATTTCACCCGGCTCGTCCTTTATGTATTCAAGGCAGTCCTTCATGTCGGCAAGAGACTTTTTCAGCGTCTCAACAAAAAACGAGTCCATTTCCTTTTCCGTCATATCGTCCTCCGCTTCCATCCTGTGCTTATCCGTCAGTACAAGGAATTGACCATTCTGTAAATCATGTTGATTTTTTCCTTGCCCGCCGGACCGAGGTCGGAATCCTTTGTGTCGTCAATCAATTTTTCAAGGGACGAAAGCGTTTCGTTCTGCGCGGTTGAAAATCCACGTGACACCTTGAACCAGTATGTCCCGTTTCCGTCCGTGAAAAGACAGATGAATCCAAGCTCCTTTGATGTCCGCTTTGCAATGGTTATCCGCATCAGTACGTTGAGCTGGGAAATCAGTTTTTCGAGAGCTTCGCTTCCGTTTTCTCCGCTTATGCAGATGTTCATGTTCCTTGACCATTTTTTTTCTTCAACAGGCTCAAGATTCAGATTTTTTGCAACGTTGAAAATAAGGGACAGTTTTTCGTTTACAAGCATCGGTCGGCCACCCTTTGCGATTACGCTTGCATGTATGTTTTCAAGTTCCTGCGGAAGTTCCGATTCTGATGCGACAGCCTTTTTGAGTTTGTCAACCGGAAGTGAGATTGTCTTTTTTCCTTTGACCTTTGCGAACTCAAATTTCTGTCCGCCGAACGATATTCCTGAATCGCTGATTGCTTTTTCGCGTTTTGATTTTTTTCGTCCGGAATCTTTTTCGCCACTGTCACCGAAATCCCTCTGGGAATCTTTTGCGGAATCATTTTTTCTGAAGCGGTCGCCCTTTTTGCTGAGTGAAGCAAGCTGGCTTTCCAGTCCCGGATAGATTTTTTCAAGAAGATTTTTTGTCAGGGGCGAGACGCTCATGGCGAACATGCGGCTAGTCTTTACAATTTCACCTGCGACTATGTAGAGCGGATTTGTCCTGAACATGGATGAGCCTGGATGGATTGTTATGTGGTCAGCGGTCAGGCTTCTGTAAGTCTCACGTCCCTCGCGTATGCAGACAAACTGAATCATGCCCGACGCAATGCAGCAAAGGTAGTCGTCAATGTTTCCGCCGCTTGTGATTGGCATCTGGAGCCTCTTTGAAACGATGTCCTCAATCTGAAGTTTTACGTTGAGGATTTCCGCCATAACCTTGTCGTCAAGATATGAGTTGCGGCAGAATTTTTCTTTGTTGGGAACCTCGCTGTATTTTCTGAAAAGGTTGATGTAAGAAACAAAGTCGCCCTGGATGTCGCGGAACGAATGGTGTGCCTGTCTTGCGTCCATCTCCTCGCCGACCGGAAGAACGAAAGGTGACTGCGCGCTCAAAAATGATGATGCGATTATGACTTCCTCAAGAACGTCGGGGTAGTGCAGAATGCTTTCCACAATTATCCTGCTGACCCTTGGCTCAAGCGGAAACTCCACCATCAGTTTTCCGATGCGGCTTAAAGTTCCGTCCGGCTCCAGTGCCTTGAGCATGTTCAGTGTGTTTACGGCTCCGACAAGTCCCTCGTGTCCGGGTGGGGAAATGAAATCGAATTTTTCAAAATCTGTGATTCCAAGCTCCGACATTCTCAGGACAACCTCGCTCAAATCCGTCCGGTAGATTTCCTCGGTGGTGTATTCCTCGCGGGTCTCAAAATCTTCTCGCGGATAAAGTCTGTAGCATGTTCCGGGACAGGTTCTTCCTGCTCGTCCCCGGCGCTGGTTGCACGATGCCCTGCTGATTCTGCTTTCAATCAGACTGGATGTGAATGTGCGCGGACTGTAGTAGTTGAGCTTCGCAAGTCCCGAATCAATTACCGTGGTGATTCCGTTTATCGTTACGGATGTCTCCGCTATGTTCGTGCTGAGTACGACCTTCTTTTTTCCGAACGGTGGGTTTGAGAAAACTTTTTCCTGCTCCTCTTTTGGAAGCCGCCCGTACAGCGGGATTATGTGGATTTTATTTCTGAAGCTTGCGGTGTGAAGCCTGAGCATTGCGTCCTTTATTATTTTTTCGCCCGGAAGAAAAACAAGAATGTCACCGTTCTCCCTGCTGTCAAGAACTCTGTCGATTATGCTTTCTATTTTTGAAAGAAGCGCGTCGCTTGCGTTTTCGCTCAAGGTGCTTGCCTCGACAATCGGAGGGTCGTAAATCATTGTCACCGGGAAAACCTGCGTGTCGATTGTAACGATGGGGCAGCCTCCGAAATAATTGCTGAATGCCTCCGCGTTCATAGTTGCCGAACTGACGATTACTTTGAAATCCTTTCTTTCCGCTAGGACCCTTTTCAAAAGTCCAAGGACAAAATCAATGTTGAGGCTTCTTTCGTGTGCCTCGTCAACCATCACCACGGAATACTTGCTCATCCACGGGTCAAGCTTCATTTCCTGCAAAAGGATTCCGTCGGTCATTATTTTGATTTTTGTTGTCGCGTCCGTCTTGTCCTCGAAGCGGAACTTGTAGCCGACCAGTCCCGGATATTTTGTTCCGAGCTGCTTTGAGATGAACTCACTTACGCTGAGTGCCGCAATCCTTCGTGGCTGGGTTACGGCGATGATGCCGTTGTTTGAATATCCCGCCTCGTGGAGAATTACCGGGAGCTGTGTTGTTTTTCCGCTTCCGGTGGGGCTTTCAACGACGACGACCTGATTGTTTTCAAGCGTCTCAAGAATCTTCTGTTTCTGCGCGTATACCGGCAGATTTTTGTAGTCTATTGCCATTTCACTTTCCCTGAAATTTTTTTCATAAATGTTTTTCTCTCCGTAAAAAAATTCAGCTGGTACGGGTCCTCGTTTTTTAATCTGCCCAGGAAATTGCCGTCCAGTTTCCTTATTACGTAATGGTTGTCTTTGGTCTGGTATGTCGTGAGCAGAATCGGGTTGATTCCGACAATCCTGATTCCGTCATCTGTTTTTTCAAAACGCACCTGCGTCAAAAATCCTTCGCCCGTATTGTTTCTGGTCTCGTGTTTGCTTATAAGGTTTCCCATCGAATGAAAAATCATTTTTCTTGGAACATTGTCCTCATCAGGATAAAGCTCCCAGTCCTTCGCAACGTGCGGATGGTTCACCCAGATTACGTCCGCACCAATGTCCAGAAGCCTTTCATACCAGGCTGTCTGCGAGCTTCTGATGTCGAACACATATTCCGGGTCCGAGCAGTGTATGCTCAAAATAAAAAGGTCAGCCGGATTTTCCTGTTCCAGCTTTTTGATTTTTTCGACGAAGCTGTTTCTGGAGCTTGTGTTTGGCGGAACATAGTCTATTATTGAACTGTTCGAGCTTGAGTTCAGAAGCTCCGTTATCGCCACAAACAGAATTGTCCATCCGTTTTTTTTAATCACCTGGTAGGTCAGTGGGCCGTTGCTTTGTTCCTTCAGTCCCGCGTAATAGATTGGACGCTCCGAAGATTTCAGTTCCTCCGCCTTTTGCCTGAAATATTCCCTGGTCGCGGTGATTCCGTAAAATCCCTGGTCGTTCGTGTGGTTGTTCGTCAGGCTGAACACATTGAATCCAGCTTTGATTGCCGCGTCAACATATTCGTGGTGGACATTGAACGCCGGGTAGCCGGAGTAGGGGCGCGCATCGTAAACAGGGGTCTCCACGTTTACAAACGAGAAGTCGCTTTCCTGAACGTAGGATTCAATCTCCTCGTAGATTCTTTCAAATCCGCCGTTCCTCCACAGAGCGGGGTGTGCCATCAAATCTCCGCCGAAAGTCA
>CACZPR010000004.1 GCA_902783155.1 uncultured Spirochaetaceae bacterium
ACGTAGGCAAAAAATAGGAAGGGGCCCCATTGGGGAAGAATTCCTGTTTTTTGCCGTCAACTGGGACCCGCTCATGTGTTGCATTTAGCTATAGTTTTCATGGCGAAGCCCTGTTGCTTCCCTGTGTTTCTATTGAAAAAAACAAAACAATTGGCATATAATGGTTGGGTATGATTTGCGACCGTAAGATTGTGGCGTTCTGTACTGCCAGAATACATGACACTCTTAACTATGATTTGCTCACCACATTGAACAGGCAGCTGTCGGGATGCGGCGTGTCTGTTTTTGTCTACAACATCTGTTCGGACAATTATTGGGAAGAGGACAATCTGGCCGCGGAAAACAAGATTTTTGGTCTCGTTGATTTTGATGTCATTGACGCGCTTATTGTGATGGACGAGCAGATAAAGAGCCGCACGATAACGGACGGGCTTGTGAAAAAGGCGAACGAGCATGGAAAGCCTGTCCTGATTGTAAACGGAACGCGCGATGGAACCTCGTCCATAAGCTTTGATTACAAAAAGGGATTTGAGCTTGTAGTGCGCCATGTAATCGAGGGACATGGAATCAGGGACGTTATGTTCATGGGAGGTGTCCCCGGCAATCCTTTTTCGGACGAGCGCGAACGGGTTTTCAAAAAAGTGCTGAGGAAAAACCAGATTCCGTTCAGGAGGGACATGGTTTCCTATGGATATTTTTTTGCCGAGGCCACACATGACGCCGTTGAAAAGATAATCTGTTCGGGTAAAATCCCCAAGGCGATAGTCTGCGCGAACGACATAATGGCGATCAGCACCGTGCAGATGCTTCAGCGCTTTGACATGGAGCTTGCCGAGAGCGTTATAGTCACGGGCTTTGATGGAATTGATGAAATCTATTTTTCAAGCCCCCAGATTACTTCGGTCAAATGCAACTACATAAAACTTGCGAAGGAAATGGCAGAACTTGTCAAGAAAATGGTTTCGGGAAAGCGGATTCCAAAAAAATCTCTGGTCATGCCGGAGCTTGTGCTTGCAGGTTCATGCGGATGCGCCAAGACAAATGTTTCCCCGCCGGACTATTTTACAAAGCTAGGGCACAGGTTTTTCAATTTCCCGGAGGATGCGAAATCCGTTTTCCGTGTGATTGACAGGATGCATTTGTCGGACAACATAGTGGATGCGGCGAACTCCCTGGACCGCAACTCAATCTACGCGCTTTCCGTTGTGATTAACCCCGCCTATGTCGAGACACTGGAGCCGATGGTCCCATCGTATGACGGAATGCTCCTTTTTTATGATTCCGACAGCCCCAAGCCCTTCCGGCCAAGAGTTTTTTCAAAAAAAGATTTCGAGACGTTCATTAAGGATTTTTTGGACAGCGGCTATCCATTGATTTTCAATATGCTTGACTATACTGGTACTCCGTTTGGGTATGTGTGCTTCCATTTCGGGAACTACAACATCTTGAACTATGCGCGCATTCCGATTGTCGTGACGGCACTCAGGGCTTCCATCGGTGGATTTGCGAGTCTCCAGTTCCAGAAGCACATCACCGAGCGTCTTGATGAGGCATACAAGATTGACCCATTGACCGGTCTCTACAACAGGCTTGGTTTCAGCAGAGTGTACAAACCGCTGCAGGAAAAACTTGAGGCGACGGGTGGAAAACTTACGGTCCTGCTTTCCGATTTGGACAGGCTCAAAGGCATAAACGACCTTTACGGACATTCGGCTGGTGACAACGCAATACAGCAGGTAGCAATCTCTCTTAAAAACTCTTGTCCACCGTCCGCACTCTGTGTCAGGTTTGGCGGCGACGAGATGATGGCTGTGATTGAGGGGGATGTTGACGCTGAAAAAATCAGGGAGAAAATTGAAAAGTATCTCGACGACTACAACGCGGCATCGAATCTTCCGTACAAGGTCCGCTCCAGTGTTGGAATCTACAGGACAGATGGAAACGGCAGTCTGGATTTTGAGTCGCTTGTAAAGGGTGCGGACAAGAAATTGTATATAGAAAAGAAAATGCACCATGAAAAGCACAAATCCTGTTGATGTCTTGCGGTGCGGTTGCCTGATGTGATATAATTCTACCACCATGAGCAAAGAGACTATTCCATCAAGAAAGGATGTTCCCGCGGAGGACAAGTGGGACCTTTCCACATTATATAAATCAGATTCAGACTGGGAAAAAGACCTTTCATCCATTCCAGCCGCCACCGAAAAACTTGTTTCTTTCAAGGGCCGTCTTGGTGAAAGCAAGTCCGTTTTTCTTGAGGCGCTCCACGCGGACGAAGAGCTTGACATGCTCATCGAAAACGTCTACCACTACGCAAGCCTTTTGAACGAGGCCGACCAGAGTGATTCGGCTTCGCAGGACAAGGTTAACCGCGCGATGATGGCCTACACGCAGATTGCCGCCGCCACAAGTTTCTATGTCCCGGAGCTTCTTTCAATACCCGACGAAAAAATAGAAGAGTGGATTTCGGACAAAGATTTTGATGACTACAGAATCTACATAAAAAAAATACTCCACCAGAAACCGTACACGCTTTCCGAAAAGGAGGAGAGGATTCTTGCACTTCAGTCCGAGCCGGGTCAGACCGCCAGCAATGCGTTCAGCCTCCTGAATGACGTGGACATGAGCTTTGGCACCGTAACTGTTGACGGAAAAAATCTTCCGTTGACGCATGGAACCTGGAGCAATTTTCTTGAAAACCACGACCGAAATGTAAGAAAGGAAGCCTACGATAAATTCTATGGAGTCTACGAGGGACATGCGAACACGCTTGCGGCCCTCTATTCCGGTTCGGTGGCAAACGATGTTTTCCATGCCCGCGCACGGGGATACGGTTCGTCGCTTGAGGCTGCGCTATATGGTGACAAGGTTCCCGTGTCCGTCTACAAAAATCTGATTGAAACTGTCCACGCAAATCTGGAGCCTCTGCACCGCTACTATTCCCTCCGTAAAAAGGTTCTTGGCGTTGACGAGCTGAGGCACTACGATGTCTATGTTCCTCTTGTGAAAAGCGCGAAGACAAAAATCAGCTATGAGGAATCCGTGGAGATTGTAAGGAAGTCGCTTTCCGTTCTTGGCAAGGAATACACGGACACACTCTGCAATGGACTTTTGCATGGATGGGCCGACCGATACGAGAACAAGGGAAAAAATTCCGGGGCATTTTCGTCCGGATGTTACAAAGGCTATCCGTACATTCTCCTGAACTACGACGACGAGACAATCCGCGATGTCTACACAATGGCCCACGAGGGTGGACATTCGATGCACTCATGGTTCAGCGTCCACAACAATCCGTTCATGTGCTACGAGTACACAATCTTCGAGGCGGAGGTTGCGTCAACTTTCAACGAGGAGCTTGTGTTTGAATACATGTACGCCGAGGCAGAGAAAAAAGGAAACAAGGAGCTTTCAAACTATCTGCTTGCAATGCGCGCGAACGACATTCTTGCAACCCTTTACCGGCAGACCATGTTCGCGGAGTTTGAGCTTGAGGCGCACGAAAAAGTTGAAAGGGGAGAGCCTCTTACAACGGATGTCCTGAGGGAAATGTACCGCAGACTGCTTGAACTTTATTTTGGCCCGGAGATGCACTTTGAAAAATCTTCCGACCTTGAGGGACTTCGCATACCTCACTTCTACAACGCTTTCTATGTCTACAAATATGCGACAGGAATCTCCGCATCCCTTGCCCTTGCCAAACGTGTAACTGGCGGTGGTGAAAAGGAAAAGGAAGACTATTTCAGATTCCTCAAAAGCGGAGGCTCCAGATATCCAATCGAAAGTCTTCGTGTCGCCGGTGTTGATATGGAAAGCACCAGACCTGTCCAGGACGCCCTTGACACATTTAAAAGCATTGTTGACCGTCTGGAGCGGGAACTTGGAAAATAAAACTATTTTACATTTTTTTGATTTTTAGGAGAATGGATTATGCAGAAATTTGCTATCGTCACCGATTCGTTTTGTGAATTGAACAAGGACATCCGCAAGGAATTTGACATCGACTTTGTTCCGGGCCATCTGACATTGCCGGACGGAACTGAAAAAAATTTGACGCTTGAGTGGGATCTTGTTGAAAAGGAAAATTTCTGGACAACACTCAAAAAGAATCCCGACTCTTTCAAAACATCCCCTGCAAATGTGGCGGAGATTACAGAAAAATTCGAGCAGTACGCAAAGGAGGGCCGCGACGTTCTCAGCATATCGATTTCATCTGCAATCAGCGGCTCATACAATTTTACTCTCCAGGCAAAAAAAGCCGTCAGCGAAAAATATCCAAGCGTGAAGATTGTCTGCATCGACTCCCTGCGTTACGGAGCGGCGTTCGGTCTCATGTGCATGAAGGCGTCCAGAATGCGCGACGAGGGAAAATCAATCGACGAGGTTGGCGACTATCTTCTCCAGAACAAATCAACATTCCGCCAGGGCGGCTGGCTTGATGACCTGTCTTTTGTCGCAAAGAAAGGTCGCATCACAAATTCAAAGGCGTTCTTTGGTCAGCTGATTGGAATCAAACCGATTGGCGAGCTTGGTGAGAATGGACTCCCGACGATTATCGGAAACATCAAGGGCGAAAAACTTGCGTACAAGGTCATCATGGACTACATCGAGAACACCATTGTTGATGCCAAGAACCAGGACATACTTCTGTGCAACTCCGGTCGTGAAAAACAGATTGCGGTATTTAAGCAGATGATTCAGGAGAGACTGAATCCACGTGCAATCTACGAGACCGAACTTTTCTGCGGATGTGGTGTGAACATGGGACCTGGACTTATGAGCGCGTACTACATTGGAAAACCAATCACAAAAACTCTCGACGACGAGCGCAAGCTTCTCCAGGAGCTTATTGAAAAAAATAAATAGGCGGATGTCATTATGGCTGTTGCCCGAATTAACGGAAAAGATTTTGAGCGGATGCTGAAGGCCGGACTTATTAAAATCCGGAAGCACGAAAGCGAAATAAACGACATGAATGTTTTTCCGGTTCCCGACGGAGACACTGGAACGAATTTGCGTCTGACCCTGCAGAACGGAATACTCACGACCCCTTCAAATGAAAATCTGGGGGAATATCTTGGCGGAATCAAGAAGGGAACTCTCCTTGGTGCCAGGGGAAATTCCGGTGTAATTCTTTCGCAGTTTTTTACGGGCATAGCTGACTCGCTTAAAGACAAAAGTTCAGCCGGTGTAGAGGACCTGTTTGATTCGTTTGTCGCCGCATACAAAACGGCATACGGCTCGGTGGTGAATCCTGTTGAGGGAACTGTCCTTACTGTCGCACGACTTGGAATTGAAAACATTCGTGAAAATCTTCCGTCATTTTCCGGCTCGATTGACTCAATGCTTTCCGCATACATTGCTGAAATGAAAAATGTTCTTATGACAACTCCGGATCTTCTTCCAGTTCTAAAGGAGTCCGGTGTGCTTGACAGCGGTGGGGCCGGATACATTTATATCGCGCGTGGAATTCTGGAAGGACTTCTTGGACATGACGGTGATTTTGACATTTCAAATCTCTCCATTTCGGCAAAGGCTCCTGCGCAGAATCTTGATGCGGACAGCTTCACAAGGGACAGCGTTTTTGAGGAAGGATACTGCACCGAATTCATTTTGCAGCTGATGGGTGGAAGCCAGTATGACCAGAACTTTAATCTGGACCGGTTCATCGAAACCCTGAAGACTTTTGGAAATTCAATTGTAGCCTTCCGCACGGATGACAGAGTGAAAGTCCACATCCATACTCTGAAACCGTACAGGGTTGTGGAACTTGCCCAAAGATACGGCGAGTTTGTGACGTTCAAGATGGAGAACATGCAGATTCAAAAAGACGAGCATGAGTTCCGCGTGAAAAAGAATGTCACTGAAAGGAAGCACAAAAAGATTGCGGTGGTCGCTGTTGTGAATGGAGAAGGAATCCGCGGGCTTTACGAAAGTTTTGGATGCGACATAATTCTTGATGGCGGCAGCACAATGAACACTTCGTCCCAGGAATTTGTTGATGCCTTCAACCAGCTTGATGCGGACAACATAATTGTGCTTCCGAACAGCAAAAACATTTTCTTCGCAGCAAAACAGGCAATAGAAATTTCCGGCAGAAAAAATATTTCCATCCTTGAATGTGCGGACCAGATTGAAGGCTACTACGCTCTTGCAATGGGCCAGGTCGGTACAGAAGATTTTGACGAGCGTTTCAGTCTTATGAAGGAGGGCGCGTCCGGTGTCGATGTGCTTTCTCTCACGTTTGCGTCAAAGCCGTACAGCCAGAACAATGTCTCCTGTGAAAAGGGCGACTGCATTGCTTTTTTGAATGGAAGTCTCGTCGCAAGTTCCCAGGATTTATGTGCCACGCTTTCCGCAGCCGTAAAAAATATTTCCGACCTTGATTCAAAATACTCCTGCATGATTGCCGTCGGAAAACAGGCTGACGAAAAAATGACGGAGCTTGTTCAAAAATGTATTGAGGATATTCTGCCCGATGTGGAAATAAATGTTGTCCAGGGTGGACAGGACGTTATGCATTTTATGATAGGACTTTGAGATGCTGAAAATAATTTTGATTTCCGTTGCTATTTTTCTTTTTCTTAATTTGCTTTTTTTTCTTTTTGCTCCGCCGTTCATAATCTACCGCATACTGCTTGTAAGGACCAAGCCGGATAAATGGCAGAGAAAATGTTCCGACACAAAGGACACCGAGCAGGTGACAATGTTTGCCGAAGGTGAAAAGTGGGGCGAAAAATATTCTGACCGTCGTGAGGAAGTTTCAATAGAGAGCGCGGGCTTTAAACTTTCCGCATGGTATTTTGATTTTGGATGCGACCGTGCCGCAATTGTGATTGCAGGAAGAAGTGAGAGCTGTCTGTACTCATGTTATTTTGCGGAGCCTTACAGAAAGATGGGCTACAATCTTCTTTTGCTTGACAACCGCTGCCATGGGCTTTCGGAAGGAAAATACAACAACACTGGATTCACCGAGTATGTTGATATTTTGGCATGGGCAAGATTCCTTCACGACCAGAAAAAAAATAAATCCGTTCTGTGCCATGGAATATGTATGGGTGCTGCGGCCGCTCTCTATGCCATGGTTGATTCCGGCTGTCCCGACTATATGGCAGGCCTTGTTGCCGACGGAATGTTCACAACGTTCAGGGACTCTTTCCGTAACCATCTTGTAAAGGACAGGCACATGACTTTTCCGACCACTCAGATTGTCATGGCCTTGATAAAAAAACATTCAGGCGCGGACGCTTTTCACGACGGACCGATTCAGCGCATACAGAATTTCAAAAAGCCAATACTTTTTCTGTACAGCCGCGAGGATAGGTTTTCCCTGCCGCATGAGGCGGAGCGTCTTTATGAAAAATGTACCGCACCAAAAAAAATTGTTTGGTTTGACAAAGGCGTTCATTCCCACATCCGCATAAACAACACGGAAAAATATGACGAGGCCATTTGTGATTTTATCCGCTCGGAAATGGCGTAAACTTTTGTGGAGGATTCAGACACGTGGACCAGAATTTTATACCGCTTATAATTCCATCTTATGAACCGGACGAAAGACTCATCGATTTGCTTGGAAGGCTTTCCGTAAGTGGAATAAAAAATATTGTTCTTGTTGATGACGGAAGCGGGGAGGCATACAGAAATTATTTTGACCGGGCGGAAAATGAATTTGGTGCAAAAATTCTTCGCCATGATGTGAACCGTGGAAAGGGTGCCGCCCTGAAGACTGCTTTTTCATTCTGCATTGAAAATATCCCTGACCTGATAGGATGTGTCACAGCAGATTCGGATGGACAACATTCACCGGAATGTATTTTAAAATGTATGGACGCGCTTTTTGAAAATCCTGAAAAACTTGTTCTTGGTTCCCGTGATTTCACCTCACCGGGGATTCCAAAACTAAGTGTGTTTGGCAATCAAAATACAAACAAAATTATAAAGAAAGTTTACAAAAGGGAATTGCGGGACACACAGACAGGACTCCGTGGACTTCCAAAAAGTTTTATGGAAAAATGTCTTTCCATCAGGGGAAACCGTTTTGAGTTTGAAATCAAGATGCTTGTGCTTGCCCTGAAAAACAAAATGGAAATCTGCGAAGTTCCAATCCAGACAATCTACGACTCTGAAAAAAATCATGCCACGCATTTCCATCCGTTCAAGGACACGGTAAAGATTTATGCGTCGCTCGGATTTTTCAGGTCCATTGGAATAATTTTGTTCACAAAATAGCGGTTCCCTAGATTTCACTGTAACATTTTGAACAGACAAAAGCTGTTGTAAGTCCAATGGAAATGCTCAGACCAATCAGATGCACCGGTGTGAACGAACTGAACGCAAGTGCGCCAAATGAAATGAGCGTGGTCGCAAACGAAAGTGTTGTCGCAAGCGGCTCCAGTTTTTTTGTCGCGGACTTTTTGTTTTTTTCATTCTCCACCATGTAGATTATATAGTCCAGTCCAAGACCGAAAACCAAAATTAGACCCGTGACGGAAAAGAATTCGAACTTTGTTTTTATTGCGGCAAACACAGACGAGCATGAAAGTATGATTAAAAGCGGGATTGAAATGATTTCCAGAGCCTGCTTCCATGTATAGAAAAATTTTAAAACAATAAACATCACAATGTATGTCGCGCCAAAGAAAATCAGAACCATTTTTGTAAGTTGGTCAAGCGAGTGGCTGATGTCCGAACGCTTGCTTATAAAATAAACATTGTCGTTGTCTTCAGCAATTGAGCTGAACATTTTTTCGTCAACAGTCAGATTCGGAACAAGCACAGTATAAAATTTGTCATTGATTTTTCCAAGGCGCACTGTTGAAATTGATTCGGAAAGTGAGACCGGAATGTTACCCGCATCAAATGAGACGAATATGTTTTCTGAATCCTCGAATTCTTTTTGCAGATTTTTTGCACACTCAATGTCCAGTCCAAGCATCTTGTACTGTTCTTCACTGATTTCCAAAAGTTTTTTACATGCCGCGCGCGATTTTTTTTGTTCCTCGATTGACGGAATGAAAAGACTTTCGCTCAAATATTTGTTTCCGCAGTTTTTTTCAAATGATTTTCTGAAATCCTCTTCATTTTGCAGAGCCTCGTCTTCATTTTCACCGCTTATTATGAACCACCCGGTTGGACTGTACTGTATAATTTTTGCGGCCTCAATTTCGTCCTCCAAAAGCCGCCCCTGCATTTTGTAATAGTTCGCAATATTGTTTTCAATTCCAAAATATTTTTTGTTGATAAAAACTGAGGCAAGTGATACAACAAAAATTGCCGCGACAATTGCAATCGAAATCTTTTTTTTGCGCGAACCATTGGAAACTTTTTTTTCTATATAAATAGATTTTATTCTTAATTTTCTTTCGCCCTTCGGCAGTGGAATTGTCGGGTAGATGCAGACTGTTGTAAAAAAAGAACTCAAAAGTCCTGTGAGCGAAAAAAGTGAAATCTGTTTTAAAAGCGTGAAAGGCGCGAACAAAAGAATTGCGTAGCAGAGACCGGACGAAATTATAGCCATGCTTAGGCCTGAAAAAAGATGGCTTCTTATTTGCGATGGAGTTTTTAGTTCCGGGTTCCCGGCCCAGTGTGTGAAATAGTGCAGACTGTAGTCGATGCACGAACCAATCAGCGATGTGCCGAAAACGAGGGTCAGAATCATCACTTTGTTGAAAACTGTCGCGGTAAATAAAAATGCTGTTGCAACCGAAATTCCAATGGACGCAAGGGAGCAGAGTATTGGAAGGGGAGTGCGGAAAATAAAAATCAAAATGACAAGCACCGTAACAAAAGACAGCACCGATATGATTGTGATTTCCTTTGAGGCTTTTGCTGAACTGTCGTTGCTGTGAAATGCTGTTCCCGAAAAAATGAATTTTGTTTCACCATTTTCAAGCGGAAGACATGCGGAATAAATTGCGTTCACGCCATTGTTTTTTGTTGCCATGGCGTTTCCCTTTTTGCTCAGGACACAGCGAATCATTATGTACCATCTTCCATCGTTTTGTGTGGAAAGCATTCCGTCTTTCAGTGACATTGCAGTTCCTGAGTTTTGCAAAGCGTTCAGATAGTTTGTCAAATTCGTTTCCGCGAGCATGAATGGGTCGTCTTCGATATTGTCCAGCGATGTCAAAGTAAAAAGTCCAAATGCCTTTGATATTGCATCCTGTGCAAAATCCTCCGCACCATTTTCTGAGTTGATTTGGTCTATTGAATTTTCGTCAAGCAGATTCCATCTGTATTTGTACAAAAAGTCTTTAACATCGTCATAGCTTCCAATGTCATTGTAGAGTGAGACCGTTGTAAAAAAATCGCTCCCATTTAGTTCTGAAAAAACTTTTTCCGCAGTCTGTTTTGCATTTTCAAAATCTGGATTTGAGACAAGGATGAATGCGTTGTTCCCTGTGTTGGACATGAGTTTTTCATCCGCCCTGCTGATTGGCTCTGAGTCAATGTTTTTTGGAGTAATGTTGAACAGGTCCGCGTCTATTGAAATCTGCCCGTGCGATGTTGCGAGCTTTATACAAAAAAATGCGGCTATCAAAACATGGAACAAAATCCATATAGAAATAAATGTCTTGTTTCCAACTCTATCCGTGATTTTTATTTTCATTATTTGTCATCCATTTTTTGTTTTTCTGTTTGCCGGTAGAATTCAATTCCGAGTGTGAACATCAAAAGCATTCTTTCCAAAAACTGTTCTGGACTGTCCGTTGCAATATTGAACGGACGTTTTTCCCGTACAATTTGTTTGCCGTTGCTTTCTACTTCCAGATTTATTTTTTCTTCAAAATCTTTTAGTGTCTTTGTTTCGGACTTTTCGTTGGCGGTGAGAACTATAAAACTTTTTTCTGCGTCGATTTCCGGGATGTTTTCCAAATCAAGTTCTGGATTCTTTTTGTTTGAATCAACAGTTTCCTGGACATCGATTTTGTTTCCGCTGTCTTCTGCTTTGACAAAATCTTCCGTATAATTAAAATTGATTTCGGGAGTCTTCTTGCTCTGGACAAGGGCTGTGAACGTTACAATGAAAGTCCATGCGTCGTTTGTTGGAACAAAAAATTTTTCGTCCTGCGAATCAGAAAAAGTTTTTCTTAAAATGGCGGTCTCCGTCAAAAAATCGGTCCATGTTTTTTTTGTCTTTTTTTTGTTTCCCATTGTGTAGCACATTATTTTTTCATGTGGCCTTGAATACGACTTGTATGTTGAAAGCGGAAATGCCGTGACCAATCTTTTGTAGACATGCTTCCTTACACGAATCTCAATCAAAAAAAGCAGTCCAAGAAGCAGGTACGAAACTCCGCCGTTGTAGATGGACCAAATGGTGTTTGCCGTGTCAGAATCAATTTTAAAAATCTCTTCCGAAAAAGCTGTTATGGTCGAGATTGTTCCGTTTGTCAAAAAAAATGCGCACCATATTATTGTTACGTTTCGGCAATACCTGTAGACATCCTTTTCAGAACTTGACCCGATTATGGATTTGTCGCTGAGTGTGGCGAATCTGAAAATCATGTTCGGCTTGAAAATGAGTGTGCTTCCAAAAACGAACATCAATATCAGACTGATTGCCACGGAATACAGTTTTAGAAAAAGAATCTGGTTTGTGAAAAAACACAGAAGTCCGGTCCCGAGCAAAAGTATTGAAGAGACCAGCGGCCTCCAGTCCATTGCAGATTTTTTTTGTCCGTCTTTTTTCTTTGAACCTGTGAATGCAAGAAAAAATGTCATGCCGAAAATCATCACGCAAAGTGAGAAAATTTTGACCGGTGATTTCAGAATTACAAGAAAAGTGAAAACAAAAATAGGATAGAGTACGGCAACAACATAGAGCAGGGCACGTAAAAATTTTTTCATAAAGCAATCTCCTTTATGTTTTCTGGGCTGTATGTATAAAATCGGATTTTATCTTTTATGGCAGAGCAGACAGAAATGCAGTGCCGACCAAAATCTGCATCATCAAATTTTGTGAACATGTTTTTTTCATCAAAAAGTATTTTTGCCGGAACAAAGTTTTGCTGGCTGTCCAAACTTTTAAAGCGGGCTTCCTTTTTTGTCCACAGTTCAGCAAGTTTTTTCAAATCAAAACTTTCATTTGTTCCAAGCACTTCGTTCAGCCGTTTTTCTTTTCCGGCAAAGCGTTTTTCAAATTCATCCACATTTTCAATGTCGATTCCAACTTCGGATGTGGAAAGTGCGACCGCGACGGTATTTTGTATGTGTGATATTGAAAAAAAATATTTTTCACCCGTCCATTTTCCTTTTTCATTTTTTGTGGGGGCAAGCTTTTCCATGCTGATTCCAAAACTTCTCAATGCTCCGTACTCCAAAGTTTTCCACGCCCAGTATTTTTGTTTTTTTAGGGACCCGTCTGCACATTCAAAAATCTCTTTTTTTCTTGTCTCGGGAAAAACTTCTTCAAAATAAATGTCGGACGGAATTTTTGAGACATACACATCAAGCTGCGGACGGTTTTTCCACATCTGTCTTAGCTGGTCCTCCGGTGTTAGAACCCTGTCGTCAAATACACATCTGTATGCAAAATGCTTGCAATTGTTTCTGACCAGATTGTAGCCGCCCGAACCAATGGAGTGCCGCGCGTTTTCAATAGTTTTTTGCAAAGAGTTTTTTAGTCCATTTTCCGTTTCATCGTATTCCGCAACTTCAATAGTTTTTTCGTGGCAGAATGTTTTTCTGTCACTGGAAACGACTTTTATTTTCTCATCGGACACTTTTCCAAGTCTGTCAGGCGGCAGTCCGAATTGAATTATTTCATCGTCAGAGATATATATGCCATAATGATAGATGCCCCCCTCCTGTATGCGAATCATGTCTGCTGGGGAGCATTTTTTGTTAAGCCATTTCACTTTTGCTTTGACTCGATATAGCTTACCATGTCGCCGAAAGTTTTGAAATCATCAATTCCGACATTCTCAAACTGGATTTGAAAACTCTCCTCAATGACAATTACAAGATAAAGCATTCCGACCGAAGTAAGCCCAATGTCAGTTGCAAGTGATGAACTGTCGGTGATTGAATCGACAATCGCCTTGTGCTTTTCGTCAGCGGCCACAAGAATTTCTTTGAGCTTTGCGCTGATTTCATCTCGGCTTAGTTGCATTTATTGTACCTCTTGATTTTCATGCTGGGAGTTCTTTCAAAGTCGCTCGTGCGGATTGTGATTTTTGACACACGCTGGAACGACGGAAGACTTTCGTTGATTTTGGCCAGTTCTGATTTTAAAAATCCGGTTTTATCTTCAGCAGAAATTTTTTCCATTTCGTTCTGGCGGGGAACAACTTCAAGCGCAAGACAGTGTTTTCCGCTTTCATCAATATCCTCAAAGACCTGGGAATCCTGAACAAGGTCCAGCTCGTTGAATTTTGCCTCAAGTTCCGCGGGTGAAATGTTTTCTCCGCTTGGAAGCACTATAATTTCTTTTATGCGTCCTGTGATATAGAGGTAGCCTTTTTCATCAATCCTAACAAGGTCGCCAGTCTTGAACCATCCATCCTGCAGGGCCCGTGCATTTTCCTCCGGCTCCCCGGCATATTCGGTGAACATGTTTTTTCCTTTCAACCAAAGCTCGCCGTTTTCAATTCTGTATTCCTGGTTGGGGAAAAAGAATCCGATTGACTCTGGATTTTCCGTGCTGTCTGGATTTCCTGAAACAAGGTTTGCTGATTCTGTAAGTCCGTATCCCGGGAAAAGAGTTATTCCAATTTTTTTGCACTCGTTGATTAGATACGGAGGAACGACAGCCGCTCCAGCGATAATATATTTCATGTCAGGACCGAGCATGTTTTTTCCCATCTGCTTGGAAAGCTTGAGTGCCATTTCGATGAGGGCAGGAACGGAAACAAGAATTGTCGGTCTGAATGTCGCGATGTCCTTGAACATGTCCTTGTTGTTTTTGCAGATAAAAATTTCGCTTCCAGTGTAGAGCGATGTCATCAAATTTCTGATAAGTCCAAAAACATGTGAAAGAGGGAGAAGCAAAATATATTTCTGGTTGAAAACATCCTTGTAGCCGTAGCAGCCGTTTCTTGTTCCCTGCATCACGGCTCCGTTTGTCAAGATTGCGGCCTTGCTTTTTCCTGTGGTTCCGCCTGTGAACATCAGCACGCACTCGTCGTTTGCATTTGACGCTACCATTTGTGTGGATTCCGAATCTGTTTCCGAAATCTTTATCACCTGGATTCCCTTTGATTTTGCGAGATTTGTTTTTTCTTCAAGGGCATCCTGTGCCACAATCTTTTTGACTCCAAGTTTCATCGAGCAGCCGAATATGGACATCTCGTCAAGGTGCGCCGGAATGATTACGGCAGAATTTCCGCTGGTCGTGATTGCGATGAATGCCTTCACAAAATCATAAGAGTTTGCGCATAGAAGACCGAGACGCTCACCTTTTTCAATTCCATTTTTTTTCAGGACGCTTCTGAATTTTGCGGCATCATTTTCAATCTGGGAGAACGTGTGGTGCTCTCCGTCGTAGCAGACCGCGTTAAGGTTTCCGAATTCATTCAGACAGTTTTTCCACATCTGTGAGATGGAATCGTATTCGACAATTCTTTCAAAAGTTTTTTCATCGGTATATTTTTTGAATACCTCATCTGTTGTCATCGCCATTTTTTTTCTCCTATAAAATCAGAGTTATTTTTTTCCGTAATATTCATCCGCAAGATTTTGCAGGTGGATTTCTTTATTGTATAGCTCTTGGGTCGCATTTTCAACTGCTTTTAAGCCTGATGTTCCCTCCGGAATTTTTATCGGTTCTCCAACCACAATCAGGAGTCTGTGCCGGATTCCCTTTTTTTTCTGGATGTAGACCGGGAGGATTGGCTTTTTGCTCTGCATGGCCATCAGTATCATGCCGGATTTAAAAGTCTGTAGCCCCTGTTTTTCCACATTGATTTTTCCTTCGGGAAAGATTGCGACAATCTCATCTTCCTTGAGCCGCCCGACAATCTCCCGGAATGTTTCCATGCTCACGTTCTCCCTGTCAATCGGGATGCAGAGAAAATGGCGGAACCAGAAATTTTTCATTTTGGTGTTGAAAAAAATTCTGAGGGCGACAAAATAGAGACGGCGGTACCAGAATCCGTACATCAAAAAAACTGGATCGGTGAATCCAATGTGGTTTGAAATCAAAAGCGCACCGCCCCTGATTTTTTTCTTTGCGGCCTGGTTTTCATAAATGTGCTTGGGCCTCCACAACAAAAATCCCGGAAGAAATGAGGTGATGCGCACAAAGTCGTGTATGAAATATCTTGGTGAAAAAAAAATGCGGCTTTTTGCTTTCCATTATTTTGCGAATCCTTTTTGTACAAGCCATGCGTAGAGGTCTTCGTTCCAGTGGGTGCGTTTCATAAATGCGTTGTTGAGCATACCGAATCCGTGTCCACCTTTTTCATATTCCGCGAAAGTCACGTCAATGTTTTTTGCTTTCATCGCGTTGTAAAGTCTTTGGCTGTTTTCAAATTTTACAACAGGGTCGTCGTGACATGCGACAAGATACACCGGCGGCATTTGGTCTGGAACCTGCATTTCAAGAGAGAGCATGTCCTTCTGTTCCTGGCTTGGATTTTTTGTCCAGAAAAGACTGAACCTTGACCAGCTGTGGTAGATGTCGTCCTGCATTGATACAACAGGATATACGGGACACACCCAGTCGGGCCTGAGCGAAACGTTTGTGCTGATTCCCATCTCCGAAAGAAAATTGGTGCGAGACCAGTATTCGGCCTGCCATGTAACAAGATGTCCACCGGCGGAGAATCCGATTATGCCAAGATTGTTCGCTTCGATTCCATATTCGTCCGCACGTTCCCTCACAATCTGTATTGCCCTCTGGATGTCCTTCATCATTGCGGGGTACTGGTGTCCGAACCAGCTGGTCCTGTATTCAAGGACAAATGCGGTGAATCCTTTTGAGTTGAACCATTTTGCGACATCGGAGCCTTCGTTGTACATTCCGTGGTGGTGGTAGCTTCCGCCCGGGCAGATTATTACGGCAGGAGTTTTGTCTTCATAAATTTTCTGTCCGTCCTTTGGCGCGAACATAAACATTTTGGTCGAGTTTTTATGGACACCCTCGGCCTGAACTCCGTCCCAGATTAAAATCTTTTTGTCACCGTAGGCGAATGTGAGCGCGATGCTTGTGAAAATCATAAAGATTGATGCAAACAGTTTCTTTCTATTCATAATGTCTTTCCTTTAGTGGAGGTATACCATGAGCAGCATTATGTCGCTGTTCCTGATTCCTGAGATTCTTGATGCCTGTCCCAAGGTTGTCGGACGGACTTTTTCCAGTTTTGCGCGGCTCTCCGAACTGAGTGCGACTATTTTTCCGTAGTCAAAGTTTTGCGGAATCCTTGCGTTCTCCATTCTGTGAAGCTTTGCGACCCTGGCATCCTGTTTTTGTATGTAGTATTTGTATTTGAAATCTTCCTGGGCTACAGTCCATTCCGCTTCGGTAAAATCAGCCGGTCGTTCTGAATCGGGATGATTCTCTATGAACTTCATCGCCTCATCGATGTGGCTGTATTTCAGAAGGGTGGAGTCCATCTGCTCCTTTGTGATAAGACCGACCCTGTATCCTTTTTCCCTGAGCCTTCTGTCTGCGGTGTCGTGGCGGAGCTTGAGTCTGTATTCCGCGCGTGCCGTGAACATTCGGTAAGGCTCCTTTGTTCCGAGCGTAACAAGGTCGTCAATCAGCACACCGATGTATGCCTCGTCGCGTCCAAGAACAAGGCTCTCGTATTCAGGAATTTCCCTTGGCGATTTTTCCTCCACCGACTTAATCTGTTTTGCCCTGTCCGAATCCACCGGTGGAAGTGCGAGCGGTCCGTGCTGGTTTTTGTGCGATTTTGCGTAAAGTCCCGCGTTGATTCCGGCTACAAGTCCCTGTCCGGCGGCTTCCTCGTAACCTGATGTTCCGTTAATCTGGCCTGCGTTGAAAAGTCCTGCGACACGTTTTGTCTCAAGGCTCGGATAGAGCTGGGTAGGCTCTACATAGTCGTATTCCACGGCATATCCGGGTCGGCTTACTGTGCATGTTTCAAACCCGGTCATGGTTCTTAAAAATGCGTCCTGCACTTCTTCCGGCAGCGATGACGAGAGTCCGTTCAGATAGATTTCGTCAGTCTCCAGTCCTTCCGGCTCCACAAAAAGCTGGTGCCTCTCTCTTTCTGGAAAACGCATCACCTTGTCCTCGATTGAAGGGCAGTAGCGCGGACCAACCCCATGGATTTTTCCGGAATAGAGCGGGGAGCGTCCTATGTTTTCGCGGATGATTTTATGGGTTTCTTCATTTGTGTAGACCATGTGGCAGGGAACCATGGTGCGCTCAACTTTTTCATCGTCAAAGCTGAACGGAATTATGTCCGCATCCCCGTCCTGAATTTCAAGCCGGGAAAAATCTACCGTGTGGCGGAGGATTCTTGGTGGAGTTCCGGTCTTTAGCCGTCCTGTCGTAAAGCCAAGTCGGTTCAGGCTTTCGGTAAGCCCAATGGCGGCTCCCTCTCCAAGTCTTCCGCACGGTGCGTCGTATTCGCCAATGAAAATGCGTCCTCCCAAAAACGTGCCTGTCGTGAGGACTATGGACCTTACAGGAATTACACGGCCCCTTTCTGTCTTGATTCCGGCGACAATCTGTCTCATGCCGCTTTTTGCCGCCTCGGTCAGGTTTGCGGTATAGAATCCACGGTTTTCTCCGGGGATTGTGCCTTTTTCTGCCGCCGAGTCCGAATTTGGCGGAAGTGCTGTTGTGGATGCGGCCGTTATGATTTCGGTTGCAGTGTCCATCAGCGTGGAAAGATTCGGGGTGGTCTCAAGGATTTTTCTTGCGAGCTTTGAGTATTCGATTTTGTCTGCCTGCGAGCGTGGAGCCTGTACTGCCGGACCCCTGCTTCTGTTCAAAAGACGGAACTGAATCATTGAGCGGTCAATCAGTTTTCCCATCTGTCCGCCAAGCGCGTCAATTTCCCGAACTATGTTTCCTTTGGCAATACCTCCGATTGAAGGGTTGCAGCTCATGCGGCCAATGGAATCGATGGTCTGGGTAATTAATACTGTCTTCAGTCCCATGCGGGCGCACGCAAGGCTTGCCTCAATTCCGGCATGACCTCCGCCAACAACAGCGACATCAAAAGAATCATAGTAGGACATAGTTCAAGGATTATAACGGATTTCGGTGTTTTTTACAATTGGGCTGTCCTTATTGCAAAAGTTCTTCGGCGACGGCGAGGCAGATTTTCTGGTAGTTGAAGTACAGGTTTCTTTTTCCGGACGGGAAGGATTTCCATGTGAAGACATTCTCCAGTTTTTCCCTTGATGTCTGGATTCCGTAGTTGTATGCGGCGGAAAGGTATTTTATTCTGTCGTCCTGTTTTTCGTTTTGCAGATTAAGAATCTTGACCTCGTAATCTATGAAGGCCTTGAGATATTCAAGCTGGAAATCAAGTTTGCGCAGCCGCATGATTCTGTCGCGTCTGGAGCCTGTGTCCGCGGCAATTCCGTTGTAGTCTATGGTCGGATATTTTTTTCGCAGCTCCGGGTCGGCTCGGACAAGTTTTTCCACGGCGGATGCAAAAAGAGGTTTCATCTGGAAAAGACCGATGGAAAATCCATTGCTCTCGTCGGAAGTGAACGCAAGAACCTCGTTAATCAGCGATTCAATTTCATTTTGGAAAGCAGAGTAGCGCATCATTTCCGGGAACACAATCGATACGGCCTCAATAGCGTAGGGGTATTCCTGCTTTTTAAGGTAGCCGTAGATGTCTTTTGCTGTTGACATGGCAAAGCTGTAGTCGTTCTTCCGTTTTTCCTTGAAATACTCCAGCGGCTGTGCCTCGTAATCTACAGCAAAAACCTGTATACCGACAAGCAGGACTGTCAAAAATGTGGCGGCCCTGCGAAAAATCTTACCAGCCATAGTAATCGTCATCATCGTAGTAGTAGTCATCATCGTAGTAGTCACCATCGTCATAGCTGTAATGGTAGCCGTAAGACATGTAGATTTTTTTCGTCTTTGAGTCATATACAAAGGTGTAGGCGTAATAATCGCTGTCCCTCATTATTGCCGCGTAGTATCTTGCCGATTCCTTGTTGAGCTTTTCCTTGAACGTGTTGATTATCTGGACAATCTCGTCGTAGGTAAAATCCATGTGGCTGTAGTCGTAGACATCGGCAATCTTCTGTCTGTCCTCGGCCTTCTTGAAAGCTGTGTCGTATTCTTTTTTTGTCTCCATGGACTTGACGATTTTTTCAACAGTCTTTTCGGGGGTGCCCATTGTCTCGCCAAACAGGTCCTTGTATCCCTTTTCCAGAACCAAGGCAAGCTCTTTTTCGTTTGCGCACTGGCCGATAAAAATCTTGTCGTCCGTGAGTGTTTCAAGCACTCTTGTGGAGACCGTGCCGTAATCTATTGCGAACAGATTTGTGACTGCGCAGGACCCAATTATTATTGTGGCGGCTAAAGCGAAAAACTTTTTCATGCTGATTTTCTCCTTGATTGGTGGATGTTGTCTCTATTGTAAACAAAAGACACAGAAAATAGTAACATCTATGGTCCGGGTTGTCAAATTTTGGGGAATTCCAGAAATAACACAATGTTTGTAAAAAATCTTTGCCTTTTGGCGGATTCGGTTGTATACTTTAAGAAGTGGCAGTTTGCTGCGTATAAAATCAAACACAAAGGAGTACACAGTATGAATAAATCGGTTTCAGCGCAGGGATTCAGTTTGGATAAGGACCAGAATGAACTTATCGAACAGAAGCTCAAGAGAATTGCCTATGCGGAAGAGCTTATCGTTGATTTGGCTTTGAGGGTAAAGGAGGACAAGAAGTATTATTTCGATGCGACAATCAATTTCCGTTGGGGAGCCTCGGCACATGTGTCGGCGGACGACTTTGATTTTGCGGCCTCTTTGAATAAACTTATGGACGTTCTTGATGTGAAGGTCAAGAAGGAGAAGGACAAGATTCAGGAAAAGAAGTAGGAATTTTTCGGATTTAGTGTCCGCGTAAAATTTGAAGCCCCGTTGGTTTGGATGGTGCATGTTCATCGTTCATTTCCGGCGGGGTTTTTGTTTTTTAACTTTTTTCATATCAAGTTGTGTCTTTATTCTGCGTTAATCTAAATCACATGGCTTCAAGATAAAATATGTTTTTACAGTTTTTTCAATACTGGTTGTGGAGGACAA
>CACZPR010000005.1 GCA_902783155.1 uncultured Spirochaetaceae bacterium
CTCTAAAATAAAGCTTTCCCAAAAAGAAAGCTTAGGGAGTTTTTTTTTGCGAAAACATATTGACTTTATCGGCCTTATATGTGTGACCATATTTTTTCAAAAATTCCGTCCATTTTGTTTACAACGGTGAATTCCAGGGAATATATATATTGTAGAGAGTCCCTGGCATGGATACATCCAATAAGTTTTGTCATGCCGAACTTGATTCTGCATCTCTTTTTACAAGAGATTCTGTGCATAGCCATAGACTGACCAACATCAATATAAGGTGATTTCGACACACGCTTGTAGCAAGCGCGTGCAAGTGTGGCGTAGCGCTCAATCACCGCAAAATGGAGGAAAAATATTGGAAACACATTTACCGCCGCAGCGGCAGTACAAAGACAGATTGTTCAAAGCCATATTCGGACGCGACACCGAGGAAAGCAAAAAGTGGCGTCTCAGTTTGTATAACGCTTTGAACAACACTAACTACACCGACCCCGATGAACTTCAGGTTAACACGATTGAGAATGTCATTTATATCACCATGAGAAACGACATCTCATTTTTGATAGACGACCAGATGGTTTTGTGGGAGCAGCAAAGTTCATACAACCCGAACATGCCGTTAAGAGGACTCATGTATTTCTCGCAGCTATATCAGATTTATCTGACAGAGAATAAAAAAAGTATCTTGAGCTCAAAGCTTGTGAAAATACCCACACCGAAGTTCATCGTGTTCTACAACGGAAATGAAAACGAGCCAAGCCGTTGGTCAATGAAACTTTCGGACGCTTTCATCCGTGAAGACAAGTCCGGCGACTTTGAGTGGACTGCGGACATCATAAACATAAACCCGAACTGCAATTTTCCTCTTCAAAAAAAGTGCCGTCCGTTGTATGATTATATAGATTTTGTTTACCGGGTGAAAAGGAACCAGAGATCCGGCATGGGCAAAAAAAAGTCGGTGGAGGAAGCCGTAGACTGGGCGATCCATGAAAAACTTTTGGACGGCTTTTTCAAAAAACAGAGGTCGGAGGTAATAGGTATGAGCCTTACAGAATTTGATATGGAAGAATTCAAGCGTGTGTGCCGTGAAGATGGATATGAGGACGGTGTTTTTGCCAAAGCAATCGAAGCCGCAGAGAATCTTTTGAAAGAAAACATCTCCCCGGAGGTTATCGCCCGCTGCACAGGTCTTCCATTAGAAAAAGTTCAGGAACTCGCGGAAAAAATTTCAGTAGACGCATAATTTGATTCATGGGTATTTAAAACATGTGTCTGGGAGTTTTTACGGTTTTTTGCTTGCAAAAAATGCGAGCTTTGCGAGCAAGTAAAAACTCATTAGCAAGCTTTAGCTTGCGATAGGAGGTAATCGGAATGATTTTGACAGAGTTTAACCAGGAGCTTTATGAAAAAAACGTCCGTGAGGATGGGTATTTGGAAGGTCAAGCCGACAAAGCAATCGAGGCCGCAGAGAATCTTTTGAAAGAAAACATCTCCCCTGAGATTATCGCCCGATGTACAGGTCTTCCATTGGAAAAAGTCCAGGAGCTTGCGGAAAAAATTTCAGTAGACGCCTAATTTGATCCAAGCATTTTTAAATAAGTGGCTTGGAGTTTTTTCGTTTTTTTGCCTGCAAAAAATGCGAGCCTTTGCGAGTAAGAAAAAACTCATTAGCAAGCGACAGCTTGCGACTTTTACGTTTTTTTGCCTGCAAAAAATGCGAGCTTTGCGAGCAAGTAAAAACTCCTTAGCAAGCAATAGCTTGCGACAGGAAATTGCAGAGAAAATTTCTATGAACGCATAGTTTAAGCCAAGTCCGCGAGATTGAGGCAACCTCTAAAAATCACTTTGATGAGTTTTTGGAAGTTCGCTTAATTTACTTTCTGCATCTGAAAAAAATAAAATCAGGCTGGTGTATTATTCCTCCGAATTGCTCAGGGAATTTCCGTAAGATTTCTTCCGGCAATTTTGATTCCCGGCATTCCTCAATTATAAATCCGGCAGACGCAAGACTGTTTATCAACGTTGAGAATGTCCTATGATATACTTCATAACCATCCACCACCCAATGAATCTGTCTCAGTCCCTCAATCCCGTAATTATGTAAATTGGCGTACAAGCGTTCTCCCTGTTCCGTCCGCGTATATCTATCATAAACTCCGTCGTATGCGGTGGAAATCGGGTGCGACATGGAAAAAACGCAGACACCGTTTTCATTTAATTTTGCGTGGATTGTTTTCATAAGGCTTCCGAAATCCTCCGCATAATCAAAAGCCAGCGAACTTGTTATGACATCAAAAGTTTCGTTCAGCTGCTCCAAATCTTCAAGAGCCATTTTCCGGTAAGTGATTGACTCATCTGAATTATTTTCTTTTGCATACGAAAGCATTTTTTCGGAAATATCAATTCCGAGAACTGACAGCGCCCCGCTTTTTGCATATTGCATGGCATGTTGTCCCATACCGCATCCGATGTCCAGAATTTTTTTCCCTTTAAGATCGGGCAGCATTTTTGTGATTATAGGTGTTTCTATGACATCATTAAAATTCAGTTCCGATTCCCTGATCTTTTTGAAATTTTCATAAAACGCATCGTTATCATAAATATTTTGCTTCGGCATATAAACTCCAGAAAATGATTCATTCGATTTACGGCGCACTGTAAGATGCCTTGTCTGCGGTCACAAAAATCCCCATAAAGAAAAATGACCCGCACTTTATAACAGCACGGGTCAGCATGAATGTTTATTTAATTTTTTCCCTACAGCTTGTCAAAAAATCCCTTTGATTTCAAAAGCTCTGCGTTCAGGATTCCACCGAGTGCGGCTCCGCGTTTTGTGTTGTGGCTCAGGGCTACGAACTTTACGTCGAACACGTTGCACTTGCGGAGTCTTCCGATTACGCATGCCATTCCCTTTTCGGTCTCACGGTCGCGTCTTGGCTGGGGTCTGTTTTCCTCGTGGCGGACGACA
Source organism: uncultured Spirochaetaceae bacterium (assembly GCA_902783155.1). Lineage (GTDB taxonomy): Bacteria > Spirochaetota > Spirochaetia > Treponematales > Treponemataceae > Treponema_D. The sequence goes on from CACZPR010000005.1 coordinate 2,960, forward strand.
ATCGGATGTTCCGGGGCTGAAGGAAGATTGAGTTCCTGCGGCACTGATTTATATGAAGTCCAGACCTTTTCGATTTCTTCAAGGCTCGGCTTTTTGTCATCAGGCAAATCGAATTCAAGGGAAACGCATGCAGTGTGTCCGTCAATTACAGGAACGCGGGTGCATGTTGAGCTTACCAGCGGAAGGCTTGCATTTTCAATTCTGTCGCCGGAAACCTTTCCCAAAATCTTGAGGCATTCTTTTTCGGTCTTTTCCTCTTCACCGCCGATGTATGGAACGATGTTGTCAATCATGTCGTAGCTTGGAACGCCCGGATAACCTGCTCCGCTTGTTGCCTGCAATGTGGTGACTATCATCCTTTTTACAGGATAGCCTGCCATGATCAATGCGTGGAGAGGCATCATGTATGTCTGGAGGGAACAGTTCGGTTTTACTGCGATGAATCCCTTGTCCCAGCCGTGGTGCTCCTGCTGCTTTTTGATTATGTCCAGATGGCTGTAGTTGATTTCCGGAACGAGCATCGGAACGTCTTCCGTCCAGCGGTTTGCGCTCGCATTTGAGACGACCGGGATTCCCTCGGCAGCATACGCTTCTTCCAGTGCCTTGATTTCATCCTTTCCCATTTCCAGGGCAGAGAAAACGAACTTGCACTTTCCGATTGCAAGCTTTGCATCGTTTGCATCCTGAACCGTAAGATTTGCAACCGCAGAAGGAATGTCCGCACCAATCAGCCAGCGAGATGACACTGCATCCTTGTAAAGTTTTCCGGCTGAACGTGGAGATGCGGCAACATAAGTCACTTCAAACCACGGATGATTTTCCAAAAGTTTTATATAACGCTGGCCCACCATACCGGTAGCACCAAGAACTCCGACTTTGATTTTTTCACTCATATCGCACCTCTTTTTATCGTGGCAGCCGCAAATCAAAGCCCGCAGACCTTGATTGCCTCCTCGATGATTTTCTTTGCTCCGTCATGCGGTTCAACCAACGGAAGACGCAATGCTCCGGCAGGGATTCCCTTCACATTCATGGCATACTTTATGCATGACGGATTTCCATCGACAAACGCAGCACGGAAGAACGGCTGAAGGCGGTAATGGATTTTCCTTGCCTCGTCAAATTTTCCGTCCAGACAGTCGTGGACAAGCTCCGTCATAAGGGATGGTATCAAATTTGTTACAACGGAAATGACACCGTCGCCACCGGCTGCAATCAACGGAAGGGTAAGTCCGTCGTCTCCGCTCATCACAGAAAAATCGGGGTGCTTTGAAACGACCTTCTCAATCACTTCCATCATCTGGTTGATGTTTCCGCTCGCTTCCTTTACGCCCGCAATGTTCGGCAAATCGGCAATGCGCTCAAGAACCGCAGTCGAAATATTCTTTCCTGTGCGTCCCTGTATATTGTAGACGATTATAGGAATACCGACCTTGGAGACAGCCTCAAAGTGGCGGAAGATTCCCTCGTCGCTCGGCTTGTTGTAGTATGGAGTCACGACCAGAGCATAGTCGCCGCCCTTGTCCTTTGCGCGCTGGACATAGCGGACCGCATCGGCAGTGTTGTTGCTTCCCGCTCCGATTACAAGTTTCACGTCCTTATTGTTTTTCTTATTGAATTCCCTGACCAGGGGGATTGCGATGTCAAGGAGTTTTTCTTCCTCGTCCTCTGTCAAAGTCGGTGTCTCTCCGCTTGTTCCCAGAGGCAGAAGCCCGTCAATTCCCTGCTCCAGCTGGAAAATGACATTCTTTCTGAACCCTTCATAGTCAACGGATCCGTCAGCCAGCATTGGCGTAATCATAGCCGTCAAAGAGCCTTGAAGCTTTCTCATAGTGGACCTCCTAAATGAGTCTCCTAAAAAATAAGTCTATGGCTGAGAGTATTGCATATTTATAGAAAATAATCAATGAAAGTGTAAAAATAAAAAAAAACGTCCAAACCAGCGGAAGATTTTTCGCTTCCCAAGCCCAGACGTTTTAACATCATGCCTGTCATTATGGCGGCAGGATTAGTTCCACCGGAGCAGACACGACAACCACCCGCAAAAGCAGGCAGCAAATATATATTTATCTTCTCCAATCCTGTGTCCAAATATAGACGAGCATCCCCTATCGCGCAACGTTCATATTGTACCTAATTCATGGTATATTCATACTAAAAACATGGTATATTTCTTTTGTTTTTTTTCAAAACCTGGGTTATACTTTAGTTATGGATTTTCAAAAGTATTTTCGCCCGACACAGCGCATGAGCAAAAAGAGGCTTATCCTATTGGCAATGGCAGTTCTGAGCCTTGCAAGATGCTTTTCGACAGCATTTCCGGAGGGAATCTACATCACGGATTTCGAGAACCAGCTTGATTTTGAGGAGACCAAGCCGCCGAAGGACAAGGAGATTCCGCTCACAATCAAGTATTTCAACGACCCGGAGGCGACCATAGATTGCGCGGACCTGAATCTGGATGACTTCACCGACGCAAAACAGGATTTCCACCCCGGATTCTACAAGGGAGTCCTGTGGATTAACGTGGAATTCCCGGACACGCAGGCGGACAACGGACAATACTACAACCTTGGGTTCGGACTAAAACGCTTCAACTACGCGGATGTTTTCAGGTACAGCCCGGACGAAGGAAAATGGATTTTAATGGGAAGGACAGGCTCCAACCTTGACCGCAGCCAGATTACCTACGCGACATGGATTCCAAGCATACTGATTGACGAGACCGCCTTTCCAAAAGAGGAAATCCACACGGTAAGAATCAGGATGATTTCATACAATGGCAGCGCGGTTTCGCTAAAAATGTTTCCGTCAAGCACATTCGACCATGAGGAAAGGTTCATAATCCTCTTCAACGCATTTTTTATCGCGCTTTCGGTCGCACTCTTCCTTTTGATTCTGTTTCTGGGAATCTTCATAAAAGATAAGCTATATATAATTATAGGTATCGTCACGGGGCTGCTTTATCTGGTGACAATCTGCCTGCGGGGACTGGAGCCTTCGAGCAACCTGAACATAATCAGAAACGGGGCAAACCTTTTCATACCGGAATATTTCATCAACATAGCGAACGCTTTCACCAGCACCCTGATTTTTGTCTACATAATCAACGACTGCAAGAGACCGAAAAAATATCCCGCACTGTTTTTCGCAAACCTTGCCACAATCTGCCTCATGTTCGCAATAGTTTTCGCGGGGGAAAGTCCCAAGCTGATTTTCATCGCCGTGAACATGGGAACCCTTGTCTGCTGCGTCACACTGATTATAATGTGGGCAAAAAATCTACGCTCTGGCCGTGGGGCATCCTACACAATACTTGATGCATGGGTTCTGGCAATATCCGCGTACATGCTGATGCGTCTGGTTGATTTTATCGGTGTGATGGGCGGACACTCCCTGAAAATCGCCGACCTGAAATTCTTTATGCCGGAGAACATCATTTTCTTCTTTATGACAATCCCCGCGCTGACCATAAGCGGAAGACGCTACAAGGACAAGATTGCGGCAATGGACCAAAAGCTGCGTGAGAAGGACGAAGAAAACTCCATCATACGGGAGAGGCTGGAACTCAGGCGCAAGGTGGACAAAATCCTTATTACATCCCAGAACTCAACCCGCAACATGATTCTTATGCAGAAAAGCGAAAACGAGTACAGGGAAAAGGACGAAAAATCAAGCTCCTTCATGATTATGTCGCTGGACCAGGGGCTGAACCTTCTTGCCATGGAATCAATCGTGGACTCTGGAGTACCCGCGGAGGCACAGGCTGTTACACCGGGCGAACTGCTCACCAGCTGCGTGAATCTTTTCGGAAGCATGGCGCAGAGAAAAAACATTGCCATAAAGGCAAAAATGGACGGCCTCGAAAACAAAAGCATACTAATCAACCGGGAAGTGCTTAAATTTTTCTTCTCCAGCATGCTGATTAACACTACGAAGCTGTGCGTGGAAAGCTCCAAACTTGCCGTCACTCTGAAACTTGATGGCGAAAATCTAGACTTCCAGATTAAGACCACGACAGATTCCGAGCTGCACATTATGACAAAAAAGGTACTTGAAAATTTCGGTCAGGACGAGTTTCTTGGATTCTCCCTGTTGCAAAAAGTCCTGGAATGTTACGGAAGCAGCTTTGTTGTTGAGGACATTGGAACGGGCTACCTGTTTTCGTTCAGGCTGAATGTAGTCTCGGGTGAAGTGTCGGACAAGGGGATGAGCCTAATCAGCGAGTACAAAAAGGACGCAAAGGTTGTGCCAAAGCCTCTCGACGCACTCCTTTCAATAGAGGGCAAGGCTCCGTCAATTCTTTTCGCCATAGCCGACGACCTTTCCAGAAAACTCACAGAAGATTTTCTCAACAGCCACTGCCATCTCTACACCGTGGATTCGGGCGACCAGGCCTTCAAGATGCTCCAGACCGCGCACGCACTCGGGAACAGGCTCCCGGACATAATCATAAGCGACTACATTTTGCCAACGGTAAGCGGCATGGAATTTTTCAGAAAATGCAACAGCGAGCCATACCTTAGGGACATACCCTTTGTGTTCATTCTTCCGCCGTCGGATTCGGACAAAATCGACAACCTGATGGCACTTGGAGCCACGGACTGCATAATCGCGCCATTCACAATGAAACGCATACTCCGCGCAATCTACTCGATTTACTCAATGTCACACAAAATCCGCCGCTCAGTTGTCGAACAGGTGAACAAGGTGCTCATGGGAGAGGGACCGCTGATTTCGCCACAAAAAATCCCGATGGACCAGAATACGGACAAGGAGAATCTTTCACTCACAAGCTCCCAGTCCGCCGTTTTTGCGCAGAACGAACTTTCATCACGCGAAAAACAGATTGCCATGCTGATTTCCGAGGGACTCACCGACAAGGAGATTGCCGAAAAACTGAACATATCGCTTGGAACCGTCACTACGCACAACAAAAAGATTTTCAAAAAAATGAATGTCCACAGCCGTATTGAGTTAGTGAACAAAGTCAGATAAAATAAGGTAAATCTCTAAGATTGATTTTCGGGAGACTATATGGCAGGAAATTCTTTTGGGCAGATTTTCAGGGTGACGACCTTTGGTGAAAGCCATGGGGACGCGCTCGGATGCATTGTTGACGGATGCCCCGCGGGTATTGATATTGACGCAGACTTTATTCAGAAGCAGATGGACAGAAGAAAGCCTGGAGCAAAACAGACCGACCCATCCGGAAAAGAGATTTTCAACGCGGCAGTGACATCAAGGAGCGAGGCTGACAGAGCGGAAATCCTCAGCGGAATCTTCGAGGGAAAATCCACCGGCACACCCATCGCCATAATGATTCGGAACACAAGCCAGAAGTCAAAGGACTACAGCAATATAATGAATCTTTTCCGACCGGGACATGCAGACTACACTTACCAGATGAAATACGGGGCAAGGGATTACAGGGGCGGCGGTCGTTCAAGCGGACGGGAGACTTCTGCACGTGTGGCAGCGGGAGCCATAGCCCAGTTATTTTTGAAAAAAAACGGAATCAGCGTGCGGGCATACACAAAAAGGGCTGCCGGAATTGAAATCCAGTCCGTCGATTTTGATGAAATTGAAAACAACACAATGCGTTCCCCGGACAGGAGTGCCGCAATCAAGATGCAGGAAAAAATTGAGGAGCTTCGGAAACAGGGAAACTCTGCGGGTGGCATAGTCGAGTGCGTCATAAGCGGAGTGCCTGCTGGACTTGGGGAGCCTGTATTTGACAAAATGGATGCCCTAATTGCCCAGGCCATGCTTTCGATTGGGGCGGTCAAGGGAATTGAATTCGGTAACGGTTTTGATTGCGCGGATTCGACGGGAGCGGACAACAACGACCAGATGAGAGCAGGACCAAACTCCACCCCGATTTTTTTAACGAACAACGCAGGCGGCATTCTTGGTGGAATCTCAAGGGGGGACGAAATAAAATTCCGTGTAGCCGTCAAGCCGGTGCCAAGCATTTTCACAAAACAAAAAACGCTTGACATCAACATGAACGAGGCGGAGATTGAGATTGAGGGACGGCATGACGTGTGCCTTTGCCCAAGGATTGTCCCGGTGGTCGAGGCCATGGCGGCAATAACTGTCGCGGATTTGCTTTTGAGAAACAGAGCGTCAAGGGCGTAGGGGGAAAAATGGATTCAAGAAAACCGGTCCGGAAAAATCAGGGCAGAAACTATAACGCAGGTCAAAGAAAAAAACATGGTGGCGCAATCAAAAAGATTCTTCCAATTCTACTTTTGCTGCTCGCATATTTTTTGTACGCGCTTGTGAACGCAAAAAAAACGGTCCACCCGGAGGAGCTTGGAAAAAGGACTGACACACAGGAGACTGCCCTTGAAAAAACTCTCGACCAGAAATACCCGGAGCGGACATCCGTTGAGCTGAAGCAAAATCCCTTCGCCGCGGAGACCGACGACATCGACCTGAATGCCGAAAGCGCGATTCTGATTGACACGACCACCGGCGAAATCCTCTACGAAAAGGATGCCGACGAACAGATTCCACCTGCCTCCATGACAAAAATTGTCGAGATGTACGTGGTTTTCGACGCAATTGAAAAGGGGCTTGTTTCGATGGACGACACAGTTCCCCTTCCGTCCGAAAGCTGGGAAATCAACATACCATGGGACGCAAGCCGTATGCATCTTGCGGAAGGACAGACCGTCACTCTTCGGGAGCTTCTTCTTGGACTTGCAATCTGCAGCGGAAACGATGCCTCAATAGCGGTCGCAAATTATATAAGCGGCAGCATGGATGATTTTGTCGAAGAAATGAACAACGCCGTAAAGAGCGTGGGACTTACAAAAACTGAGTTCGTAGAGTCCAGCGGATACAGCGAGGAAAATCTTACAACGGCAAGGGAGTTTGCAACATTCGCGCGCCAGTACATCAAGAGGTTCCCGGAGGCACTGGAAGAATTCCATTCGCAAAAGGAAATCAGCTATCCGCTGGAGAAGAACGTACCCGAAGGAACCGAGCCAGAGACATACAAACAGAAGAACACAAACAAGCTGCTTGACGAAATTGATGGATGCGACGGACTCAAGACCGGATACATAGACGAAAGCGGCTACAACATATCCGTTACGGCACAACGCAACGGGGTCAGGTTTCTTTCGGTAACAATGGGCGGACCTGGAGACAGCCTCATAATCGGAAACAGGTACAGGGTGGCGGACAACAAGGAGCTTTTTGATTTCGCCTTCGACAATTTCACGGACTACCATGTTCCAAAAAATTCCGGGACGCATGAATACACTGTGGGAGTTTTTGGGGCAAAGGAAAAATCGGTGAAGCTGGTTCCCGCGATGGACGAAACATTCACCGTTCCGATGACGCTTCCCTCCCAGGACGGTTCCAAGTTGGAGGTCTCAAAGATTACGACCCAGGTTTCAATTCCAAAATACATCTACGGCGGTGTGGAATGTGGCGCAAAGTACGGGGAAATCACATATCTTCTTAACGGAAAGCCGTTCAGGACACTGCCGCTTGTTGCCGACAGAAATGTGGAAAAGGGAAACATATTCCAGCGTTTAATAGGAAAATCCTCAGCAATAGTCGCGGACATTTTTAAGAACCTATAGACTGCGGTTCCCTAAATCCTCCCGGAAAAAATTTTAAAAAAAATTTGCAGATTTTTTTACATTTTTGATTTTCACGGCATATATATATTATGCAGGGCAAAAAAAAGACGGAAGGCGCGCCCCGCCGCACTGCAAAAAAAGTTTTATCCGTGGAGGAATTTTTATGAACGGTATCAACCAGATTATCATTGAAGGCAATGTCGTACGCCAGCCAGAAAAAAGACAGGGACTAAGTTTCAGCGTCTGCTCGTTTCCTATTGCCGTAAACAGGGCTGTAAGGACACCGGATGGAAAAACGTCTGACGAGGTTTCATTTTTTGATGTGGATGCGTTCGGGAACATAGCGGACTCTACATGCAAGTACGCCACAAAGGGACGCGGCATAAGGATTGTCGGACACCTGAAGCAGAACAGATGGAAGGACGAGTCGGGAAAATCACACAGCAAGACAAAAATCATTGCGGAGCATATCGACTACAAGCCTGTCTACAAAAAGAACAACGAAAACCAGACAGCGCATGACAGCCAGCAGGACATGGCTCTTCTACAGGAAGCTGCGGAGGCTGCAATGCAGGAGACCGAGGAGGCAATGACCTTCTAGGACTGTCTGAAAAAAAATCCAACGCAAACGGACGGTGAAGGGACAGTGGCTTCTGGGCAAAGATTACTCTTTCCAAAGAATGTGCGCTGTCTCTTTATCGAACGGCTACCGGAAATCTTTTTCCTACAAGTGCCTCCTAAACACTACAACCCTATCCCTAGAATCCTTTTGTACGACCCGACCTATTTTTTCCGGTAGCCGTTTTTTTTGGTCCAGATTTTTTTGGCGCGGACTTTTTTGCGGACGAGGGTCTCCTGTTTCCCTGCTCCATACGCTGCTTTTCGCTTATGGCCCTGTACGCTTCCATTTTTTCCGGATTATAGAAACCGTCCTTCCAGTTGAACCGGCTGGCTCCATCGATAAGTGCCTTTCCCTGCATCAGAGCGAACATATCCTTTGTGTCGCCACGCTTGACTCTTGTTTTTGAGAAGTCAATCAAAAGCCTCTTCCATCCCTTGGACGCAATCGAATTCATTTTGTCAACAATGCTGAACGGGGCTTCCGGCATTACAAATGAACCGTCCGGTGTGGAGTTCACCTTGAAGACCATGCCCTCCTTGTCCTGGAAATATGTAAAGTCATAGTCCTTGGGGAGCTTGAACCTCATTCGGAACAAAGTTGGATAGGCGAACACCGGCAGAAGAAGTCTGGATTTTTCCTCCGGCGAAGTGAATGTGTCCACAAGATTTTTTTCCGAATTCTCATAGGGCATCTGGTAGGCCATGACACCCTCGTTCTCCAGAAAGCTGATTGCCCATCGGTTGAACGTATACAGGTAAGGCCCCGCAATCATGTTCACATCCTTGCCACGAAGAATGTTGATGTGCGCAAGATTGTTGACCATAAAATTTTCGTAGCCCAAATCCACAAGACGCAGAATGGTATTCTCAATTGAAGGAAGCCTTCCCTCCGCAACAAACGGATCCAGATTGATTATGACCATCCTTTTGCTGTAAGGAAGTATTGGTTTTTCGCCGTTGGACTTGTTTAGAAGGTCGTACTCGGTTTCATTGTTCAGTTCCAGAATCACACGGACGGGATGGAGCGACTGAACCACATGCGCATCCGCCACGGTGGAGACACCAACATAAAGCCCCTCCGGGAACCATGAAAGCTCGTTCTGCTTCATCTTGGTCAAATCCAAAATCGGAAGCTGCTCGTCTCCGGGCTGGGTCCTAAATTTTGAAAGATCCTGCGGCAGCACCCTTTTGTACCTCTTGGACATGGACTTGGTCTGCAGCAGATAGATGTCGTCAAGCCTTGTGAATCCCGTCGGAATGTCAACCCAGCGTTTTCCGTCTTCCTCAACCGTAACAACACGGACCTTGTGGCTTTCGCGACCTGTATCGTCCTTTCTGTGCAGGCGGATTGAATCCCCCGGGTCAGGATCGTAGTCGCCACCCTTTATGACGGCCATCTGTATTTCCGGAACAACGGCATCCTCATCGCCGTCCGATTTTTTTATTGCCTGCGTGTATGTCGATTTCTCATCCTCGTTCGCAGGCCTAAGCTCATGGATTTTTCCAAGATAGATTCCGGTTCCGCCAGCCTGGTTTGGATTCAAAATCTTTTCACCGGCGGCATCAATACCGTCTTCCTCCTTTCCAAATCCGTACCAGTAATCCGTCTTGCTCCGGGCAAAATCCGTACTGAGAATACGTTTACCCTCGGCTATCGCACCCTTACGGTCCGACTCCCAGTGGTCCATCACATATCGATATGCCGCGGTAACGGCCCCCACATATTCGGCGGACTTCATGCGTCCCTCAATCTTGAAGCTGTCCACCCCAATCTTCATCAGCTCCGGGATGTGGTCTATAAGCTGCAGGTCCGAGGGAGAAAAATAGTAGCCCTGAGTGTCGCCACCCGGAGTTTCTGCTGTGTAATATCTTCTGCATGCCTGGGTGCACATTCCACGGTTTGCGGATTTTCCACCAAGGAAACTTGAAAAAAGGCAAAGACCGCTTTCACTGACGCACAGCGCGCCATGGACAAAAATTTCCAGCTCGGCCTTCGTGGCATCCTTCACCGCACGTATTTCCTCCAGGCCAAGCTCCCTCGCAAGGACCACACGCTTGAGCCCCTGCCTGTAAAGTTCGTTGGCGGCAGCGGAAGACTCCACGTTCATCTGTGTGGACGCATGCAGTTCAAGGCCGGGGAAAAATTCCTGGCACATGCGGACAACACCAAAGTCCTGAACAATCAGACCGTCGGGACCAATTTTGTTCAGGTAGGACAGGAACCTGTAGAGACGTTCGGTTTCATTTTCCTCGCAAACAGTGTTGACCGTCACATAGATTTTTTTGCCCTGACGGTGTACGCTTTGAACGGCGGCCTCAAATTCCCTCCAGGCAAAATTGGAGGAACGCAGCCTCGCGTTAAAACTCTTCAAACCAAGATAAACAGCATCGGCACCTTCACCGATTGCAGCGTCCAGGGCCTCAACATTTCCGGCCGGTGCTAATAGTTCAGTCATTCTTCAATTATAACAGTTTTATCGAATCTCTGAAAGATGCAAATCAAAAAACTCAGGAATTCTCGACCACCCTGACAATCTCCGATGCCATGCTATCAAGCGGGACCTGCTTCTGCACTCCACCCATCTCGAACGCAACTTTCGGCATTCCGTAGACTATGGAAGATTTTTCATCCTGCCCCAGAGTCCACGCACCCTGTTTACGCATCTCGGCAAGCTGGGCGGCACCATCGCGACCCATTCCGGTCATAATCACCCCAAGCGCACGGTTCTGGTAGATTTTTGCGACCGACTCAAAAAGCACATCCGCGGAAGGCCTGTGTCCATTGCGAAGCGCACTCTGCTCCAGCCTGATTACATTGCAGAGTGAAGATTTTTCAACAACAATATGGTAGTCTCCCGGCGCAACATAGATTTGGCCCGGGTGAATCAGGTCGCCATCCTCCGCCTCCTTTACACTGAGCGGACATATTCTGTCAAGGCTCGCCGCAAATTCTTTGGTGAAACCTGCGGGCATGTGCTGGACAACGAGAATTGGCTTTGGAAATTTTTCAGGAATCTTGGCAAACATTTCGCGCAGGGCATTCGGTCCACCGGTTGAAATGCCAATCGCCACAACATCAACACGGCCAGGCTCCCTCAGAGGTGTGATTACAGCAGGCTCCTTCGGTTTTGCGGGCTTCCACAGCGACGGTCTGAAAGAGGAAACATCGCTCGCAGAACTTGACGACATGGACGAAAGCGGCTTAACCTTGTCCTCAATCCCCTCAGCCTTGGACGCAGCCTCCGCCTCCTTCATCTTTGCCTGGTGCATGAAAAAGTCGAACTGACCTACATCCTTCCCCTTCCGTCTTGCATAGCGGCCACCGTAGGACGCAATGTTTTCAATAATCTTGTTGGCGACAGCCGCAATGTTTGTAGATATTGCACCGTTCGGCTTGGTGATAAAGTCGCTGGCCCCAAGCTCCAGACATTTCATGGTGACGGACGCACCCCTGACCGCAATTGAAGAAAGAACAACAACAGGAATGTCTATCCCCCGCAGCTTTCTTTCCTCCAAAAACTGGATGCCGTTCATCTCGGGCATCTCTATGTCAAGGAGAATCACATCGGGCTTCAGTGTCGGAATCTTCTGGAGACAGAATTTTCCATTCATCGCGGTTCCAACGGTAGTCATTCCCTCGGTGCCGTTCACAATCCGCGAAATCAGGTTCCTCATCAACGCAGAGTCATCGCAAACCAAAACTGATATGTCGTCCATAAAACCATTCCCTCCAAAAGCCATTTTGCAATCAAATCAAAAATTTTAAATCATTTTTTCAATAAATTTTTAAATCAGAAGCACAAAAAAATCAGTCCTCGTTTTTCTGGTAAAGGCATGCCCAGTCGGTCTTAAGGAACTGGAACTTTGTCTCCATCCCGAAAAGACTCTCCGAATGTCCAATAAACAGATACGAGTGCCTGGCCATGGACCTGTAGAATCTGTCTATTGTTGCCTTCTGTGCCGGCTCGTCAAAATAAATCAGGACGTTGCGGCAGAAAACTATGTCCAGATTGCTCACCCCGCTCTCGTTGCGCAGATTGTGGTAGTCAAAGTGGATGGTCCTCATAAGGTCCGGCTTGGCCTGGTATCCCTTTTCCGTCCTGGTAAAAAATTTGCCAAGATACGCCTCGGGAACACCGGACATCCTTGAATCTGGATAGAACCCCTGCTGTCCAACCATCAGGGACTTGAGCGAAATGTCGGAAGCCATTATGTCAAAAGTATAAGGTGCGGGCAGCTTGTCCTTCAGGAGCATCGCAATCGTGTAAGGCTCCTCACCGGTGGAACATCCCGCGCTCCAGATACGGATTTTCGTTTCCCCAGTCTTTTTCTTTTGCTCAATGACATGCGGAATAACATAGTTGAGCAGGGCATCAAAATGTGGCTGGTTCCTAAAAAACCGGGTCAGGTTGGTTGTAACGCTGTCCAGGAATGCCTTGAATTCACTCTGGTCCTCGACGACAAGATTGTAATACTCATCCACCCCGCCAAATTTTCCATCCCTAAGACGGTCCTTAAGCCGGCTGTCCAAAATGGAGCGGTTGTTTTCCGAGAACGTTATTCCAGATGAATCATAAATCAGTTTACGAAATTTATCGAACTGGGAATCATTAAGCAAGTCTGCCATACCTTAATTATACACTCCCCATGTCAAATTGTCTATCAAAGTTTCCCGTCTCCCCTCTTATTATAACGGAATATTTTTAAGCAAAATTTAATTGAAAAGCCGCCAATCATATTTTTGAGGGGAAAGCCTTCCCTGCGTTCGGGTCCAAGGTCCCTCACTACCCAGAAATTGCCAGCGGCAATTTCTGGCACCAACTCATATTTTTGAGGGGAAAGCCTTCCCCTCGCTCCAAACCTAAGGTTTTCCGCTACCCCTTCCAGCGGGATAGAACAGTTTTCCACTGCCGCCGTCGCTACACTCCACCGGAAACTTCCGTCCATGCCCGCAACGCCCAAACATGCGACATTCTTCGACAAAACTTCCATTGACAAAGCAATATTTATGCTGTACCCTATTAACATAGCAAATCGATAGGCTGAAAAAATCCCTATTAAAAAAAACGGAGGACCTGATATGGGCAAGATTGCGAAAAAGATTACGGACCTGGTAGGACACACACCCCTTCTGGAGTTATCAAACCTGGAAAAGAAACTTGGACTCAAAGCACACCTTTTGGCAAAACTTGAGTATTTCAATCCAGCGGGAAGCGTCAAGGACAGAATCGCCAAGGCAATGATAGACGATGCCATTGCATCCGGAAAGCTCAAGAGCGATTCAACCATCATAGAGCCGACATCAGGAAACACTGGTATAGGTCTCGCATCCGTGGCAGCAAGCTATGGACTCAAAATCATTCTGACCATGCCGGAAACGATGTCCGTTGAACGCCGCAACCTCCTCAAGGCCTATGGAGCCGAGGTTGTCCTTACGGAAGGAACAAAGGGCATGAAGGGAGCCATCGAAAAGGCATCTGAACTGGCAAAGGAGATTCCAAACAGCTTTATCCCTGGACAGTTTGAAAATCCGGTGAACCCAAAGACCCACTCCGAGACCACAGGACCGGAAATCTGGGAAGACACAGACGGAAAGGTTGACGCATTTGTTGCTGGAGTCGGCACAGGTGGAACACTGACAGGCGTTGGAAAATTCCTCAAATCAAAGAACCCGAACGTAAAAGTGTTTGCGGTGGAGCCTGAGACATCCCCTGTTCTTTCAAAGGGAACAGCGGGCGCACATAAAATCCAGGGCATCGGGGCAGGTTTTATTCCGGCAACCCTCGACACAAAGGTTTACGACGAAATCATCACGGTTGACAACGAAGTCTGCTTCAAGACAGGAAAGGACCTTGGAAAGACCGAGGGATTCCTCACCGGCATTTCTTCGGGAGCCGCTCTCTGGGCCGCAATAGAAGTTGCCAAGAGACCTGAGTTTGAGGGCAAGAACATTGTTGTCCTGCTCCCAGATTCTGGCGACCGCTATCTTTCAACCGCGCTTTTCAATGATTAAAAAACATTCCTGAACAAACGGGCCGTCATTTTGCTTGGCGGTCCTTTTTTTTATCCAGAAACCAAAGCTTCATCCGTAACGCAATCCACCGCCCCTTGTTTATAAATTAAAGATTTTAACCGATAAAGAACGGAGGTATTTTGCTTTGAAAAGATTTTCTATACTGCGGCCACTTTTTTTAGGTCTCTCCATTTTGCTTCCGCTTTCTGCATCCGCTGAACCATACGACACAAGCGGCGGGGCTGTTGAATTCACATTCAAATATCAGGAAGGCGACTCCTACAGGATTCTTTCAACCGTCAACGAGGATGTCTACGTCAACATGCGCCTGCACCACTCCGCCGAAATAATCAACAGAATCTCCACGCAGGTTCTCTCGGTTAATGACGACGGAAGCGCGACACACAAATCAACATTTATGACTACGGAAAGCTCCCAGTCCGCAATCGACAGGGGAACATTCAGCTGGGGAGAGGAATACCTTAGCATTTTCGACCGCTCAAAGAAGGGCGTTTACACAATCGACGACCAATATTTCATGCCAACGGTACGCGACGTTCCAATCTTCCCGGACCACCCAATCAAGCCGGGCGACACATGGACAGCAGAAGGACACGAGGCCCACGACCTAAGGCTCAACTTTGGCATACAGACTCCGTACAAGGTTCCGTTCACCGCGACCTACACATATCTTGGAACGGTCAACAAGGAAAAAAAGCAGGTCCGCACAATGAGCTACGCGGCCTCATCCGTTTCAAAAAAGACAAACAACCAGTCCCTGAACAAGGGCGACAACAAGCTCCACGTTTTCAGGGTAAAGTACTCGATGTACATGGAAACACCTGAAAGAAATTTCAAGGCAATCGAGGACCCGTACGCTGACTATCCGCAGGCCATGATGGGATTCAGCGACGAGCTTGTCTACTGGGATGCCGAAAAGGGAGCGATTGACCACTACACCGAGACATTCCGCATACTGATTGAGACCGCCTACGGACGCATGTACGAATTCCGAGGGACAGCCCATGCGGAGGTTTCGGACTTTATCCGCACGGACACCCCCGACAATATGAAGACGGTCCAGGATCAGATTGACGATCTTGGACTGGACAATGTAAATGTTGTTCGCGGAGACAAGGGACTGACCATATCCATAGAAAACATACAGTTCAAGCCCGACAGCGCAATTCTCGTCGAAGGAGAAAAGGAAAAGCTCCAGAGGATTGCGGAGATTCTTTCACTCTTCCCCGAGAACGAGCTTCTTGTAAGCGGACACACGGCCATGGCAAACAACGGAGTCGATTCCCAGACCCTGAGTGAAAAACGGGCGCAGACGGTTGCGGACTATTTCATTTCTCTCGGAGTAAAGGACCGTCACCAGATTTACACACAGGGATTCGGAGACACCCTGCCCATAGCCCCGAACACAACAGAGGAAGGCCGAGCCAAAAACCGCCGTGTCGAAATCACGATAATGGACAAGTAAAAGCTGCCCATTTTTCCTAAAAACAACAGGGCTTCACGACACTTGACACAGACCTCATAAACTGATACACTTTATTCACTTTATGGGGGTTTAGCGAAGCTGGTTATCGCGCTGGCCTGTCACGCCGGAGATCACGGGTTCGAGCCCCGTAACTCCCGTAAATTGACACTCGATTTTTTTCGGGTGTCTTTTTTATTTTAAAACATTCCACTCCATTTTTAATCTTCGGGCATAAAAAAAACTTGCCGGAATTATCTGCACGTTGCAAAGGTAAATCCAGCAAGCTTCATTTTTTTCAATTAGGATTTTTCAACTAGTTTTGCAAAGTCAAATCTCCGTCCTTTATCCAGCCGATTTTGCGGAAGAGTTTTCCGAATGCCCATGTGAGGACAGCAGGAAGGACAAAGCTGATCAAGACAAGACCAATCCATTCCATTGCACCCGGAACGATGGCCGTTGCTCCCTGTGCCACCGCTGATTCAACCGGAGAATACCATCCCGTGACCATTCCAATCTGTCCGACAAGTCCGCATGTTCCCATTCCGGAAGAAACAGCCGCTCCGTTCATCTGAAGCTTGAAAAGGCATGTTGAAAGAGGACCTGTGATTGCCGATGTCAAAATCACCGGAATCCAGACTTTTGGATTTTTGATTATGTTCGGCATCTGAAGCATTGAAGTTCCAAGTCCCTGTGAAACAAGTCCGCCCCATCTGTTTTCCTTGAATGAGAGAACCGCAAATCCTACCATGTTCGCGCTACAACCAGCGACGGCAGCTCCACCGGCAAGACCTGTCAAACTGAGTGCCGCACAGATTGCAGCAGAAGAAATCGGAAGGGTAAGGACAATACCGACAACCACGGAAACGATTATTCCCATCACGAACGGATGAAGGTTTGTCGCCCACATAATCAGGTTTCCGACAGAACTTGCTCCAAGACCAATCCATTTTGCGGTCAATACGGCAAGAAGCACGCCGGAAATGATTGTCACAAGCGGAGTCACAAGAATATCGACCTTTGTTTTTTTGGAGACAAGGTTTCCAAGCTCACATGCGATAATCGCTATCACAAGGACTGCAAGAGGGCCGCCCGCACCGCCCAATGTGTTTGCAGTTGCACCAACCGCGGCCAGAGAAAAAAGAACAAGCCCCGGAGCTTTCAGCGCATAGCCGATTGAAATGGCCATCGCCGCACCGACAACATGAGCCTCAGCTGCAAAATTACCGGCATCGACAAGGAATTGGAAAACAACATTGTCACCAATCTTGAGCAAGAGCTGTCCGAGTGTCTTGATTATCGTACCAATCAGAAGTGAAGCAAAAAGACCCTGCGCCATTCCGCCCATCGCATCCACCAAATACCTCTTCACGTATTTGTTCATAACTACTCCCGCCGTATGGAAATCCGCACGGCAATTAAAAAAATTTTGGGGGTTGATATACTTGGTGATGTGGTCTTTGCCGTTCATCGCAAACGTAAAATCTAAAGTTGGATGGAGTGTAACAAATTTCAAAACAAATGTCAAAAGGATTTCCTTTACAAGTTACCCAAGTTACCTTACATTCGTTACATATTTTTTTTCTTTAAATTTCCTGTTTTGCCGGTATAATGGTATGTATCATGTTTAAACAGAATGCGCGAACTTGACATATCGTCCGCATTCGGATTGTTCAGTATTCCCAAAAGATTTTAGTAGAATTTTTCAATGACTGACTTGACTAGGATTATCAGTATTTCATCACTATTTTTTTTATCTTTATTTTGTTTTCAGGCAGGAATTTTTTTGTGCTCAGGACATAAGTTAAAGAAAAACGGAAGACGGACGCTTGTTTTTATTGAGTTCTTCACCGGGCTCATGCTGCTTTTTGATGCCCTTGCTTACTCTTATCGTGGAAACACAAGTTCGACGGGCTACTACATGGTACGCATCAGCAATTTTTTTGTGTTTATATGCAATTCCTCAATTTCTTTTTTTGTTTGCTTTTATGTCTGCGAATTCATAAAACGGTCGCGCCTAAATTTTTCTCTCCTGCTAAAACCAAAATCCTCCATAAAAAATGGCATTCCCATTCAACTTTTTATAGTCATCTTTTTCTGCATTGTCGGAATCACTTTTACGGTCGTCAGCCAGTTCACGGATTTTTTCTATTATTTTGACGAAAACAATATTTACCACAGAAACACTTTTTATCCTTTAAGCGTTGTGCTGGGACTTTTGCCGGAGCTAATCACGTTTACAATGCTTTTGCAAAACAGAAAAAAACTTGCAACAAATGTGTTTGTTTCGCTTTTGCTTTATTTTATTCTTCCTTTGGTCGGCGTGATTTTGATACTTGTTTTCTACGGATTTCCATGGATAAACATTTCACTTGGACTTGGAGCTTTACATCTTTTCTACTCTTCAATCAAATTGATGGAGCTGGAATTTTATTCAAATTTCAAAACAAATCCATCATCCGCTTTCAGATTTTGAACAAGCGATTCGGAGCAAAGCACGGTCCTGTCTTCCGAAATGAAGATTGCCGGTGTGTCAAACAATGAAAAATATTTTTCCGGTCCGAGCAAAAATGCTGATGTGCTCAATGCGTCGGCTTCCATTGATGAGCCGGAGATTATCGTGACACTTTTGTAGCTGTCGTTTCCGGGAAATCCTGTCTTTGGATTCAGTATGTGGTGGTAGAGTTTTCCGTCCTGAACAAAATTGCGCTCGTAGATTCCGCTTGTCACCACCGAAAGATTTTCTCCGCATGACAAAAGAAGCGCGGGAGAACCATTTTCGTCAAACGGATTTTTTATTCCCACATTCCACGGCGCACCGTTTTTCTTTTTTCCCCACACATAGATATTTCCGCCCAAATCGATTATGGCGCAATCAATTTTTTCTTCGGACAAAATTTTTGCAACTTCATCGGCGGCATAACCTTTTGCAATTCCACCAAGGTCCAGCGACATCCCTTTTTTTTTGAGGAAGACTTTTTTTTGATTTCCGTCCTCCGTAATTTCGACTTTTGTATAATCGACAAGTGAAAGTGCTTCATCAATTTCTGATTGCGACGGAACTTTTTCGTGGTCCGTGTTGATTCCCCACAGCTTTACGAGCGGACCGATGCTTGGGTCAAAAATGCCTTCCGTTTTTTTTGCGACCGACAAGGCCGTTTCAAGAACGAACGCAACATCATCATGGACGGGAACAGATTTTTCACCGGCAGATGAATTTACGAGACTCAAATCAGAAAGCGGATTGTTGACGTTGAACCTGGAATCAATCTCTTCAAGGCGGGTAAAAATTTTTGAATACAGACCGGAGCTTCCCTGTTCAAAAGCATTCACAAAACATGCCGTACCCAAAAACTGAGCCGAAAAAGGAGACTCCATTTTTTTTGAGCATCCCGAAATCAACAGGAGCGGAAAAATCAGCAGGAATAATTTTTTCATTATGGAAATCAACCGCCACACCGAATCAGCATGGCGGCATTAAAAAATCTACGGACGCACGACAACTTTTGCAAGGTTCGGACGTTTTTCCAAATCCTTTTTCAGACCATCCTCGCGTGCCTTGTTGACGTAGGCCGGATCCTGGAATGAATACTTGAAATTGGTGTGAACGTCGTAGGTTCCCTTCATCAGAGCGTAGGCATCTTCTGTCATTACAAGCTCCTCGTCCGTCGGGATTACGAAAATCTTTGTCTTTGAATCGTCGGCTGAAATGCAGGTCTCGGCGTTTCCGGTGAATGACCATTCGTTTTTCTGCGCGTCAATCTTGATTCCGTAATTCTCAAGACCTGAACATGCCTTGCTTCTTGTAATCGGTCCGCGCTCTCCAACACCGGCTGTCCAGACGATTGCATCCACATGACCAAGTTCCGCCATGTATTGACCGATGTACTTCTTGATTCTGAGTGCTTCCATTTCAATAGAAAGCTGGCAGAGCTTGTCACCCTTTGCGGCTTCAATTTCAATGTCGCGTCTGTCGGAGAATCTTCCGGTGATTCCAAGGCATCCGCATTTTTTGTTCAGGGCCTTGTCCATCTCGTCGGCAGACATTCCTGTTTTGCGCATGATGTAGAAAGGAAGCGCCGGGTCCAAATCTCCTGAGCGTGTTCCCATGACAAGACCTTCGAGCGGAGTGATTCCCATTGAAGTGTCATAGCACACTCCGTTTTTCACCGCGCACATTGATGAGCCGTTTCCGATGTGGCAGATTATGAGGTTGGTGTCTTTAGGATCCTTGTGCAAAAGAACCGCGGCACGTTTTGCTGTATAAAGGAAAGAAGTTCCGTGGAAACCATAGCGTCTGGCGGCATATTTTTCATACCATTCGCGTGGGATTGCATACTGGAAAGTTTCTTCCGGCATTGTCTGGTGCCATGCAGTGTCCATAATTGCGGCATGCGGCACGTTCGGCATGACTTTCTGCGCGGCCTCGATTCCCATGATGTTTGCGGGCATGTGGAGCGGTCCCAAATCAATAACGTCGCGGAATCCGTCAAGAACTTCGGGCGTAATCAAAACTGATTTAGTAAACTTTTCGCCGCCATGGAGAACGCGATGTCCTACAGCTCCGATTTCGTCCATTGATTTTATAACGCCAACGTCAGGATCCGTAATCTCTTTGATAATAAGCTCAATCGCTTCCTTGTGAGTCGGGCATGGGGATTCAATCTCCGTTTTCTTTCCCTTAGCCTTGTGTGTGATGCATGAGCCGTCAATTCCGATTCTCTCGACCACACCGTTTGCCATAACCTCTTTGTTGTCCCAATCGTAAACCTGATACTTGGCGGAAGATGAGCCGCAGTTCAGTGTCAAAATCACCATTGCCATAAAAAGCCCCTGTCTCTAAAAAATAAAGGAATCCCTGCAAAAACAGGGACCCCCTCAGTATATACCAAGAATTGTGAAAGGTCAAAGGTTGTTTTCCTAGTTGTTTTCCTTCAGAATCATGTCAACAACAACAGCTGTCGAGACAATGGCAATCCTATTGTTCTCGCTGATGTCGCCGGTGATGTTCACAACATACTTGTCGCTGTCGGTAAAAATCTCCTTGAGCGCGCCGCCCCATTTTTTTGAGACAGTTCCAATCTCCGTTCCGTCCGGTGATTTGATGGAGAATTCCCAAGCCTTCCAGTCGCCCTGGATTGTAGCAATCAGCTGGTCCTGCGTATCCATGATTTCAAACTTTGGCTTGAGCATCGTGAACTTCTGGTTGATTTTTGCAATCTCCTCGCCGTTGGCATTTTTGATTGAGGTCTTTGAAAGGAAAAGCGTGACTCCGCGAGAAATTGTCGCAAGAACATTTTTCTCTGAATCAAGAATGCTGAGGTTGAATGGCATTACCTTTTTTGAGACGAGCAGAGACAGAGCCTTTTTTCCTGTGGACATGTTCTCCTGCACGAATCCAATTTCGTTTCCATTCTCATCCTGAATCTGGTACTGGTTTGCGATTACCGTAAACTTCTGGTTTACAATCAGCGTGTTATTATCAAACAGGTTCGCCATTTTGTATTCTCCTATCTTTTTGTGAGCGACCGATTTTTCGGGAAGCCCTTTGGTTTGTTTTACACACTTTAATTCCGTCCGTCAAAAAAGTCACTACCCGAAAAGGTGGTTCTATTTTTTTTGATTTTTTTTGGCCAATCTGATTATGCCCAGTGGAAGCTCCGTGAACAGAAGAACAAGCAGAATCATAATCAGCGCGTAGGCATAGATTTCCTGGTACTCGTTGAAATATCCGCTCGTAAAAATTGCTTTGCCCAGGGAGTCCTTTGTCTGCACAAGATATTCGGTCGTCACGATTATTTTGATTCCAATTCCCGTCGCATTTACGAAGGACTGCTTCAGATAGCCAGACACAAGCGGAATGTACACGCTGAACAAAATCCGCATGGAAAAACTTCCGTTCATCCTGTACACATCAACAAGGTCCCGGTCGATGTTCCTGCACCCCTCGCACACGGCCTCGCTGATAAATGGAACAAGCACGAGCGCACACACAATGTAGGGAACCTTGCTGTAACTTGCAAGCACCATTGTTATCACGACAAGAACAATCATGGGGATTGAGCGGAGGAGAGTCATAAGCGGATACAGAAGTCTGTGCAGAAAATTGCAGAGCCCTTCCGCGACACCAACGGCAATGCCAATGGAAAAGGAAATCAAAAGCGAAACAAAAAGATGGACCAGAGTTGTAAGGATGAGCCTGTACGTTTGAGGCTCCCCCATCAGGCGGAAAAAAGTTTTCAAAACCTCGCCGCCACCGGGAAACACAAGAGGATTTCCCTTTATCTTTCCAAGCAGCTCGAACACAACGCATATAAGGACCATTCCCAGAACGAACGTCGCGATGCTTTTTATTCTGCTGTTTTTAGAAATCTGTTCCATTCAAAAAATCAAAAGCAAAAATCAAAATGAAAAATAAAAATCATTTTCCGGGATGGAGCCGCCGAATTGTTTCAAATCTATTTTCGCGGTGGACTCCACCATTTTTTTTGCATCCAGTGCGGAAACAAAACGGACCGCGCATGACGGGATTGCCTTTTCCGCAACCTTTGCGTTCGGGAGAATCTGTAGTTCGGCACAAATCTTTGCCACCAAAGCAACATCCGTTTTGCAAAGTCCGCAAGATTTTTTCACCTCATCAATAAAAGCCCTGACCTCATCCGGATGATTTTTTGCTGTCTCGACTTTCACAAAAAGACCGGCCTGCGCATATCCGTCAAACCCTGTCGCATTTTTGAAAAGCTCGTTCAGTGAAAATGATTTGATTTGCGGGTTTTTCATTTTCGCGGCAGAAAGAGCTGGCTCCGCCGTAAGGACAATCGCATTTTTATCGGAAAGAAGAAGGGCCTGTGTGTTTGACGCTCCTGCAAGATATTCAACTTTTTTTGGGGCGGCTCCATTTTTTTCAAGGGCAAAAAGCGCAACCGACGCGTTGATTGTGTTCTCGCCAAAAAGTGTCACGCCATATTTTTTTATGTCCGCAAGAGTAAAATTTTTTCGCTGCGACGCAAAGTAGAGGTTTCCCCAGGTAACGACCGCCGCAAGTTTATAGGAAGATTTTCCGCTGCGGTAAATTTTTGCTCCGGCGTTCACAGGCGCAATTATGAAATCGTCCCTCGCGTTTGCAAAACATGCCGAAATTGTTTCCGGTGTGACAAATGTAAAATCGTCAGGATTTTTTTCAGCGATGGAGGCTACGCAGATTGCCGGTGCGCCGTTTGGAGCGGAAACTTTCATTCCATGCACGGAGCCTTGTGAAAAAACCGGCGAAAATGCAAGCAAAATCAAAAGTGGAATAAAAAAAATCTTCTTCATAAAATCAGCATAATCCGCAAAAATGCCAGTGTCAATAAGCCAAAAGAAGCCGGAATCCTTGCCATAAGAATTCACCCTTGAAAAATCATGGGAATACCTATATGATAAAACAATCTAAAAAAGTATTGATTATGCGTTTTTGTGGAGAAAATCCTGATTGATACGGGTTTGAATCTCAGTGCCGTAATCAATGTGGACAAGGATAAATGCGTAAACTGCCACCGCTGCATTTCCGTGTGTCCAGTAAAACTTTGCAACGATGGGTTCGGGCGACTATGTAACACTCAACAAGGACCTTTGCATTGGATGCGGCTCCTGCATTGAGGCATGTACACACGGAGCCAGAACCGGCATTGACGACACCACGACCTTTATTTCCGAACTTAAAAAGCACACACCAATTGTTGCCGTTGTGGCCCCTGCCGTTGCGGTCAATTTCCGTGGAATGGATCTGGAGCTTAACGGATGGCTGAAATCTGTTGGCGTTGACGCTGTGTTTGATGTTTCATTCGGTGCCGAGCTTACGACAAAATCCTATGTGGAGCAGATGAAAAAAGAAAACCCGGAACTGATGATTTCACAGCCATGCCCCGCACTTGTTTCGTTTATTGAAATCTACAGGCCAAACCTCATAAAATATCTTGCAAAAAGCGACAGCCCCATGGCCCACACTGTCGAGATGATACGGCATTTCTATCCTCAATACGCGAACCACAAGATTGCGATAATCTCTCCATGCTTTGCCAAGAGACGTGAGTTTGACGAAAACGGTCGCGGCGATTTCAACGTCACGATGAAAAATCTGCAAACATATTTTGATGAAAACAAAATTGACTTGAGGAAATTTCCACTGACCGATTACGACAATCCACTTGCGGAAAGCGGAACACTCTACTCCACTCCAGGCGGACTCATGCGCACAGCCGAAAGATTTGTTCCGGGCATTGGAGCGCACACAAGAAAAATTGAGGGACAGCCCGCGGTCTTTGATTATCTGGAAAACCTTGACGACTCGCTAAAGCAGGGAAAGAAACCCTACTACTGTCTTGTGGACTGCCTGAACTGCGACAAGGGATGCAACCGTGGAGGTGGAACGACAAACCACAACATGTCCCTTGACGAACTTGAAAGCTATGTCGAAAAACGCACTCAGGAACGCAAGGAAAAATGGAACACAGCCAACGAAGGTCAGAAAAAAGGTGCGCTAAAAAAGCTCAACAAAAAAATTGACGAATACTGGCGGGACGGAATCTACACAAGGACTTACACCGACAGAAGCTCCGTGTTCAAAAACCTTATAAAAATGCCAAACACATCGGAGCTGAGAGATATTTTCAATCTGATGGGGAAACACTCAAAGTCCGACATGTACGACTGCGGCTCCTGCGGATATGTTTCCTGCGAACAGATGGCGGTCGCAATCTTCAACAAAAAGAACAAGCCGGAAAACTGCCACCACTATGTTCTCAAAAAGGCCCACGAGGACCACAGCGAGGAACTTCTTGCGACAATCAAAAACATAACGCAGGAAAGCGTGAACCTTTTGAACACCACAAAGGAAAATGTCTCTTCGCTCAATTCCGTGACGGACAAAATGACAAAGAACGTCACAAACTCCTCATCCGCAATCGAAGAGATGATTGTAAACATTTCTTCAATCAATTCAATCATCGAAAAGAATTTTGCAATCGTAAATGAACTTGAGACGGCAACAAGCACAGGGCGCGAAAAACTTTCGGAAGTGGCATCGCTGGTTGGCGAGATTGAAAACGAGTCTTCACAGCTGGTCGAACTTAGCCGCGTGATAGCGACAATCGCAAGCCAGACCAACCTTCTTGCAATGAACGCTGCAATCGAGGCGGCACACGCTGGAGAATTTGGCGCAGGATTCTCGGTGGTCGCGGACGAAATCAGAAAGCTCGCGGAGGATTCTGGAAAGCAGGTCAAGCAGATTGGGGTGGTCCTTAAAAACATAAAGACCATGGTGGACAACGCATACAGCAAGGCGGGCTACGTGCAGCAGGAATTTGACTCGGTTGTAAACCTCTCGGGCAAAGTGAAGGAGCAGGAGCTTGAAGTCAAAAATGCAATGCAGGAACAGAGCGAAGGAAACACTGTATTCCTCAACAGTCTTGCGCAGATGAAGGACGGCACACATGAAGTTGAAAATGCCGCCAAGTCCCTACGCGAAAACACCGACCTTGTGATTGAGTCCATAATGAACCTGGGAAAAGGAAATGCCAAGTAAAACCTGATTTTCAAAAAATGCCTGAGGCATGCTCTAAAAACCTAAGACTTTAGATTTTCTCCACCCTTGACTTTAGATTTTTACCATATTACACTTTAGATTATCACCACTCTTATATATAATGGGGGTAATCAGATGAATGTTTCAAGAAAAGCACGGGACGCACTCTTACGGCTTGCGGGGCAATTTCCAGTCGTTGGAATAACAGGCCCACGGCAAAGCGGAAAAACAACTCTTGCAAAAATGACGTTTCCAGATAAGAAATATGTGTCTCTTGACGACAAGGAGCTTCGCACTCTGGCAGCTTCAAATCCAAAGGACTTTCTTGAGGCATTTCCTGACGGCGTGATTATTGACGAAGCACAAAAGGTTCCCGAGATATTTGATGCAGTCAAATTGTTTGTAGACAGTCATAAACATGAGCCGGGAAAATACATACTCACAGGTTCAAGCCAATTCAAGCTTAAAGAAAACATGACAGATTCCTTGGCAGGACGAGCCGCTTTTTTACGACTTCTGCCGTTTTCGCTTGGAGAATTAAAAGATTCAAACCTGGTTCCACAAAATCCCTATGACCTGATTTTCAAAGGATTTTATCCTCCTCTTTATGACAGTGAAAAACATTTTATTCCTGATGACTGGTTTGAAAGTTACATTGACACTTATCTTGATTTGGATGTTAAGGAACACATAACTGCAACGAATATCTCGACCTTCAAAAAATTCATACAGATTTGCGCACTTTATTCGGGACAGCTGCTCTCAATGGAAAGCATCTCAAAAAATCTGGGAGTATCTGCGCCTACAATAAAACAATGGCTTTCGATTCTTGAAGCTTCATTCATCATTCATTTTCTTGAGCCGGATCTGAACAACCTTGGGCGTTCCATTGTAAAAACTCCAAAGCTTTACTTTACCGACACAGGACTTCTATGCCATCTGCTCAGGCTTAGTTCAAAGGAAGAGCTTCTGTTAAGTCCATACAAGGGAGCGGTTGTAGAAACCTTTGCCGTAGCAGAGCTTTTAAAATCTCGCTGCAACATCGGAAAAAAGCCGGAGCTGACATTCTTCCGTGATTCAAAAGGCTTTGAGGTTGATACCATCGCCGATTGGAAACACACCTACGCAATCGAAATAAAAAGCAACTCGGACACAGAACAAAAGCTTTCTGCCAACACGCGAAAATACGTTTCCCTCCGCGAAGACACAAAATGCCGGGGAGCAGTTTTCTATCTTGGAGACATTACCTGCACCATTAACGGCATTCAGTACGTAAGCTGGCATGACTGGGACGGGTTGATTTAAATTTAATTCGGCACGCCCGCTATACTTTCTCAAACAAATCATCCATTGTGACTTCGGCTTGGCATTGTCATCTATCTCACAACACAGTTTTAGACTGTTGTAAAGGTTTGTTTAGTCTAAAACTGTGTAAAAATGAGGGATTTAGACGTACAAAGGCGTTAATGGTGTCTTTTTTAGGATTGCAACAGATTCAAGGCTAAACAAGTCAAAGAAGCTGATGACGTTTGCTGCACTTTTTCAAGGGAGTTTTCAAGATTTTTAGAGAGCTGCGGCAGAACAAAAGGATTTCTCAGGAAAAACTTGCCGATGCTATCGACTCGCACCAGGTCTATGGAAACACAGAATAATCCGAAAGCGGGTAGCATACCCCGTATGCTCATTCTGTGTTAACAATAACACTCGCAATTTCGCAGTAATTCCTTACAATATAAAGAATTACGAGAAATTGCTGGGAACCGTTGATTAATGCTTCGTGTATTAATCAGCGGTTCCCTATATTTCCGAAATCGAGAGCGGGAAGAAAATCCCCTCGCTCAACACAATCTACAAGACGGCTCTCTTTTTTGGCCTTTCGCTTTCGTCGTTCATGGCTCTGGTCGAATCAAAAATGTAGCGTGTCCTCAATGTCGTTTTCCTTTCTTGTGGAGCGTCCGAAGAAATTCTTTTTCGTCTCCCTGTAGATTTCGTCGTTGATTTCAAATATGTCGTAGTTTCTCTGTCCGATGAATTTTCTAACGATTCTGTCCTCCTGTTTTGATTCCGAAAATCCAAGTCCCGTGCTTGCAAGAAGGTCTTCCGTTTCCCCAAGCGTAAGTCTCATTCCAATCGAAAGCAGTATTATGTATTTCTTTGACGGATGCACGATGGTGCTTTGCAGTTTTGAAAATGTCTGCTTGCTCAAAAATCCGCATGTGTTTTTGTAGATGTCGCACGGCTTTTTGTCCCCGATTGCGGTGAATCTGTTGATATAGTACGAAAGTTTTTGCGGGAACGGCTGCCACTGTGTTTTTGCCTGTATGATGTCCTGGGAGATTTCATCGCCGTTTTCAGAAAGCAGTTCCACAATCTCCATGTTGTTCGCAGTGTACGCATGGGTTATCGCGCTCCAATTGTTTTTCGCACGGATTTTTCTGTCGGCACCGTTTTTCAATAGAAGCCTTGCCACGTCCATGGAATTCTGTGAGGCGGCAATCATCAGCGCGGTGATTCCGTCTTCGTTCTGGGCATTAACGTCAACACCCATCGAAAGAAGCATTTTCACGGAGCCTTCGGACTTGAAATAGGCGGCGAGCATGAGCGGTGTCCACGAGTTGAGCGACGGTATTTCCATTGATTCCTTGCCCTCAATCAGTTTTGCAAGCATCTCGGTGTTGTCCTCCTTAATCATCCTTGCAATCGCCCCGCAGAGTATCTGGTTCTGCTGTTTTCCGTAAAGCTCACCCAAGCGTATTACATAAGGCACACCCCTTTTATAGAAATTAAGTATGGACACGTTATGGCTTTCCGTAAGAGACCAGATTGCGCCAAGCTCCTCCATTTTGTCTATCACATTTTTGTGCAGTGAGTAGTTGGCTTTCCAGTCTCCTGTCTTTGGTGGAAGGCAGTTCAGTTCCTTCAGTTTTTCATCAATCGCGTGTTTGTCGTTCGTCATAAAATACGTGTAGATTTTTCCGTCAATATCAACTTCCACATCGCTCTTGGAAAATGGCTTCAGATATTTGAGGGAAACCATATAGCATCCGCCGCCAAGGACATGATAGTACAAAAGTCCGCCGCAACTATCCATGCAGACAGAATATGGGGTTTCGTTTTTTTCCATTATATTGCGAACGTTCTGGTCAAGCGAAGTGTCAAACGCCCAGTCCGTTTTTAGAATCTGCCTGCAGCCGTTATCCTTCAGGAATCCATTCAAACTGTCCACATCCATGAAAAGCCTGTAAGCATGCTCAACGCCACCGCACATTGTTGAAACAACAAGCGATGTATCTTCTGATTTCATAGGCATCTGAACATTCCTCCGTTTCTTCATCAATTATAGCATAGCCTTTAAGTCAAAAGGTCGCCAATTAAGCGACATTTTAACTTAACCCAACACGCTAATTAAACCACAAAATTTTAATATTTTAATATTTTATATAAACTTACCGGTGGAAAATACCTTGACTAAAAGACCCTTTTGATTATAACTTATAACAATACGTTAGAATGTCGTTATTGTGGGGTTTTCTGGCTTTTTCGGCGTTTTAAACTTACCTTGTGGGGCATAGTCAATGCTAAAGTACATCATCAAAAGGGTGGTCACGGCCATCATCACGGCGTTCCTGGTCGCGACGCTCACATTCTTTATTATGAACATGGTTCCAGGTGGACCATTCCTTTCAGAAAAGGCTGTCACACCACAGGCACAGGCTGCCATGGAAGCGAAGTACGGTCTGGACAAACCACTCGGACAGCAGTACCTGACCTACATGGGCGGTGTTCTCCGCGGTGATTTCGGTCTCTCGCTCAAAAAGCGCGGAAGAACTGTGAGCGAAATCATTTTCACAAAGTTCCCTGTCTCGGCAAGTCTCGGTGGATGGGCAATCCTCGTGGCAATCCTGTTCGGTGTTCCTTTTGGTGCAATCGCGGCCTACAAGCGTGGAAAGGCTGCCGACAACATCCTCGTGGTGCTTTCGACCGGTGGAATAGCGATACCGAGTTTCCTTTCCTCAACGCTCCTGATGTATATTTTCGCAACCAAGCTGAAGTGGCTTCCGTCGCTGGGACTGACCACACCCGCGCACTACATAATGCCTGTCATGGCACTCGCACTTTACCCGACGTTCTACATCGCACGCCTCATGCGCTCTTCAATGCTTGACGTTATCGGTCAGGACTATATGCGCACCGCAAGGGCAAAGGGTGTCAGCACATTCAGCTCAATCTTCAAGCACGCAATGAGAAACGCAATCCTCCCGGTTATCACATACCTCGGACCGCTGATTGCATCTCTTATGACAGGAAGCTTTATAATAGAAAAGATTTTCAATATTCCGGGCCTTGGTTCCGAATTCGTCGGAGCAATCACAAGCCGCGACTACCCGATGATTATGGGAACCACTATTTTCCTTGCGGTGTTCGTAATCATAATGAACGTAATCGTTGACATCATGTATGCGGTTGTTGACCCAAGAATCAAGCTAAAGTAGGGGACCATTATGGAAGATAAAATCAAAAAAAATCCGCTGAGCTTTCAGCTTAACGTGGACGACTTCATTCCCGCCTCCAACGATGAAAAGCAGTCCCTCGTGGTAATGCGCGAGTCTGTCAGTTTCTGGAAGGACGGAATCCGCAGGTTCAGAAAGAACAAAATCGCCATGGCATCCCTGACAATAGTCCTTGTGATTGTCGTCTTCTGTTTCATCGTGCCGATTTTCTATCCATATAAATACGAGCAGCAGATTAAGGGAAGCGAGCGTCTCGGACCGATGCAGTATTCTGCCACGGAGCTTGAGATGAAGGCGAACGGAGAAAAAGTTTTCCCGCACATACTCGGTACAGACCAGAACGGACGTGACTATGCAATCCGCGTAATGGTCGGAGGCAGGGTTTCGATGACGGTCGGAATCGTTGCGTCCCTCCTGATTTTGATTATTGGCTCCCTCTACGGTGCAATCGCAGGATATTTCGGCGGAACCGTGGATTTGGTGATGATGAGAATCGTTGACATAATCTATACGGTCCCGGATGTCCTCATAATAATCCTTCTTGCGCAGACCTTGAAATTTCCGCTCCGCTCGCTTGGCGAAGTTCCCGGATTCGGGTGGATTCAGAGGCTTGGTCCTAACATGGTCTCCATGTTCATTGTTTTCGCACTCCTTTACTGGGTAGGAATGGCAAGAATCATACGCTCGCAGATCATGCTCCTCAAGCAGAACGAATATGTCACGGCTGCAAGGGCATTGGGTGCAAGCGGAAAAAGGATTGTCGGAAAGCACCTCATCACGAACTGTATCGGAACTTTGATTGTCACAACGACCCTCCAGATTCCGTCATCAATTTTCACGGAGTCATTCCTTTCGTTCCTTGGTCTTGGTGTTCAGGCTCCAATGCCTTCCCTTGGTTCGCTTGCGTCCGCCGCTCTGAACGGATTCCAGACTTTCCCGGAAAAACTGTTCGCACCGGCGTTCCTGATTTTTGTAATCATCCTGAGCTTCAATCTGCTTGGCGATGGACTTCGCGATGCCTTTGACCCGAAACTGAAGTCCTAGGCCAGTCTGGATTTGGAGAAAAACATGGCAGAAAACGAATTTTTGGTTGACATACAGCACGAAAAGCTTTCATTTTTTACTCCCGCCGGAGAGGTACGCGCACTGAACGACGTGACTATTCACATGAGGGAGGGAGAAGTCCTTGGTATTGTAGGCGAGTCCGGAAGCGGAAAATCCGTAACGGCATATTCGGTCATGGGACTGAACGCCGAAAACGGAAAAGTCACCGGAGGAACAATCACGTTCAACGGACACAGGATTGACCAGATGAGCGAAAAGGAGCTCAGGAAAATCCGCGGAAAGGAAGTGAGCATAATCTTCCAGGACCCTATGACTTCGCTGAACCCGGTCTGGACAATCGGAAACCAGATTGAGGAGGCAATCAAGCTCCATACCGACAAAAAGGGAAAGGAAGCAAAGGCCAGGGCAAGGGAACTTTTAACCCTTGTCGGAATCAACGAGCCGGACAAACGACTCAAGCAGTATCCGCATGAACTTTCGGGCGGTATGCGACAGCGCGTGATGATTGCGATTGCCCTTGCATGTGAGCCGAAACTTTTGATTGCGGACGAACCGACTACGGCCCTTGACGTAACGATTCAGGCACAGATTCTGGAACTGATGCAGGATTTGAAAAAAAAGCTGGGCATGGGAATCATAATGATTACGCACGACCTTGGTGTTGTTGCATCCATGTGCGACCATATTGCCGTAATGTACGCCGGTGAGATTGTCGAATACGGAACCACCGACGATATTTTCTATAATCCGCAGCACGAATACACACGCGGACTTTTGCGCTCAATCCCCAAGTTCCACGAAAAGGACTACTCACGCCTTGTCCCGATTGAGGGCCAGCCGGTGGATTTGCTGAACAGGCCGAAGGGTTGCTGCTTTGCTCCAAGGTGTTCCAACTGTATGAAGATATGCCTTGAAAAACCGCCGGTGAGAAACGAATACGAATCCCTTGGTGGTTCCGCGGTGGGCGACAACGTTCACTACGGAAGATGCTGGCTTGAACAGAAGGCGGCCATGCTTGGAAGCGCGGATGCAGTCGTTGGTGGAGGTGAATCATGAGCGACAGACTTCTTGAGATAGAACACCTGAAGCAGTATTTCCCTGCCGGCGGTGGTAAATTTGTCAAGGCCGTTGACGACGTAAGTTTTTTCATCAAAAAGGGAGAAACTTTTGGTCTTGTAGGAGAATCTGGCTGCGGAAAAACAACGACCGGACGCTCCATCCTTAGAATCACGGAACCTACAGCCGGAAGAATTGTCTACGACGGCGACGTGATTTTTGACAGCGAAAAGAAAATCAAGGCGGACATGCTCCCCTACCGCAGAAAGATGCAGATTGTATTCCAGGACCCCTACGCATCGCTCGACCCTCGAATGACCGTCGGCGACATAATCGGTGAGGCGCTGGACATACACAAGCTATATTCAAACAAGGCCGAGAGGCGCGAAAAGATTCTGAAACTGCTTTCAACCGTCGGACTGAACAGCGAACATGCCAACAGATATCCGCATGAGTTTTCCGGTGGACAGAGGCAGAGGATTGGGATTGCGCGCGCACTTGCCGTGAACCCGCAGTTCATAGTATGCGACGAGCCTGTTTCCGCTCTGGACGTTTCAATCCAGGCACAGGTCGTGAACATGTTCGAGGATTTGCAGAAGCAGATGGGGCTGACCTATCTTTTCATCGCGCACGATCTTTCAGTTGTTAACCACATTTCAAGCAGAATCGGAGTGATGTACCTTGGACACATGGTCGAGATGGCCGAGGCAGACGAGCTGATTTTCCATTCCGCACATCCGTACACGCGATCCCTTATTTCGGCTGTTCCTATTGCAGACCCTAAGACCGCGCGCGCAAATAAAAGGATTGTTCTGGAGGGGGACGTTCCTTCTCCGCTGAATCCACCGAGCGGATGCCCGTTCAGAACCAGATGCCCATATGCGGACGAAAAATGTGCGGCCGAAAATCCTGAGTTCAAGGAAATCGGACCGGGACACTTTGCAGCATGTCACCATCTGGAAAAACTGAACTAGTTTATAGAAGATTTTATTTAAAATCGGGACTGCCCGGCTTTTGTTGGACAGTCCAGGAGGTAATTATATGAAGTTGAAACTGACTGCGTTGGTTTCTGTTATTGCTTTGGCGAGCCTTTCATTTGTCGCTTGCAACGGAAAGAAGGACAACACAACATCTTCTTCCAATGCCGCCACATCTGGCTCTGTATTACACGTTCAGGTTGGTCCATCCCCTGAGACAATCGACCCGGCACTTAACTCTGCCGTTGATGGAGCAAACATGATTCTCCATGCGTTCGAGGGTCTTCTGAAGTTTGACCGCAACAACAATGTGGTCGCAGGTCTTGCGGAAAAATGGGAACAGTCAAGCGACGGTCTCACATGGACATTCCACCTGCGCAACGGACTCAAGTGGTCTGACGGTTCAGCCCTTACTGCAAACGATTTCGTCTACTCATGGAAGCGCGTTGCAGATCCAAACACAGCCGCACCTTACGGATACGACCTTCTGAACCTTGTCGTTGGTTTTGACGAGGCTTCTGCCGGTGATTTGGACAAGCTGGGAGTTGAGGCTCCGGATGCAAACACATTCGTCGTCCATCTTTCAAGCCCCTGCATCTTCTTCGACAAGATTGCAGCATTCGCAGTCCTTGTTCCAGTCCAGAAGGCAACAATCGACGCCACCGGAGACGGATGGGCCGTTAATCCAAAGACATACATCACCGACGGACCTTACTACATGGAAGAATTCACCGACGGTTCACAGATTGTTTTCAAGAAGAACCCGAACTACTGGGATGCCGCAAACATCACATTTGACAAAATCGTCTGGCACCTGATTGAGGATGCAAACACATCTTACACAGCTTACAACCAGGACGAAATCCAGATGATCAAGGACGTTCCGACCGAAGAGATTCCAACCCTCCGCGGAAACAGCGAGTTCCATCTTGAGCCAATCATGGGAACATACTACATCTCTTTCAACACACAGAAGGCTCCTTTCAACAACTCAAAAGTACGCGAGGCACTTTCTCTTGCAATCGACCGTGGATATGTCGCAAACACAGTTATGACAGGAACATATTCTCCTGCCGACAACTTTGTAGGACCAGGTGTATCTGACGCAGCTCCAGCCTCATCATTCCAGAACGTCACAAACAAGACCTACGGACCGCACTTCAACACAAGCAACTACGCCGCAGACCTTGAAAAAGCAAAGAAACTTCTTGCCGAGGCTGGATATCCGAACGGCGAGGGATTCCCTGTTGTCGAGTACATGACAAACGACTCCGGCTACCACAAGGCAGTCGCAGAGTATCTCCAGTCAGCATGGGGAGAGCTTGGTGTCAAGATGACAGTGAACATCCAGGAGTGGAAGACATTCACAGCCGACAGACGCGCAGGAAACTTTGACGTGGCCCGCAACGGATGGGTATATGACTGGGACGATCCTTCAAACATGGTCAACCTCTTCGAGACTGGAAACGGAAACAACGACGGAAAATATTCTTCAAAGGAATTCGACACCGCTGTTGACAACGCAAGAAAGGCCACCGATGTTGCAGAGCACTTCGACTGGATGCACAAGGCCGAGCAGGTTCTCCTGAACGACGCAGCAATGGCTCCTGTCGCATACTACAACGACTTCTGGCTCCAGAAGAACAACCTGAAGGACACATGGCACTCACCATACGGCTACTGGTACTTCATGTACGGAAAGCTTGAGTAGAATCAATCCTGCAAACTGATTTTGTAAGAAAGTCCGTCCGCTTGGTTATCCATCCGGGCGGATTTTTTTTATTTTTTACCCTAAAAAAAGTTTTTATTGAAAAACTACAGAACCATGATATAATGGAAGAATAAAATAAAGTTTAGCATACCTTAAAAAAAATGGTCCAAACAACGGAGAGACGGAAAGCCGGAGACAATCGTACAGGACATCGCACTTTATGTGACCCGTGCCAACCTTGATTTGGAGCAGACCCAGAACGATTTTGAAAACATAATAAAAAGAGTTCCGTCCGCTTGGTTATCCATCCGGGTGGATTTTTAAGTATAATTCTTGAGTTACAATTTTGGAGAACGCTATGAAGATTTTGAAAAAAATTATTATATCCGCAAGCGCAATTGCAATTGCAGGCCTTTTTTCGAGCTGCATATCTTTGGCAGAACAGTTTATATCCACTCTTTTTGAAAAATCATTGGACGCCATTTTTTATAACGACGAGCAGGCCACAAAAACCGCAAAGGCAAATGAGTCATCAAAAAAAGAAAATGAGCAAAAACAACCACCCAAAAAGCAAGCAACATACCGCTTCCATGATACAGTGGAATACCTCCCATTGGGAACAGACGGAACCCGAGGGACATCCGCCTACTATGCATATTTTGGCGACTGGCCACAAACCATCATGGAAAAAAATATTACCATTGATGAAGAGAACTGCATTACAGTTGGTTATATGACATATTATGTCGGAAGCGATGGAAATTATTACGCCAAATGCACCGAAAATGCCAGCAAAACTGGACTGCACTACAGCAGTGATCAATATTGGTCCCATGAGATACAGGAAAAAGAAGCCAATCAAATTCAGTATTTCAAAGTTGAACCAATAAAATGGCTGGTTCTGGAATATGAAAGTTCTGGAGAAACGCTTCTTGTCCCCGAAAAAATTCTTATGGCAGGCATCTCCTTTTATGATGGTCAAGGTCCCCGCTTAATTGATGGCAAAACAATTTATCCAAACAATTACAACGAGAGCCGCATACGTGCCTATCTCAATGGACTTAGCTATCAAAAGAAAGACGAAAATGGCTCAGAGGTATTTCTGGAGGATGAATTCAAAAACAAAGGATTTTTACAGACAGCTTTTACAGGAAAAGCACGAAAATTGATTGCGGTAACAGAAGTTGACAACAGTGCGGAAAGTACGGACATCTATAACCATTTCAACTTTTCAAACGGAGGCAAAAATGACTATGCCTGTGAGGATTCCAGCGACCGCATTTTTCTTTTGAGTGTAAAGGAGGCACTTTCCAAATACAATGATTTTTTCCATGTGAAGCGCGGCGCAACCGACTATGCACTTGCAAACAATGCAGGAGATTATGGCATCTGGCTGCTACGCTCCCCTTGGGCTGTGTCCCGATATGAAAATGGTGACAGCATATCCTATGTCAACGGCTACATACCAACTACCGAACCTGATATATGGGATTCAACCTTCCGTAACAATGATGGCATTCTTCCTGCGTTAAAACTTGTTTCCGGAAACAAAAGCAAGGTCAAATATAAATTCCACGAAACTGTTGAGTATCTTCCAAAAGGAACCAACGGAACATGCGGAAAAAAAGCGACTTATGTTTATTTTGGGGACTGGCCACAAACCATCAAATCAAAGAAAGTGACAATCGATGAAAGTAACAGTCTTTTCGTTGGTGCAATGCTTTATTTTGTCGGAAGCGATGGAAACTACTATGCCAAATGCAAGGAAGGTATGTATAAACCCCACGAAAACAGCCTTGACTCGGAGCGCTATAAATATAGCGATGGAACACCCATAGCAGTGGAAGCTCAGAACAGTTTTCAATACTTCAAGGTTGAGCCAATAAAATGGCGTGTCGGTAAAACTGATGAATCAGGGAAAAAGCTTCTTATTTCAGAATCCGTCATTGATGGAAAAGCTTTCTTTGCGAGGCCTGAGCATTCTAGTGAAATTATGAGAACTATAAACAACTCCACTGTATACCCAAATAATTATAAGGAGAGCGAAATCCGTGCATATCTAAATGGACTCGATTATTGGAATTTGATTATGAGCGATAATTATGATGATAATGGGAATTGGTACAAAACAAAACTTGATACAAGATATAAGGACAAAGGTTTTTTACAATCCGCATTCTCTAAAGAGGCTCAGTCCATAATAGTTACAACAAAAATTGATAACAACGCAGAATGTACAAGGTCTTCATGTACAACTTATAATTTCCCCAAAGACAGCTCCGATCCGTATGTCTGTGAAGATACAGATGATAAAATTTTTCTTTTGAGTGTAGATGAGGTTCTGTCAAAAGAGTT
Source organism: uncultured Spirochaetaceae bacterium (assembly GCA_902783155.1). GTDB lineage: Bacteria > Spirochaetota > Spirochaetia > Treponematales > Treponemataceae > Treponema_D. Next base: position 39,915 of record CACZPR010000005.1, read on the forward strand.
GGGGTTCTCTTGGCAAGAGAGAATCACTTTTAGAAAGACAGGAACAGATTACGCAAAAGCAAATGGTATATGGCTATATGATGAAAAACAGGGAACATCATGGGGACTTCGCACCCGGCTACACAGGGATTATGAAGAAGGAACGTCTACAATGTATGTAAACAACCCCGATTCTCGCGAGCCGCTCATCTATGATATTTCTTATTACTGGAAATCCGGCATTGCACCGGCCATAACCGTAAGGGAAAAACAATAGACATGTTCTATAACTTTTTCAAATAAAAATCTGTTCCCGGTGGTCTCTACGCCGGATTGTAGGGGGCCGCGTGCGGCTTGCGCAGCAATGAAACCCCGGAAAGCCGGTTTACCAAGTTTGCGGGCAAAACGGCAAAGCGTCTCCAGAGATTAGCACCAGGCTTCGTCCGTATTATGATTTTCGGAATTGTCGTTGATAATTTTTGTTGCAAAAGTGTATACGGTGTGATATGATTAAAAAATCAACATGATAGAATTAAAAAGTGCCTGCCGATTTTGAGGGTTGACGGTGGGCATTTTTTTTTGGAGACTTTATGAAAAGCATTAAGTTTAAGCTCATCGCAGCCACAAGCGCAATGGTCCTTGCTGTGGTTCTGATTATTTCAATCCCGATTCTGGGGCAACAGATTTCTGAGGTAAAGGCGAACGTGGGGCTCCTTTCAAATGCCCAAATGGAGACCGCATCTGTTTCTGTCGCAGCGTTTCTTGATACCCCAACGCGCATGGTCGAGGACACCGCCTACCATGTTATGAACACGGAGCTGGAGCTGAAAAAACTTCAGGACGATTTCCAGACTCTCATAAACGACGAGCCTTCAATCCTCGCGCTCTACTATGCCGATGAAATCCAGATGAGCGATGGCGGTCAGTTCTACTACAGCGGCGGTTGGACTCCCGATGCTTCCTACGACAAATATTCGCGCAAATGGTTTACCGACGGTCGGGACAACAAGGGGCTTTTCATTACAGAGCCGTACATGGACATTCCAACCCAGTCGCTTGTCACGTCGATATGTACCGGCGTTCACCATGAGAACGGTAGTTTTGCGGGAACTGTCGGTGTGGACATAAAGCTTTCGGTTCTGAACGACATGGTTCGGAACATAAAACTTTCGGAGCGCGGCCAGTCATTTTTGATTGACGCAGACGGAAACTATCTTACGAACGATGATTTTGAGAAAATCCTGAACGTGAACTTTTTTGATGAATACAAGTCGCTTGCAAAATACAAGTCCAAGTTCAGCGACAAGGTTTTCATAGATACCAATGCCCCGAATGGGTATTACATTGCCGGACAGGTTGTAAGCAATGATGCAGGATGGATTCTGGTGACTGTCGGAAGCTCAAAAGAGATTTTTTCACAGCTCCAGAAAAACGTGACGCTCATCATCACGCTTTCGATTCTGGCTCTCATTGCCGCGATACTGGTCTCCATTTTCATTTCAACAAAAATTGTAAAACCAATAAAGACTGTCGACGTGGCGGTCAACGGAATTGCCGAGGGCAACGCTGATTTGACGCAGAGGCTGAGCGCAAGCACAAAGGACGAGGTTGGCGATTTGGTCAACGGATTCAACAAGTTCATGGCCAAGATGCATGGAATTGTTTCGGATGTCAAAAATTCAAAGGACGAGCTTTCCAATGTTAAAATTGATTTGCGGGAGAGCATTGACAGTACCGCAAGCTCCATCACCGAGATTCTGTCGAACATAGAAAGTGTCGGCGGGCAGATTGAGCACCAGTCCAATTCCGTTTCACAGACCTCCGCCGCAGTAACGGAGATTGCGGAGAACATCAACAGTCTGGAGCGCATGATTGACACGCAGTCGCACGGAGTCGCACAGGCTTCGGTTGCGGTGGAGCAGATGATTGGAAACATTTCTTCGGTGAACAGCAGCGTGGAAAAAATGGCGGCATCGTTTGGAAATCTGGAAAAAAACACAAACGAGGGAATATCAAAGCAGCAGAAGGTTTCGGCACATGTCGCGGAGATTGAGGCACAGTCAAAGGCCCTTCAGGATGCGAACGTCGCAATCACAAATGTCGCAAGTCAGACAAATCTTCTTGCCATGAATGCAGCAATTGAGGCGGCACATGCTGGAGAGGCGGGAAAAGGATTCTCGGTGGTCGCGGATGAAATCAGAAAACTGTCGGAAACATCGGCGGCGGAGTCCCACAAAATCAGCGAGGAGCTTCACAAAATCAGCGAGTCGATTGAGGCGGTCGTTGTCGCGGCACGAGAGAGTTCCGAAAGTTTTGCGGGCGTGGGCGAAAAAATTTCCCAGACCGATGAACTTGTAAACCAGATAAAAGCCGCAATGCAGGAACAGAAGGAAGGCTCCCAGCAAATTGTAGACGCGCTAAAAATGATGAACGACAGCACACTCGAAGTAAAAAGTGCTTCACATGAAATGGCTATCGGGAACCAGGCAATCCTTGAGGAAATCCATAACCTACAGGATGCTACAAACGTAATCCGGGACGGCATGAACGAAATGTCTGTAGGAGCCGGAGAAATGAACAAAACAGGCGCACTGCTTTCGGACATCTCAACAAAAGTCACCGACTCAATCAACAGAATCGGAACGCAGATTGACCAGTTCAGGGTGTAAAGACAAATCCCGCATCAACAAAAAATCCCCCGCTCTCTTTTTTGAGGTCGGGGGTGTTTTTATATTCGCTCAGTTCGATTTAAATTTCAGCCAAGAAATCTCCCCACTCCATCTCCGCTTTCACATGCAAAGAATCCTGCTGCGTAACCGATTTTTTCTGTGTAGGCTTTCTGGACGTTTTCAATGAACGTGTCGATTGAATCCTTGTGGACCAGGGCGATTGCACATCCTCCGAAACCGGCTCCGGTCATTCTGGCTCCAAGGCATCCTTTCTGTTTCTGGGATTCCTCCGCGAGAGTGTCCAATTCAATTCCGGTCACTTCATAATCTTCTTTCAAAGATTTGTGCGAGGCGTTCAAAAGTTTTCCGAGTTCGGGAAGATTTTTTGCTTCGAGAACTTTCACTGCATCCTTCACACGCTGATTTTCATATATGCAATGCCTTGCCCTTTTCAAAAGAATCTCGTCCTTGATTGCGCCCTTTGATTTTTCCCATTCGTCCGGTGTGAGCTGGCAGAGCGCGGTAATCTTCAGTCCCGAATCCTGGAGGATTTTCAAAGCCTCTTCACACTGGCTGCGGCGTTCATTGTATTTTGAATCAGCAAGTTTCCTCTGCTTGTTTGTGTTCATCACGACGAATCTGTAATCACCAAGCTCAAGCGGTGCGTACTGATATTCAAGAGTGTCGCAGTTGAGCATTACGGCAGTGTTCTTTTTTCCCACGGCGATTATAAACTGATCCATGATACCGCAGTTGACGTTCATAAAATTGTGTTCGCTCATCTGGCCGAGTTTTGCAATCTCAATCCGGTCGATTCCAAATCCGAATGTTTCGCTCACGGCATAGGCAAATCCACATTCAAGCGCGGATGAAGATGAAATGCCGCCGCCCGCTGGAACGTTGGATGCCATCAGGATTTCAAATCCGCATGGGAATGAAAATCCCTTTTCCTTAAGCTGGGAAAGAATGCCGTTCAGATAGTTCGCGTAGTCGTTTTCTTTTTTGTATGAAAAATTGTCGTTCACGTCGAACTCAAATGTTCCGGGGAAACGTGCGTCATTGTAGATGATTTTTGTGTCGTTCCTTTTTCTGATTGCGACGTAAAGGTATCTGTTGATTGCGGCAGGAAAAACCATTCCACCGTTATAGTCTATATGCTCCCCGATTATGTTGATTCTGGCCGGGGAAGAAAAAACGGAAACGCTGTCCTCCGTTCCACCGTAGATTTTTACAAAGTCCTTTGGAAGTTCCCGTGGGTCGTAAGTCTGTGCCGTAAGTGAATTCATTTTAGCTCCTGTGCTACAAGTTGATTTAGGATTATTGATTTAGGTTTGTATTCCCTAAAGTGATAATCTATTGTAGAATATTATTGAAGGTGTTTCTAGTGCGTGTCATCTCTAAAAACTCCCATTCTGGGATTTTTTAGAGATTCACCGAGTTTTAACTCCTGAAAATAACAGGAGTTAAAACATCGCATATTCAGAGTTACCTCTAAAAACTGAAGTTTTTAGAGGTTCTATGAGTAATGCCTTCAAGCGCAAAAGAGGATGCAACAGATGGAAAAGAAAGTTTACATAATCGGACATCGGAATCCAGACACGGATGCGATTGTTGCGGCAACGGCATACGCACGTCTTAAGCAGTTGCTCGGAAAAAAAGAGTATATGGCGGTGAGGGCCGGAAATCTTGCGCCGCAGACAGAATACATTTTCAAGCGTTTCAATGTGGAGCCGCCGGTCTACATTCCAGACCTGTTTCCGAAAACCCAGTATTACATGAACACCGATGTCCAGACTGTTGACCAGAATCTTTCTCTGTGGGAGGCCGTTGAAAAAATGAACCACGCCGACGGACTTCCCATCGTTGATTCAGAAAAAAAGTACAAGGGATTTTTGAACTACAGTTCATTCGCGCTCAAATCGATTAAGCTCCTTGATCCAAGACGCAACGGAATCTTTACCGCAAGCCTCCATTTAATAGAAAAAACTTTGAACGCAACGCCGATTGTCGAGTTCAATCCGGAAGAGACTTTTCCATGCTCAATCATGATTGGAGACGACGATCTTGAGACATTCAAAAATCTTCTGACCGAACATGCAAGCGAAAACATAGTCGTAATCACAGGCGACCGCGAGGATATCCAGAAAGCGTGTATCGAAGCCGGTGTCCGCGCACTCATAATCACGAAGGATTACGCAGTCAAAAAGGAACTCCATGAACTTGCGAAAGAAAAAAAAGTTTCCATTTTGATTGGTCACGATTCCACCATGGCGACCGCAACTTTGATTGAATACTCATCCCCGGTAAGCTCAATGTCGAACGATGAAATCAAGCCGGTGCATCCTTGGGACACTGTTCAAAAAATCAGGCCGCTTTTGGCACAAAGTCCGAACAGATGTCTTCCGGTTGTCGATGAAAATGAAAAAGTCATCGGCCTAATCTCCGAATCAGATTTGCTCCACGACCCGAACATCGAGGTGATACTGGTTGACCACAACGAGCCGACCCAGGCAATCGAAGGACTTGAGCATTATGTGATTCAGGAAATAATCGACCACCACAGAATCAACACCTTCACCACCCGCTACCCGATTACGCTCATAAACAAGCCCGTCGGTTCAACAAGCTCAATCATCTCGAACATGTACCGCGAAAACCGTGTGCCGATTCCAAAGGACATGGCTGCAATCCTTCTGTGCGGAATCCTGAGCGACACTCTGGTTTTGCAGTCGGCTACCACAACCGAGTACGACGTTCTGACAGCCGAATACCTGAGCAGCATTGCGGACCTGGACATACAGCAGCTTGGAAACGACATCATAAAAAGCGGAAGCCGGATTGGAAACAGAACTGCGGATGAAGTAATCCACCAGGATATGAAGGATTATGTCGAAGGAAAACTGAAATTCACCGTGAGCCAGATTGAGGTTGACTCCACCCGCGAAATCCTGAAACGCAAAAAGGAATTCCTTGATGAACTTGAAGCCGCAAGAAAGGCAAACGGAAATCTTTTCAACGCGCTTCTTGTCACCGACATAACCCAGCTCAGTTCAATAATGTTCCTTGCAAGCGAGCCGGTCTTTGAGCAGGTCATCCAGCTTCCGGTTCAGGACGAACACATCTACTACATGAAAAACATAGTCTCCCGAAAAAAGCAGCTGATACCGCTTCTGACCGAAATGCTTGAAGGGGTTGAGCAGTAAAAACACACAGCAAATATCAATACACTAAATTGAAATAGGAGAAAACAATGGACGAACAGGGCAACGAAGTTTTTGACGAAAACAAAATGCAGGCTCCAGAAAAAAATGAAAGCGAGAAATTGGATGCAGCCAATCCGGATGAAAAAATAGAATACGAAATCAAGGGGTCCACAGTAATTCCACCGGCTCCGGCCCCGACTCCAACATACATACATGTGGCCCAGCAAAAGCTCAAGGTTTCACAAGGAGTTTCCGGTGCGTCTATCGCTTCCATGGTTCTGGGGATTATAGGACTCCTTTTACTTTTCACATACATCCTTTCTCCCGTGTCCGTGATTCTCGGCATCATTGGGCTTGTGCTTGGTGTGTCGTCAAACAAAACAAATCATTCAGGAATAGCTGTGGCCGGCATTGCAACATCGGCGGTTGCGATGGGGCTTGGAATTTTGGAATTCGCGTCCTGTGCAGGATTCATGGCGATGTTCTCAAATGAAATCAAAAACGGTGCGGACTGGTTTGATGGAATGGACGAGTTCAACTTTGAGCCTTTCCAGCAATATCTTGACAACATCGACCAGCCAATGAACATTTAAAACGGTTTTCCCAAAAAAGAAAGGGGTCCCAAATCGGAACCCCTTTTTAATTAAATGTATTTTTTAATTTCAACTGGCTGCACACATTCATTTTTGTATGCGACTATGTAGCTTCCGAACATTGCCGTAAGAACATCGAATCCGGCGGCAAACGCACAGATTATCGGGGCGGCATCCTTGATTAAAAGATACCCGGCCTCAAAGCTAGGTCCATAGGCTGCGCACATGATTGTTATCGCAACAAATGGTCCGCCAACCGGGTGGTTCGGCAGCGCAAACGAAAGAAGCAGCGCAAATCCAGCAATCCACATCACAGTGCCAAACGAGAGGTCCAGCAGAATGTACGAGCGTATAATCTGAATGAAACAGACTGTCGTTACAAGAGCGGCACCACCGCGTCCAAAAATCGAGAACAGCGGATAAATTGAAGCATTGGCCCTTCGACGGATTCCAAGACTCTCCTTTCCATGCCTCATGCTCATGCCCAAGGTCAAATTGGTATCGCCACTGAAAAATGCGACAAGGAACGGACAGATTGATGCGTAGAGAATTTTCCAGGGCCGCTTTTCCTTGCAGATTATGGAAGTTATTATCGGATAGAAAATCAGACCGACGAGAAGCAAATCAACGGTCAGAAGAATAATCATCGGCATAAAAATCTTCAGCTTTTGCAGCGTAACAAATTCGACAGTCCACTTGCAGACCAGCGCAATCATTCCCACGGAGAAAATCTCTGAAAGGAAACTCATCACCCTGTAGCAGATGTGGCTCATCGAATCAAAAAGATTCACACCCGGCTTTCCGTACATTCTTTCCGTTGACGCCGCTCCACCAAGCAGGGCCGCAATCACGAACACAGGAAGAAGATATGCCCCCTCCTGGAGAACCTCGAATCCCGAGTAAGGGAAAAGTTTGGTCAAAAGCGACTTCAGGTCCAGAGTCGTAGCCTCGCTGACTTTTTCTATTGAAATCGGAATGCGCGGAAGAAGTGCAATCAATGCGGAGACAATTCCAATAATCGTGAGGAAAATTGATGTCACGACTATGGTTCCAAAGGTCCAGCCCATCACCTTGAGGGTCTTTTTTTCCTCGCGGAGCTTGTAGAATGCGGTGGCGACTGAAAAAAACAGCACCGGAATCAGCATGTAGCGTCCCAAGCGGATTGCGATGTTGGAGATAAAATCCAGAACCGCCTGTCCCTGGACACTGTTTACCGGCAAAATCAAGGCAGCCACAATACCGATTGTGACCCCGACGACATATTTCATCCAAAGTTTCATGCCCCGATTATAGCACAAGCACCCCATGAGGTCAAAGGACCTGTGAACAAGATTCCATTAGACACCCACAGCGCTTTTAGGTATAATGGATGGCAATATAGAAAACATTTTGAGGGAACGGTTTTTATGGAAAACATGAAATGGATTGTTCTGGGCATAGCGGTCTTGATGTATGCCCTTGTCATAGTCATGCAGGACAAAAAAGTTCTGTTCACAACTCTCGCGGCTGTCGCGATAATCGTTCTTGCAGCGATTTTCCCCGGAAGCATTTTCCAGTTGCCGCAGGATTTGGTTGTGGCGGAAAACATGACGCAGAACCGGCTTTTCGTTCTGGAGCACTGCCTTCTTGACGGGGTGGTGAACTGGAACATCCTGATGATTTATCTCGGAAGCATGATTATAGCAGCTCTCTTCATCTACTCAAAAGCTCCGGCCAGAATAGCAGATTCAATCATCGAAAAAAGTCCGAGAACAGGGCTTGCAATGGTCGCAATCCTCGCGATGACGGGCATAATATCAATCTTTGTCGAAAATGTTGCGACAGTCCTGGTCATGGCACCTATAGCACTGGCCCTGTGCAAAAAGCTGAACAAAAATCCAACGATGTTCATGGTGGGCCTCGCCGTTATGAGCAATCTTGAGGGAACCGCAACCCTTGTAGGAGATCCGCCTTCAATGATTTTCGCAAGCTATGCGGGTTACACGTTCAACGACTTCTTTGTCCACAACGGAAGGCTCTCGATTTTCTTCGTAGTCCAGACAGGTCTCATCGTCGGATGTATTCTCTTCTATATTATATTCGCGCGGATGGGAAAAAACAAAATTGAGGTCGCAAAGGAAAAGGTCATCTCATGGCTTCCGTTCGCACTCCTGCTTCTGATGATTATCGGTCTTGCGGTCATGTCGTTCATCAAAATCCGTTTTGAATTCGCAAATGGATGCTATGTTCTGGGGCTTGGTCTTATCGGGCTGGTCTGGTACATAATCAAGGAACGCTCGCTCAAATCTGGAAAAAAACTTGTGAAGGAGCTGGACTGGGAGACAATCTTCTTTTTGATTGGAATTTTCATTGTCATTGCGGCAATCGAATCCGTGGGACTTCTGAATGATTTGGCAAACGTGCTCGCCGGCTGGACAAAAGGCTCCAAATTTATCGGATTCATCCTCATACTTGCCGTGTCCATTTTAATCAGCGGATTTGTTGACAACGTTCCATACATAATCGCAATGCTTCCTGTCGCGGACACAATGGCAAAATCAATCGGCGTGAACGGAGAACTTTACATGTTCGCACTCCTGATTGGAAGCTGTCTCGGCGGAAACCTGACTCCATTCGGCGCAAGCGCAAACGTAGTTGCAATGGGAATAGTCAAAAAAGAAGGCTACCCGATGAACTTTGGAAAGTGGCTGAAGATTGGAGTTCCATTTACACTGCTCACAACAGCATCCGCGGCAGCCGTTCTTTGGCTGATATGGCACTGATTTTTTAGGAGACCGATATGGAGAATGATGAAAATTCAAAAGAGCTGGAGCCGTACAAAGATTCCGCACAGGAGAGACGGCCAATCGAAAAACCGAACGACAACACAATGACAGTCGCGGTGGTTTCCTTGATTTTTGGAATCCTTTCGTGCGCTGGAAATGCAGCCTGGGGATGGGGTTCCATGGTCTGTCTGCTTCTGGGAACGGTCGGAATCCTAATGGCAATCAGCGCGAATAAAAAAAGAACGACAACCCCCGGAATCCTTGGCGTAATTTTTTCGTTGATTGGGCTTCTGATTTCCGGACTTGGAACCGCCTGCATGATTTGCGCAACAACAGGGGTCGGGGCAATAGTCTCCTGTGCAGCCTGCGGAATCATAAAGTGCGTTCAATAGGAAAACAATGCATCCGTTCATAAACATTTTGGGCAGGTCATTGCCAAGCTACTCCCTCTGCATTTTCGTGGGGATTCTGCTTGCATGTCCTGTCCTTATTTTTTTGTCCAAAAACTTCCGCGTAAAAATCCAGGACGCAATCTACTCGTTCATCTACGCATTTCTTGGGCTGGTCGTCGGAGCGAAAATCCTTTTTCTGATTGTAAATCTAAAGTCGCTTCCGCAGATAATCAGCGAAAATGGATTCCTCTCGCTTTTTTCCGGCGGATTTGTCGTCTACGGCGGCCTTGCGGGAGCTTTTTTGGGAACATACATTTACTGCCGCCAGTTCCATCTTCCCCGCGCACCAATTTTTTCCCTGCTGATTACAGCGACCCCATTGATTCAGTCCTGCGGCAGACTTGGATGCCTTTTCGCCGGATGCTGCTACGGCTTCCCCTACGACGGAAGATTTTCTGTACTGATTGAAGGAACCCGAAGATTTCCTGTGCAGATTTTATGTTCCACGCTCGACCTGATTCTGTTCCTGTTTTTACTTTTCCGCGGAATCTTTTCCAGACAAAAGCATCTCCAGCTTCCACTCTACATGATTCTATACTCCACCGGCAGATTCATAATCGAATTTTTCCGGGATGATTCGGCACGCGGATTTTTCGGCCCCCTCTCGACCTCCCAATGGATAAGCATAGTGTTTTTTGCTCTGGGAATACTGCTGATGATAAAAATACCAAACAGAGAGATTGAGTAAATTGTTGCCTGCCATGGTTGCGTCCTTTTCAAAAACTTGACATCCAGTCTTTTTATGGTAAGATAAAAATATGAACAAGCGTTTGGGCTTATAATCTATGGGAGGAAAACATGAAGAAATTATTATTTGCTGTGATTTTGGCAATTGCTTCATCGACCTGTATTTTTGCAGGCGGTGCTCCAGAAGATATTGTAAAGGTCGTAGAAAACTTTTGCAAGCATGGGCTTTATATAAAGGCAATTTATAAGAACGGAGATGTAAAAATTCATACGGCAAATCAAAACGGACATGGAAATGGATGGTTTGATATAGACAGTAAAAAGATAACCTTAAAACCAACGGCAGGATTTACTTCGCTGATAAAGGATGACGAATTCCGTTATGACAAGTGGGATATAAAATCTGACGAAGACGGAAACATCATACTCACTGAAAAATAAGTTTTTTTCATTTGAAGCAAGACATTATTACCCCTGTATGGAAAATTCTATTTCAAAACAGGGGTAATTGAAATATGGCACTTGCAATATCATGCGTACAGAATAAAATCCCTATAAAAACTTAAAAAATTTCCCCAAAAATTCTTATTTTGACAAAATTTCGATTTTTGTCATATTGACCAAAAAATATCTTATTGCTACAATTTTCAAGTGTGGACGCAAAAGAACTGCGGTCCAAATCATATTCCAGAGGTATCAAATGACAAAGGATTACAATCTTGAAAAACAGCATGCCAAGGGGAAACTTCATGCTATTGAAAGAATCAATGCGCTGTGCGACAAGGACTCATTCTTTGAGATCTATTCAGCCGCCCGCCACAACTGCACAAGTTTCGGCATGGACAAAAAGGATATTCCCTACGATGGTGTCATTACCGGCTTTGGAAAAATCAATGGAAAAAAAGTTGCCGTATATGCCCAGGATTTTACAGTCCAGGGCGGAAGTCTTGGAAAAGTCCATGGTGAAAAAATTGCCGAGCTGACAAAAAAAGCAATAGAAGCCAGATGCCCAATCATCGGTCTCAATGATTCAGGTGGAGCGCGCATCCAGGAAGGTGTCGATGCACTTTGCGGATACGGAAACATTTTTTATGAAAACGTGCAGGCATCCGGTGTCATTCCGCAGATTTCCATTGTCGCAGGACCATGTGCCGGTGGAGCAGTCTATTCTCCGGGACTTACAGATTTCATCTTCACAATCGACAAGATTTCCGAAATGTTCATAACCGGTCCGAAAGTCGTAAAGCAGGTCATGTTCATGGACATCACCAGCGAAGATTTGGGAGGAGCCGCAATTCACTCACAGAAATCAGGCGTTGCACATTACCGCTGTGAAAATGAAAACGAATGTTATGAAAAGGTCCGCAAGCTTTTGGATTACATCCCGCACTACTACGGCGAGCAGCTTGAAGTAAACGAAAAATTCAAGTTCGATGCAAAAAAGAAGGCAAAGGAAATTCAGGAAGTCATCCCGGAAGAAAGCAAAAAGCCATACGATATCCGCAGCGTAATCAATTGCGTCGTCGATGATGATTCGTTCTTTGAAGTCATGGCTGAGTTTGCCGGTAATGCAGTCGTCGGATTTGCAAAGATTGAAGGAAAAACCGTCGGTATCGTTTCAAACAACCCGGGTTATTTCGGTGGACTTTTGAACTGCGATGCATCCGATAAGATTGCACGCTTCGTAAGATACTGCGACTGCTTCAACATTCCGCTTGTCACTTTCGTTGACGTTCCAGGCTATCTCCCGGGTCCAGAGGAAGAGCAGAAGGGAATCATCCGCCACGGAGCAAAGGTTCTCTACGCATATTCAGAGGCAACGGTTCCGAAGATTACGGTCATCACACGCAAGGCATACGGCGGCGCATACATCGCAATGTGTTCAAAGCACCTCGGTGCTGATTTTGTGTACGCATGGCCAAAAACCGAAATTGCAGTCATGGGTGCAGAAGGTGCTCTTGGAATCCTTTATGCAAAGGAAATGAAAGACCCGGCTCAGGCAGCCCTTGTCGCACAGAAGTCACAGGAATACAAGGACACTGTTATGACTCCTGATGTCGCAGCAAAAAGAGACTACATCAGTGAAATCATCAATCCTGAAGATACGCGCGAACGTGTGGCACGCTCACTTGAATTCCTTGAAGGAAAATCTCAGAACGACATTCCACGCAGAAAGCACGGAAACATTCCTCTGTAATCTTCTGTAAGCAAGCAACAAAAAAGACCCTGACTTAAAAACGAGCCGGGGTCTTTTCTTTATTGACGGCAACAATCCAAACGATTATTGCTCAAACGCATAACGGTAGCCGATGAATTTGTCCTCGCCCGTTACAAGATTACGCTCGTAGAATTTTCGGACAACCAGATTGGATGGGTAATCTTTCAAATCATCTGGAACCGGAGTGTTTGCAACAAAATCTGCAATTTCCTTGTCCAGATTCTCTCCACGCATAGAATACGGATTATGTTCCGTCCAAACAATTTTTCCGTCTGAATACTCAATGTCCATATAATAGGATCCGTCAAAAATCTTTTCTTCCGTTGCCGCATCATAAACACACATCCCGGTTGAAGAATAAAGACCGAAAACATATTTCAAATCCGGACTGGGGCTTGCATTAATCCCCTCATAGGAATCCATTTGTCCTACAGGGAAAAAGCGCACAATGGATTTATCCGACGGATGAAAAATAAAAATTCCAACGGGATCAGCATAATTAAATCCTTCATCGCAACTTTCCCATGAGAACCAATAAAAGTCACCTACCGGCTTAACTGAAACATCATGCTTTGCGACTTTGTTTGACCTGCCCTTCATGGCAACGGTGATTTTTCCATTTTCTTTTATTGATTCAGACACAAAAGAAATTGCATTCGGCAAAAGATTTTTTCCTGCATCAATTTTTGAAGAAAAAACCCAATACGGCCAATCCAATGACACGTCACGCACAAATACCCGTACCCAGTATCCCTTTTTACCATCGAGAACAGCCTCCTTCTGGTCAAGCCCTGCAACATAAAAGACATCGCCTTTGTTCAACATTCGGTCATCCAAGTATTTAGAATCCACCTTTGGCTCGAAACGTAAAGGAACATTGTCCTCCAGAACCGTCACCTTAAGGAACGTCTGTCCATTTTCGCCAGACACTTCCTCTCCCTTTTTTGAACATCCAGTAAACAATAATGGAATCAAAACCAACGCGAATAATACTTTTTTCATTCTATACTTCTCCTTCATGATAAAGTCTATTCCTGTACCGCATACATGTGGCCAAAAGGTTTTTCCTCGCCCGTCACAAGGTCATGCTCATACAATTCAAGAACAATCTTTGTAAGTGGACTGTCTTTTATATCCTCAGGCATCGGGTTATTTGCAACAAAATCAGAAACTCCCGCATCCTCCGGCGAATACACTCTGGTTACGCAAACAATTTTTCCGTCGGAGTAATACGCATCAGGATAATCCATGCTTCCGTAGTAGCTTCCTCCAAAAAGCCTCTCACCGGTTACTGCCTCGTAAACAACAATACCCCTCAGTCCTGTGGACGTACCGCCGTCTGCTAAAACATATTTCAAATCATGGCTGGGCTTTGTCCACATACTTGGCTGCTCGGCTTCTATAGAAGAAAAGCGTACTACGGACTTATCCGACGGATAAAAAATGAAAGTTCCAACCTGATCTGAATAATTAAATCCATCATCCCACGGCCCCCAAGTGAATGAATAAAAATCGCCAACGCGCTGGACTTGAACTTCATGTTTTGAAACTTTGTTCAATTTGTCTTTCATCGAGACAGAGATTTTTCCATTTTCACTTATTGATTCCGACTCAAAGGAAATAGTATTGGGCAAAAGATTTTTCCCCGCTTCAATTTTAGTCGAGAAAACCCAATAAGGTGAAATCAAGTGTTCACATTCCGTAAATACCTGTACCCAGTACCCCTTTTTGCCATCTACGACGGATTCCTTCTGGTCAAGTCCCGCAACATAAACGACATCACCCTTGTTCAGTTTTTTGTCGCAAAGCGTGGACTCCTCTCTAGGATGGTAACGCAAATCAACATTGTCCTCTAGAACCGTCACCTTCAGGAACGTCTGTCCATCCGCTCCCGCAACTTCCTCTCCCTTTTTTGCACATCCAGTAAACAGTAATGGAATCAAAACCAACGCAAATAATATTTTTTTCATTCTATACTTCTCCTTCATGATAAACTCTATTCCTCAAACGCATAGCGGTAGCCAATAAATTTGTCCTCGCCTGTCACAAGATTATGCTCGTAGAACTTTCGGACAACCAGATTGGCTGGGTAATTTTTCAAATCATCTGGAACCGGAGTGTTTGCAACAAAATCCGCAATTTCCTCATCCAGATTCTCTCCACGCAGAGAATACGGTCTGAGTTCGGTCCAAACAATCTTTCCGTCGGAATACTCCACGTCCATATAATAGTTGGCACCAAAAATATGTTCCTCTGTTGCCGCATCGTAAACATCGATTCCTCTTCCACATGCCGCAGTGCCAGAATCAGATAAAACATATTTCAAGTCGGGGCTAGGCTCTGACCATCCTGTTACACAATGCACATCTCCCACAGAAGAAAAACGTACTATGGATTTATCTGACGGATAAAAAATGAAAGTTCCTATCGGGTCGGAATAATTAAATCCATTATTCCAAGGTCCCCACGTGAATGAATAAAAATCGGCCACGGACCGCACATATACATCATGCTTCGAGACTTTGTTTCCTTTACCTTTTATAGCAATGCTAATTTTTCTATTTTCATTTATTGATTCCGATGCAAAGGAAATGGTATTTGGCGAAAGACTTTTTCCTGCTTCAATTTTTGTCGAGAAAACCCAGTATGGATAAATCAAGTATTCCTTTTCCCTAAATACCTGTACCCAGTACCCCTTTTTACCATCCAAAGCGGACACATTCTGGTCAAGTCCAGCAACATAAACGACATCCCCCTTGTTCAGTTTTTCGTCGCTACATGCAGACTCCTCCCTGGGGTGATAACGCAAAGGAACATTGTCTTCCAGAACCGTAACCTTTAGAAATGTCTCTCCATTTTTACCAGAAACTTCTTCCCCTTTTTTTGTGCATCCAATAAACAATAATGGAACAAAAAAAAGCACCAACAAAACTTTTTTCATTTTACATTTCTCCTATAGATTTTATTTTTTGCAAACATCGACCGGTCTTCGAGCAAATTGCTTTCCAGTAAATGATATGCAAATCTCCGCATCAATATTACCAATAATTTCAGTTTGATTCAATAAATTAAAAAAGTACATTAAGAAACCTCAAAAACAAAAGTATTTGAGGTCTCTATTAAATGTACTTTTTAGGCAAATTTCAGCTTTACAAAGCCTTATAAAATGCCAAAATTCTTTTTTTATTTATTCTTTTTTAATTCATTTTTTGCCTTACTGCCACCAGATGGCCCCACAGTTTCTTTCTCATCGTTCTGGAATGCCCGGACACCTCTAAGCTGGTCAATCGGTGCGTAGGTTGCTCCATCCCTGTCAATCCAGCCCTTTCTGCTTGCTTCACAGTCCCATTTACTGTGAGTACCAATAACCTTGACATATTCTTCACCATCAATATTAACGGTTCCGGTATCGGTTGTTACCCAGTGGGGCCACGTCTTACCACTTTCAGTCTTTGGCGGAATTTCAAATTTTACAGCAAGACAATAATCTGTGGAGGATTCGTCAAAATCGTTTATCTTGTCAGCAATCTGCCTGTAGGTATATTTATCATCATATTCAATATATTTAATTTTATAATTTTCACATATTGACCATGTGTTAGCCCAATGATTTGTCTCCAAGAAATTTGTTTTCTCATCGTTTATTGTAAGCGGAGTAAATTTTTCATCACCAGTCTTGTGCTTCACAGTATTGATGACACCTGCCATAACTGTAACATAGCATCCTTCTTGATCCAATCTGACTGTGTCTGAATTTCCCAGCAACACATTTTCCCCATACTCATTCATCAGGCCAACCATGTCGGCTGGAATATTTTTAAGTCCCAACGCATCAGCATGGTTCACAGGGTCTCCCTTGCAATAGCTATACCAGTTTTCTCCATCTTGAATTGGGTCCTCGGTGACAAATATTCCAAGGGCAGGCGAATAGGAACGGAATCCATAGTTGTAGGTCCCATCCCTTGAGTCAAACTGTTTTCCATTGAAACCAATGTCCGCACCAAACGAAGCCGCAGTCTCGCATGAAATAAAATCGCAGGAAAGATTTTTATCCATGGAAAAATGTGGCTGACCATTCAATCCATAGTTCATGCCAAAAACAAAATCACCACTCTCGCCCAAAGCCACACGCACAGTTCCACGACCGTCCGTACAGAAACTAAAGACCTCCTCATTCACAAGCCTCTCGCCATAGGAATGTCCTTCGTTGAACTGGGCCGCAAGACTGCCGTTTGCATACAGATAGTAACGATCAAACGGACATGAGTTTTGAGAAGCATCCCTGTAGGCCCTTTCTGTTCCAGAATAATTTCCTTCTATATTTCTGAAACGTATTTTTGAATTCGTGTTACCACTCCAAAGCTGCGAACTGTATGAATTGCCTTTGTCCTGCCACTCATAGATTTTATCAAAAGTGAATCCATCATAAAGACTACGGACACAGGCTCCTGTTGAATCCTTCACAAAAATCCGGCGGCCCATGCAGTCATATCCATATTCGGAAGCAGAATATACATCCACCGCATAATCAGAATAAGAACTTGAGACAACACGATTGTTCTGCGAATACTTCCATTCACTTTTTGCCAAATCCGATTTGCGTGAAAGCATATTTCCATTTGCGTCATAGGAAATTGTTACAGGCGAAGGACCGAGTATTTTCACCAAACGATTTTCCGGGTCATATTCATATTCCATTTTTCCAGCGGGGGTATTCTTTGAAATACGATTTCCATTTGCGTCATACGAATATGTTTCAACCCAAACTTCCTGAAGTCCATCCAGAGCACATGAAGAAAGACCTATTTTGTTCAACAGATTTTTTACAGTTGCTTTTGTAGCCGAATCAACATTCGCAATTTCAAGAATCATGGAACTATATGCAGACTTTCCACATTCAGCAAGTTCAGATTTCGCTTCATCAAAATATGGCTGCACAAACGGAAGACAAGCCCTTGCAATTCTACCATGATCATCGTATTCATAAGTTGAAAGATTCCCATCCTTGTCAAAATTGCAAAGCACACGTCCATCTTCACCATAAACAGTTCCCTCTGCAAAAACAATATTTCCAGCACGGTCCTTTTGATATGTCAAAACTGGTCGTCCAATTTCGTCATACTCATAACAGATTTTTGATGAAGAATTGTCGCAGGACTGTATCAGCTGTCCAAAATCATCATAATCAAAAGTTCTTCTAAAATCTCCCTGTCCAAGTGACTTCAGGATTCCATTTCCATAATACTCGTAATCATAATTGTGATTATTTGTTCTCATGGAAACCAGACGACCAAAACTGTCATAGCGGTAATCAATTTTATTCTCGCCATCGAAAACGGTAGAAAGATTGTGCGCAGAATCAAAACTGTATCTCTGATTTCCAAAAGCATTTTCCATTTTTGAAATGGAGCCAAGGAAATCATAAACAATTTTTTCACTTCCACCATCCGCAAATGTCCTTATAATCGAATTGTCTTTTGCAGCCTTTGTGACCGTCAGTTTTTTTCCATTAAAATCTGTGTATGTCGTGGTGCCGTTCGTTCTGTTGATTGAGACAGTCCTTTTTTTACCAAGCCTGTCCGTTACAGAAGAGAGATTTCCATAGGCATCATACTCATTGATTCTGACATTTCCTTTTGCATCAGTGATTTTTTCCATGCGGAAATCTTTCGAGTATTCATAAGCCTGAACAGTCTGTCCAGCTTCAAACACTTTTACTAGATTTCCAGATTTATCGTACTCATATTTTCTCTCTGTCCTGGCACGTCCTTTTTCCGAAACAAGATTTCCACACGCATCATAGACATATTCTGCAATAGTCCCAACATTGTCAAAAACCTTTAAAAGATTTTCTCCAGCATCATAACAATATTTTGTAAATCTTTCGCCAATTTTGATTGAAGAAATTTTGTTAAATACGTTATAAGAAATTTCAACCGGCAAATTTCCATTTCTAATCAATGTGCAGTTTCCGTTTTCATCATAGGAGTATTTCGCACCAGTCGCAAAGTCCTCTGCCAGATTTCCCCAGGCATCAATTTTATTTTCAATGTGCACATTGCCAATATCCTGTGAAACAATATTGTTCCGTCTGTCAATGGAAACATTTTTCTCATAAACAGTTTTCTCGTCAGCGCCAACAATTTTTTGAGCAATCTCCACGCCAATGGAATCATAGACTGTGGAAATATTGTAGAGTGCGGATTTTTTTGTCACAGTTGTAAGACCGTTTTCTTCGGAATACCCATATTCATTTTTTTCACCGTTGATATAGTTTTCCGATTTCAGCCTACCGTTATCATCGTAAATATAGTCCACAATTTTTGAATAAGCATCCGATATTTTGTTAACCTGACCGCTTGCCTTGTCCCAACCATAATCAACCTGTCCACCGTATGCACCTGTTTCATTTTTCAAGAAACCTGCTGCAGAATACTCTGAAGAAATGGAACGTCCAGATGAGTCCATTATTTTTTCAACTGAACCATAGTCATTAAATCTGACTGTTGTAGAATTTCCAAGAGCGTCCGTTATGGTCATAACCTTTTTTCCATTCAAATAGGAAACATCGTAAAGTTTTTCATAGGACTTTCCAAATTCTTTTCCAGACGAATCGACAAAGTTAACTTTTATTTTGGAGACATTATCCTTTTTGTAAGTGTAGGTCCGTTTCACACCGGCAGCATCCAGTTCAACCGCATCTCCCTGATTCCAGTCAACAAGACTTTTTACTTTCCCTGATGGATAATACTCAATTGTCCTTGTGAGATGAATATTTTTTTCGGCGACCTCAGAATTATTTCCGCAACCAGATTTTATGGAGGACAAAAGATGCCGAGAATCATATCCATACTCATAGATCCTTGTCTCACCTGACACCAAATCCGTCTGGGTCTTTTTGATTAAATCCTTGCGGCTATTGTACTCATTTTTTTCAAAAAGATTTCCAGGGAGAACAGCTGTCTGAATTTTGTTGTCATCAGTATAACTGAAAGTCCATGAGTAACCGTCCTTGGTTTCATACGCAACAATTCTGTCACGCGAGTCATAACGGTAAACACCATGGTCATCGGCAATCAAAAGACCGTTACTGTCGTAGACATAATTTTCATTTTTATTGATTCCCTTTGCATGAACAACACGACCTGCACAATCCCTTGTGTAAGACTGAATCAAAATTCCGTCGCGCTTGATTTTCTCAAGGCCACCATTTTCTGAATACAAAAACTCTGTCACAACACCATCGCGATCCTTATATGAAGAAAGCAAATTGTACGGCTGAACATAAGTCCAATTTTCGCTAGTCCCGTCATCATATTTTGCACAGACTAAATTTCTATACTCATCATAGCTGTATGAAACTTTTTTGTACGGATCAGACAGAGTTTCAACAAGTCCCCTCTCGTCATAGGTTCTGTTTACAGAATAACCTTCGGAAACTTCCTCATGCAAAATTTCATCGTCCGAAAAATTATAGACATACTGATTTCCATCCGCATCAGTGAAAATCGTTTTTCCATTTTGCTCGTCGATTGAAAACCTCTCTTCAAAACCTTCCTCATTCGTAACAGCAGAGACACGTTTTTTCATATCAGAGCCATTTACGCTGTACTCGATTTTTATAAAAGTTCCATCCGGCTTTAACATTTTCACCAAATCAGAACCAGAGTCATAGGTGTAGCCATAGACATCTCCATCCGCATCAACAAAAGAAACAAGCGAACCATTTCCATTATATGAATACGAAACTGAAATGGATTTTCTCAAATCGCTGATTTTTGAAATACGGTTGTCTTTCCATTCGACATCAACAACCGGAATATCATTTTTCAAAATAGAGTGAACGCGGCGGACATTATTATTGATTGAGCTGTAATATTCAAATTCAATCGATGAAGAAAACCTGTCCTCAATTTTTACAGGCATTCCCCATTTATCAAAATGTTTCAACGTGCCATCAATATAATGGACGACAAATCCTTCACCCTCATTTTCGACAAAGATTTTGTTTCCAACATTTTTGCTTGCGCCTTGATAATTATTTTTGGCGTGCGAATACTCAAAGCTATAAACGCTTCCATCCGCATCAACCATAATAATATTATCAGGATTCAATTTGTTTGCAATATCCTCAAACCCGTGCGCAACATATTTGTTTAACTCTGGATTTACGCTTGCGGCGTTTTCAATTTCTGCAATCCTATTTTTTAAATCAGAAATCTGCGTCGCGACATCCTTTGCTTCCTGAACAAAATCAGGATTCAGTCCGGTACTTCTCAAAGTTGAACAAAGCGATTCATAATTAGTCTCATACTCGGAAAGCATTTTCTTTAGCTGCACACAATTCTCAACTCCGGTTCCCCTTATGATTCTTGAATCAAAAACCGATGACCAATTTTTTCCAAGAACACCATTCGGACAATCCTGCGATGTGTAGAATCGTGAGATTTCAAAAACTGAGTTTCCATAGTTCAGAGTCAAATCTGTATCGCTTGTAAAAAATTTCCCAGCTGTAATCATAACGGGATCGCCAACTGTTTTTTCAGGAAACACTTCCTCCGAAACATTTTTTACCGCTGGCGAAGAATCTCTGACAAAACTTGACATAAATGTTTTTATATTGTTGCTTGACTCGGAAAGCAATTTCTTATCGCGTTTCGCAAATGCAATCATGTAATTATCAATCTGCGTCTTTAGATAATTGAGTTCTTCTTTTGTTGCATTCTGCAGCAATTCGGCCGTACTTGGACAGGAACTCTGCGAACTGCTCCCCGAACTGGAACTGGAACTGGAACTGGAACTGGAACTGGAACTGGAATTGGAACTGGAATTAGAATTTCCAGAAGAAGATGTATTCCCGTTTCCCGAACTCTGGTTTCCGCTGCCGCCTGTCGTTGAGGCCCCACTTCCTGTCCCCGCATTTCCACCATTGTTCGTACCACCACTTGTACCACCGCCAGGATTGGAATTTGTCTGAGTGCCAGAATTTGTGCCACCACCAGAGCCCGTCGTATTTCCCGAACCACCGGATGAAGTTGACGAACCAGAGCCACCTGTTTTTCCACCGGAACCAGAATTACTTGATGAACTGCTTCCTGAGTTTGAACCTGTATTTGAAGTGCCGGTCGAACCAGAACCAGAGTTTTCTGAGCCACTTGAATTTCCAGAATTTCCTCCAGAACTCGGCTGTGTAACAGTTGAACATCCTCCACCATATTCATGGCTGTCAGGTCCACGATATTCCGCAGACAAAGGAAGCAGATTCGAACAAATCGAAATTCCGGCAACCAGAGTTGTTAAAATTTTTTTGTTTTTACTTTTAATCATAATTCTCCCAAAGGTTAGAATTGATGTCCAAAACATTTGTCTTGTCCATATCCGAAAGCGAAAAAATCGCGTCCAAAAAAGTAAAAACTCGTGGCTAGACGGTAAAATCATATTCCCTAAAAATCCATCTCTCGTGGGCTGGGCAAGATCCACGGCCACAAAACTCTCTCCTGTTTACAAAATTATTTACGAACAAAAATTAGAAACTGTAGTTCTCAAAAAGCCTGTCCAAAAGCGAACCATTTTTTTCAGCCGTCAAAACATAGGCTCTCGAATCCTTAACAAACGAACATTGGTTTTTCAGATTTTTTCCTTTGCAATAATATGGAGAAAAATCCATTATCAGAGCATTGGAATTATCAACTGAACAAAAATAAACTCCAAGCGGAAGATTTTTATTTGTTCCAGAATAAAAAACAACGGCCTTCTTTATTGCACTCTCCAAATTATTTTTATAAGAATCCAGATTTTGATATTTTTTTGCAAACACATCCACAAGCGATAGAATATTTACATACACAGGATTGCTTGATGATTCAAAACTTCTGAAACTTTCCGCCTTTGATAAAATCTCATTTCTAATTTGCATGCTATCTGTTTTTGATGAAACAAAAGATGCCGCACTGGAGGCAAAACTGTCGAACGAAGAAAATACATTTTTTATTTCAGACAAATTGATTATGGAAAAATCTTTTTTCATATCGTCCGAAAGTTTTTCAACAACACATTTCGCAGCATCCAAGCCATTTTCACTTTCACCAATTCCGTTCGTAAAAACTTTTCTGTAGTCCAATCCAGATTCAATCTGAATTCCCTGAGAGCCGATAAAACATTCTGCTACATCAGGAAATTCATAAACCACCTCAAGTTCCGCTGCAAAACAAGTGTCGTAAGCCAAAAGGTCGATTTTTTTATCGTTCATTCCCTTTTTAATTGCGGAAGCCACGACACTGTTTTCCATAAAAGAATTTGAACTGTCATCTACCGCAACAGCACGGATTTTGTTTTTCGGGAGCGACGAATTTCTATATCCAGTTCCATGTCCCCAAACGAAAAATCCATAGTGTTCCGCCGGATAATTGTTGACCACATTTTTTATAAATCCACGTAAAGTCTCTGGATTGCCCATATCCAAAGATTTTTCATTTTTTACACCGAGTCCCAAATCTGTGCATGAAATCTGTTTTGAACAAATGGTACTGTTGATTCCATTTTTGTCCTTACATATTTCATACATTCTGGATCCTCTCCACTCTTCAGAATCGTTGCAGTCCTTGAAATTGTTTCTATCAAAAAGCACAATGATATTTATTTTTTCAGAATCAAAATCCGAAGCCTCCATTTCATTAAAATCCTCCATGGCGGCATCCTCAAGATTATTATCAGCAGCCATGTAGACCATAAAAGTCCAGTCCTTTTTGGTGGAGCAAGAATTTTGATTTATCCCAGCGGTCGCCACGGCATCCATATTTCCAAAAGTACATCCATTGAAAATAACCGAAACCGCCAAAACAATTTCAACTAAAATAAGACCAATTAGCCACAAGGGTTTATTATTTTTTACCATCCCGCGCTCACTCCAAGAGGATCTACCCAAACAGTTCCATCCTCATAATTTAATTTTGTAAAACGAACAAAATCCAGTTTGTATGATTCATCCAGATTTGCTCCCAACACTTTGTCCAGTGAAATAATTATTTCCGTTTCCTCCCCCGGCATAATTTTTAAATCAACATGCGAAGTAACAACAGTTTTCAATCCACATGGATTTCCAGAGGAATCAAACAGTGAAAAAGAAATTTCTCCGGACTCAATTGTTTTTTCAGAATTATTTACAACATCAATGTAAGCTCCTGCCAATCTATAAAGCCCATCCTCTTTCCCCACCACGACATATTTATTGCTCACGGTGTACGGACTCCAGACGGAAAGTGAAAAATTACATGACGCACATAAAACTATAAAACCGGCAACAAAAGCACTGGTGCAGATTTTTATTTTTCCAGATTCCACAATGCCCCTCCTATTTTTTCATAAAATTTTTTCATACTGGGATTCTCATTCACCGCAACTTCTGATTCTTTGAAATACCTGTCCGCACTTTCGTAATCACCAATTTTATACGCGACAACACTTTTTAGGAACAACGCATTTTTGTTTTCGCCATACCTATTTTCCAAATCCTCAATCAACTTTGATGCAGAATCAATATCCCCGTCCATCAAAGATTTTTCTATCTCCGCATAAATCCATCCCACGCTATGAATTTGGTAGACATAAAGCTTTGTAGCATCAATATAAGGTTCGCAAAAACATTTGCTTTCCCAACCAGATTTTGAAACCTCAAATTCAAAATTCTTTTTCATGGGAACATCAATTTCAAAAAATCCATTCACGTTAGTCCTGCAAACCATTTTTTTGCCAACAAATATTTCAAGCCCAGACACAGGTTCATTTGAATCCCCAACAACCATTCCGTGCATCAACATGGAATGACTTTTAATTGTCGTGCATCCAGTCAGGCACAGTAAAACAATCAGCACAATATAAAAAACTTTTTTCATTCCTCAACTCCTTTTATTCGTCCATCCGCACCACGGTAATATGAAATATGTTTTCCATTTTTCATAACTACGTTTCCAATTTTTTCTCCATAATTTTTAACCTCCTCACTTGAAACATCTGCTACAATCGTTTTTTGCACTGCATTTTTTGCCACAAGTTTTTTTTCAACACGAACATCATTTTCAAAACTTTTTTTCTCACAAAACAGATTCCAAAAATCCGCTATCAACGCGACATCCGTTTTTTCGCAAATCAGTTCTGAATCATAAAAACCCAAGCTCACATTATGACATTCATGTCCCTGAACAATTTCCAAACAGCCAATTTCGACATTCAGATTTTTTATTCCATCAGCCAAAGCCAAAAACAGATTGCAAAAATCCTTGTCCTTAACAGAAATTTGAAAAATTCCCTTCTCGCAATCCTCCGAAATAATTGTTGATTTTTTACTGAGAATTTCTCGCAACTCGGACATTTTTTTCAAATCAACACTTTTAAAAGATGCTTCATTTTTTTGCGGCACAGAATAATTAACCGAAAACGATGGTTCCATATTTTTGTATGAAACCGAAGAAAAATGCTTGTCCACTTTATCAAAAACATCCGGCATTATGAAATCCAATTTCTCAGGATAGATTTTTTTTAGCTCAAGGGAAATCTTTAGTCCAAAATTATCCAGCGGCACATTCTCTTTTGTGTATGAAAAATTTGTGATGGCGCCATTTTCATTCGCAATCTTCAAAAACATTTTCTCCAGAAAATCATAGGATGAAATATTCTGGGAGGCATTTTCCTGAACCAAATCTTCTTCAAAAATCTGGAAATCATTTTTCACAGGATTTTGCTTTATTTTTGATTCATTGAAGAAAAAATATGGAAGCACAAGAAATGGTATCAACAAAACCGCAAGACCGAATATAAAATACCTTTTGTTTTCATCAAAAAATTTATAATTCTTTACACCCTCCAGCGCGATTCCATTTTTTGATTTACCCCTGTACTCCAAAAGTTTTAATTTGTCCATCACGGCTACCACAGATTGCAACCGTCCCTTGTGAAGTTTTAGTCTTGAATCAAAACAACATTGCTGAGAAAAACATGGATGATTTTTTTCAAGCTCCCTTGTGATAAATGCGTTTCGTTTTTTTCCACGCAGCCCCAACGGAACATTGAACGTATAGATTTCATAGTCCGATTTTTTTACAGTCGCTTTCATATTACCCGTTTTCAATTTTCAATTTTTAATTCATCAATAGAATATTTTACTGCGAGAGTTTTTCCATTGAAGTTCCATTTTTCAAAATAGCAGTCCCCAGATTTTGTGATTTCCAAAAAATCCAGCGGCCACATACCCATGCACATTTTTTTCCAGTCAACCAATGCGGATTTTAGTTCGTCATCTTTTTTTTCACTGCAAAGTTTTAAAAATCCCTCCGCAAGAAATTTGTCCCTGTCAAGTTCCGTTTTTAGTTCCTGCGTTTTGGTTGCGGTCTTGACAGTTGGAACAATTATCCCCACGGCCAGACTGGAAAAAACTGCAAACATTGCACAGCACACAATTACTTCAAAGATTTTCAACCATGTCCTCGCTTTCTGGAACAATATATTCGCTGCGATAAAAAGTCTGGTATTCCTTGTGCACTTTTTCATAGCGCACATTGATCCATGAAACCAAACCGACCATCACAATCGAAAAAGCCATAATAAGGCCAAGTGAAAAAAGCATTGTGGAGCCGTTGGATTTTTTAACGCCATGACATGATGTCCGCATTTTTTCCCTCCCCGCCATTTACTCCGTCCGCTCCATAGCAGATAATTGCGTAGGGCAGATTTTCTGGACACTCGCTTGGAAATGCTGCGCTCCCTTTTCTAATGTAGACATAATTTCCTCCCCATGGATCCGGTTTGATTTCCTTGTCCAAATATGGTCCTTCCCACGAATCTGGAACGGGAACAAGAATCGGTTTTTCCCATAAAGCTGCCAAGCCCTGTTCTGTCGTCGGGTATGTTCCGCAATCAAGGTAATAAGACTGGAGGGCCGCCTTGTACTGAGCAACATCCGTCTTTGCCGAGTATTCTTTCGCAGTCTCAATTGCCTTGACCACCGAGATGCTTGCTCCTGCCGCGAGGATTGCACCGATTGCCAAAACTCCAAGAGTCTCAACGAAAGTGAATCCTCCGTTTTTTGAATCCCTGTCAACATTTTTTTTCTCCACTTTTTTAGATTTTAGATTCCGTTTTTTACAAAAAAATACTTTCTTCAATTTACTCTCCTTTAAATTTTTTATTTTTAATCATCTTCCATAAAATTCATTCTTGCTTTCCATCAAAAACCCAAAAAATCAAATGCCGGTTTATTGATTCAGCCAAAGCAAAAATCAAGTTTTAGAAGTTGATTGTGAACAAAACAGGCATAACTACTTTCTTCAACAAAATAATTATGTAGATTCCCGCAACGGATATAATCACGGGGCTTGTCAGGTCCATGCAGATTTTTTCAAGCCGTGAAAATTTTGACTCAAGCGAACTGCAAATCTGTTTAAAAACTTTTCCCAAATCACCAGAGTTTTCCGCAACCTGGGCGTAAAGTTTAAAATCCTTCCCAAAATTACCGATTGATTCTCCAATCTTTTTTCCAAGCGAAACATCTTCCATCGCAGAAAGAATTTCATTTTTAACCTTCACATTTTTTTCCGCAAGCAAAAGCGAAGTTTCCAATGCAGAATAAAAACCAATTCCCGACTCACTCATAAAATCCAGAATCCTAAAAATATCAAGCCGGATGTTTTTATTCAAAAGATTTTGCAAAAGTTTTATCAAAACAAAAGCAGCGAACGCCAGAAAGAGATTCGCCTGAACACATCCTGATGCAACACTTTTTTTGTATGCGACAAAATCAAAAGTTCCGCTCAAATCTGCGACAAGCTGTGTGGCGAAAGAAGAAAGCACGATTCCACCAACAAATGTCACAAGAATCACAAACATCGGATACGCGCACATTGCCAAAAGTTTTGCACTGCGGTTGCTTTTTCCTTCCTCCCGTTTTTTCAAAAACTCCATTGTCTTTTCAAGATTACCACTCTTTTCTGCGGAACAAACGAACGCAATGTAGACATCATCAAAACTAAGCGACTGACATTTTTTTAGTGCAATCGAAAATCTTGAACCTTCAGCAAGATATGATTTAATTTCACTGGCCGCCAAAGCACATGCCCGTCTAAGCCCCGTCATATCCGACATAATTTCCAAAGCGGAACGAAGAGTCATATCCGAAGACAAAAGCTCACTTAGCACCGATGTAAACTGTACTATCTCTTTTTTGCTCACAACAGTTCTTCCTTTCAATTATTTTTTTTATCAACAACATCCGCTGGATCCAAATAGCGAATTTTTGCAGACATTTTTCCTTCAAGCATTTTTTGAACAATCACTCCTCGCAAAACCGAATTCACCAATCTCGGTGACGCACCCAAATCGTACATGCGCAAAACGGCCTGGGCGATTGAAGCTGTGTGCAATGTTGCAAAAACCAGATGCCCGGTCAAAGCCGCCTGAACAGCAATTTCAGCAGTCTCCCTGTCACGGATTTCTCCAATAAAAATCACATCGGGGTCCTGCCGGAAAGTTCTTTTCAAAATCTCTGTAAATCCAAGTCCATGCCGTTCCAAAATCTGAACCTGGCTTACACCTTCCAAAACATATTCCGGTGGATCTTCAAGTGAAATTATTTTTTTTGAATCCCCAGTTGTACATCTGATTTCTTCCAGCATTGCCCCGGCTGTTGTCGATTTTCCAGAACCAGTCGCACCACAAATCAGAACCAGTCCATTTTCAAGTGAACAAAACTTTTTTAATGTCAAAAGCTGTTCACATGTGAATCCCAATTTGTTCAAGTCCAATGGTATTTTTTCTGGGTCCAGAAGTCTCAGAACTATTGATTCATCATCCTCCGAAAAGGCTCCGACAGTTGGAAGAGTGGACACGCGAACAAAAACTTTTTTTCCGTTTGAGTCCAAAACAAAATGTCCGTCCTGTGGTCTCCGGCTTTCAACAACATTGAGGCTTGACAAAAGTTTTATTCTCTGTGAAAGAGCACGCCTACGTTCTTCTCCAAGCTCAATTTCGTAACAAAGTTTCCCACGGATTCTATAGCGCACAAGATTTCCTTCTATATGAATGTCCGTTGCGTCAGACTTCAACGCATTTCCAATCAGCGCATCCAAAAGTGCGGCGGCCTCGTTTTCTGAAATCTCCACACTCTTGTTTTTCAGAAAATCTTTTTCAGGTCCCTCGCCATCATGCGCAAACATCCATGAAATCTGTTTGTTAAAAGTATCCTTGTCAATCGAAACAAAAGTGCTTGAGTTTTCATCGCCACACACATTTAGTTTTGCATTCACAGCTTTTTCAAGTCTGCGTTTTAAAATCTCGTCGTCCTCGTTCAAGAGACCAAAGCTCACAGATTTTTCATCCTGCTCCAAAACCACGGCCCCATTGTGAAGACAGAACACGGGCGAAAGTGTAAAAGCATTTCC
The DNA here is from genome assembly GCA_902783155.1 of uncultured Spirochaetaceae bacterium. Taxonomy (GTDB): domain Bacteria; phylum Spirochaetota; class Spirochaetia; order Treponematales; family Treponemataceae; genus Treponema_D. The sequence continues at coordinate 68,908 of CACZPR010000005.1, forward strand.
ATCTGTCATTTTGATTCCTCCAAAACAATATTCTTGATAATTCTTTCCCTAAATTCTTTTTGATTGATTTTTGTTTCGGAAACATTTTCATCATTATCCCAATGCGGAACCAAATAGATTACCATCTCTGTTTTTTCCGATGTCCGGTTTCTTGATTTGAACAGCCATCCCAGAATCGGGATTTTTGAAATTAGCGGGGTGCGTTGTTCAATCCAGCAGTCCTCGTTTTGGATTAGTCCGCTAAGAACAATTGGTTCTCCACTTTTTCCGACAACTTCCGTCGTAATAATTTTTTCGCTGGTCGGCGGTGGATTTCCTGTTGAAGAAGAAAGGTCCGCTCCCTGTCTTGAAACTGACGCCGTGACTTTGCTTGTAATCACTCCGTCGCCACTAATCCAACCTGTCACATCTATTTTTAATCCTGACGCAATCTCTCTTGTGACTCCAGTGTAAATCGGTTTTCCTGTTTCCGGATTCAGATTGTTGTCACGATAGCGGTAAGTGTTTGTGTTTACAAAATTGATTGTGCCGCCGCTCACTCCCTGCAAAGTTGTGTCCGCAAAAACCTGCGCACGATTTTCATTTATCGCAGTCTGCAATGATGCGGCAAATTTTAAACCAAATGCGCTTACGACATCCAGATTAAAATCAAGAACGGAGCCAAGCGAAATGGATGCGTCATTTCTGTCGCCGAACGAAAGTTTCTTTGCGGACAAAGTATTTTCCCATTTGAAATCTTCCGTTGACTGGTACTGCATCACCAAAAGATCATAGCGGATTCTTTTTACCGGACAGTCAATTTCCTTAAGCTGCTCCAAAAGCTGTTCATGCTGTGCCTCGTTTCCGTTGAAAAAGAAAACATTGTCCTGTGTGCTTTTCACAATCTGCGACGCATTTACTCCGGGCGGAAGGTGTGTCAAAAAATCGTCGGTGTGGATGTAGCGGAGTTTTACCACAAATGAATTTTTAGCATCGTCAAAAGATTTTATGAAATCAGCAATCTGGCTGTGGACATTTTCACTTGCAAAGCAGAGAAAACCATTTTCCTCATCTAGCGGAATTAGATTCTGTTTTCCAAAACGGTTTTCAATCAACGACATCGCCCTTGAAACTGTGTAGCTTGAAAGACTGTGTTTTTTCCAAATCTTTCCACTGTCAGCAAGAGAATTTCCGACCGAAGAATCTGGCAGCACATAAAAAATTCCGTTGGACTCCAATGCCTGTAACGAACAGTTTGAGCAAATCAACGAAAGTGTCTCATCAAAATCTTTTCCGCTGAACAACACACGCCTGATTCTAAAACTTGTGTCACATGCAAAAATGAATTCCTTTTCCGCCTTGGAAAAAAGTTCCTCCAGAGTGACACCGGCGGAAGCATCCTGCACATCAACAGAAAAAAGCTCCGCTCCATCCTCATTATATTTTTTTACACAAACCTGGTCCCTTTCGCTGGAATAAGAATTTTTGTGCGAAGAGATTTTGTTAATCCTGAAATGTCCATTTTCGGAATCAACCGAATAATCTTTTCCTAAGACCCTCGCAACCGCGTCAACAAAATCGGACGCATTTTTTCCGCCTGTGTGGAGAGTAACCGGGGATTCTCCAAGCGAATCAAAAGTTATCTCGCACTGAAATTTCTGGCTGATTTTATCAACAAGAGTGACGGGGCGGACATCGGATGCGTCAAGAAAATATCCATTGTTTCCATCAACAGAAAAAGAAACTTTCGAGACCGTCCAGACTTTTTCGGTCTTGTCAACATAAAGACGCTCGGCTCGCAGAAAACTGTCGAACGCGGAATCAAAATCCTCGCCGGCAAATCTGAACGTGGCCTTTCCGCCAACAGTGTCGTCCGCAACAATTGCAAGTCCACGGTACAGGCTGATTGAATACAGAATCTCCGAAATGTCGCGGTTCAAAAATTCAAATCCATCAACACCGGGCTGCGAAAAAATTGTTGAACAAAAAATCAACAGACCGGCACAAAGAGCAAAAACTTTTTTCATATAGCCTCCAGCTTTTTCACGCTTCTGCTATATATATATGCCCTGAAAATCACCAATGTAAAAAAATTTGCAAATTTTTTTTGGATTTTTGAAAAAAAGTTTGAGAAGAATGGAAATGTTTTTTTGATTTAAGAACTAGCGGTTCTCTTTTAGATTGCGCTCACGGATTTGGTTTTCCAAAACTGCCAGAGCTTTTTTAAACGCACCGTCATCGCTTCCGGCAATCACTGAATCACAGAGACTGCTGATTTGGGTTACGTGCATCAAAATCTCCTGCTCAAGTTTTGCGGCATCAATAGTTGCGACGGAACTCATCTGGTTCACGCTTTCGTCCAGAGTCTCTATGCGTTTTTTTTCAGGAAAATTTTTTTCGGGAAGTGCGTTGGTCTTCAGCACAAGATTGTCGAGCGAAGTCTGAATTTGCGAAATCAAACCAAGAGCGGGACGGTCAGATTCTGTTGACACTTTCCGGCTGTGGATTCGGTTTTGAATCAAAATAAAATCAACTGCGGCAAGCAAAAAAAGTGCGACGACTATCGCAATCCTTGCCGCCAGCGGGAGCGGTTTTGCAATAAAAAGCCAGATTGCCCCTCCAAGAAGGGCAAGCAAAATCACGGAGCAAAGCACAATCAATATGGAATTATTTTTTTTGTCCATTTTTGTTTTCAACGCTCCGCCCCGTCAGATTCAGAAGACCCGTCGCTACTGTCAAAATTCTGGAACATCTGGTTGTAATGCTCCCGAAGTTTTTCCTTGGCACTCTTGAATGCGGCGACAACGGAAGGATCGAATCTTTTTCCGCTGTACTCGGAGATAATTCCACATGCCTCCTCGAACTGGTAGCGGTTTCTAGCGACATGTCTTGAAGATATAGAATCGAACACATCCGCGACTGCTACAATTCTTGCGGAAAGTGGAATCTCAACTTCAATGAGACCATTCGGCTGTCCAGTTCCGTTCCACCATTCGTGGTGATAGAGAGTCACCTCATGGGCAAGACGGTAGAAAAGGTCGTCGGGATTTGAGACTATCATCCTGTTCACAATCTGCATACCGAGTATGGTGTGGGATTTCAGTATGCTTCTTTCTTCATCGCTCAGGTTGCGTCTTTTCAAAACATCAGCAGGAACAAGGAATTTTCCGACATCATGCAGGGGGGCAACCTGTCCAAGAGTCTCCATGTATGAGTCGGTCAGGATTTCGGTGTAGATTCCCATGCGCCTAAGCTCACGCGCGATAACGAAAGTATAGTTGCTCACGCGTCTCATGTGTGCCGCCGTTGCTGAGTCATGGTCGGCCACAAACTGTATAGCCCCGGAAATCAGCTTGTCACGCATTGCAACGGAACGGCTCTTTACTGATTTGAGAGAAGCGGCAAGGGCGATGTTCTGTTTTTCAAGGAAGTCTCCATGCTCCGTCTCTTCCGTTATGTCGTGCAAAGTTATGACATAGCCCAGCAGACTTTTTTCGCTTCCCATGCGGTGCAGGTCGTAATCAAAAATCATGTTGCCGATTCTGATTATATCATCATCCGGTGAAAGCACTTCGTGAATCTGCGGAACGATTATGTTCTGAAGCTCCGAACAAGTCTTTTTACGTGAAAAGGAATTCTCCGAGAGCGACTTGTATTCAGGGAAAAGAACCTTCGCGGCCCTGTTTGCATATCTCACATAAAATCTGTTGTCTATTATGAACAGCGGATTTTCAAGGGAATTGAAAACCTCGATGCGGGAAACGTCGTAAAGGTTCGACACTTTTTTTTCTTTAATGAAGATAAGCGCAATGATGACACCCACAACACATGCCGCAGGAACAAGAGGCATACGCTTTGTGTACAGGCTGAAAACAAGGTCCGCAAAAATGATAAGCTGCGGAATGAATGCCAGATAGAAAAAGTGGTGCTGGATTTTGTATCTATCTTTGTGGGAAAGGTAGCAGGCCCGTATGAATACAGAGAACTGCATCACCAGGAACATGGCGACCATGCAGAGGAAGAATATTCGGTAAGGAGTCCACTCCAGATTGACGAACCTCACACCGTCAATATCAATGGTACTGAAATCCCCGCAGAACCATCCAAACACACCGGTCCCACCCGGAGTGGCAGCAAGGACAGGGAAACTCACGGCAAGCACTATCACACCCAGAACGCTGACAGAAAACTTTCTGACATTCTCGTTATAGACATAGCAGAAAATAATAAAGAGGGTGACCACCAAAAACAGAGTCTGCACATACTGAACTTTCAGACCTATGGTTATGCCCCTGTCGCTAAAGCCTATCACATGGATTATAGTTCCAAGCGTGTAGCCCAAAACACCGTTCAGTGCGGAGATTACATATTTCTTTGCCTCGGAGGCACGCCCCCATGTCAGTGCGGCAATCGCAAACACCAGGAAAAAGGCCGCACCCCACAGTAAGCCGGTATAAATATTAAAATCCATTTTCCTCTCCCTCCTAATACAGCAACACGAACAGCCGCAGCATGATGTAAAGAACTAGAACTTGTAGATGGCGTATATGTTGTTATAGTTGTACAGGGCCATCATCAGAACAGTCCTGAGGGCCTCGGATTCCGACAGTGCCAATACCGTTCCGCTTCCGTCAGCCTTTGTGTTGTAGGTCAAGGAGCATTTTGTGTTGTGTCCGCTCTCAATCGCCTTTTTGATTCCCTCGCAGTAGCCGGCGTATTTCAGTATGTTTCCAAGCTGGGAAACGCTCAGAGTTCCAGTGTATGTGAAGGTCAGCTTTCCGTCGTAGGCTGTGTCGAGACTTTCAATCACCAGTTTTTCAGCAGCAAGGGCATAGATGTCATCCCGGGGAACATTCAGATATAGATTCAATGTTGAAGTCGCAGATGACGACGACGATGTTGACGAGCCGCTTCCGGATGTCGTCGCAAGAGAAGAAAGACAGCCCGAAAGCCCCACTACCAAAGCCACAACGGCGGCAACAACAAGAGATGCTTTTTTCATTCCAAGACTCCTCTTTTTAAGTTTGTGTAGTAGATTATAACCCATCTTCAATGATTTTGCTAGTGTCAAAATAGGTTTTTCGTGACGGGTGAAAAATGGGGGCGGATTCCATTTTATCGCTGATTGTGGTAGAATCTATTAAAATGAGACGCAGGGGCATTTTTTTTATCATCCTTATTCTACAGGCCACGAGCCTTTTTCCACTTGCCGCAGAGGAGCTTTCCGCCGGACAGGATTTTGGGGATGATTTTTCCCTGTCGATGTTCACGCTGAAGGAGCTTTTCCAGCAGCAGGACGACGGTGGACAGGACCTGAAGGAACTTATGAACATGGCGGTCCTGGGCTTGATTGTGCTTTTCGCCATAGGGGTAGCCGTCGCGATTATTGTCCATATAGTCAACCGAAGAAAAAAGACAAAGAACACCGCAAGATTCCGGGAGACAAGGGCCATCGTAATCAACACAAAAATGGATTCGGTCAGCGGGGAAGAGTTTTCGCGCATAATCGACAGCGGATTGGTGCTTGCAAAAAAGGTTGACTCGTACACAGGCAGAAATTATTCCACCGTCCTTCCAGCACTTGTCTATGACACTGCAATCCAGATGGGGATGGACAAAAAGACTGCCGCGGAATACTTCTGTGCCTCATTTTTTTACGACTGCGGTTTTCTGGAGATTCCCGGGGAGCTCTTTTTTGGCGAAATCCTCACAAAAAAAGAAAAATTGTCCTTTAAAAAACATGTCCTGCATTTCGAGGACCAGATTTCCTCTCTTCCAAGGGAGCTTTTCATCGAAGCATACAACGCATGCTGCTTCCACCACGAGAACTGGAATGGAACCGGCTACCCCGAGGGGCTGATTGGTGACGAGATTCCATTGGTGGCCCGGATTCTGCATGTCGTGGAAAGCTACCTTTCGCTGCGGTCAAAGGGAACCTACCACAAGGGTCTCTCCAAAAAAAGCGCGATAAGGGATTTAAGGGGGCGCGCAGGAATTTACGACCCGGCCATTATAGACATCATTGAAAGTTTAGTATAATTTTATAGAAGATTTTGATTCGGGAGGACGGTCCTATGTGTGGAATTGTCGGATATGTTGGGGAAAAGAAGGCCACACCTATATTGGTAAACGCGCTAAAGATGCTTGAGTACAGGGGCTACGACAGTGCGGGCATTGCCGTATTCAACGGCGAGGACATAGTTGTACGGAAAGTAAAGGGCGCGCTCAAATGTCTTGAGGAGCATATCGCCAAGGAAGTTATTGACGGCTCACTCGGAATCGGCCACACAAGATGGGCAACGCACGGGGAACCCAGCGACATAAACGCACATCCGCAGACAAATGTGAGCGGAACGATTGCCGTGGTCCACAACGGTATAATAGAAAATTTCTCAAAGCTCAAGGCATGGCTGCAGGAACAGGGCATAGTCTTCAGAAGCCAGACCGATACGGAGGTTGTCGCCCACCTCATAAACTATTTCTACGAGCAGTCCGGGGACATTCTTTCGGCTGTATTGAACGCCCTTCACCGTCTTGAGGGAAGCTACGCGCTTGGTGTAATATGCAGGGACTTCCCGGACAGAATCATTGCGGCAAGAAAGGAAAGCCCTTTGATTATCGGTCTTGGAGAGGGGGAAAACTTTTTGGCAAGCGATGTTCCGGCAGTTCTGGAGCATACACGCAAAGTCTACTACCTTGACCAGAAGCAGGTTGCCGTCCTCTACAACGACCATGTTGACCTGTACGACGACCAGGGCACGAAAGTAATCAAGGAGCCAAGCCATGTTGACTGGGACCTTGCCTCGGCCAAAAAAGATGGATACGCACACTTCATGCTCAAGGAAATCCACGAGCAGCCAAAGGCACTCACCGACACTCTCAGGCCACGCTTTGTCATGGAAAAGGGCAGGCCTGTTGACATCAATTTTGAGGAACTGAAGCTCACTCCGGAGGACTGGAAAAAGGCAAAACGCATTGTGATTACAGCATGTGGAACAGCCTACCATGCGGGTGTTGTCGCCCGATATGCCTTTGAAAAATTTGCGCGCATCCCGGTTGTTGTTGATGTCGCATCGGAATTCCGCTACAGAAATCCAATACTGAACGAGGACGACATCTTTATTGTAATCAGCCAGTCTGGTGAAACGGCGGACACACTTGCGGCAATGAGGCTGGCCAAGTCAAAGGGTGTTCACATTATCGCAATCACAAACTGCGTTGGTTCCACCGTAAGCCGGGAAGCGGACGATGTAATCTACACATGGGCGGGACCAGAGATTGCTGTGGCATCGACCAAGGCATACACAACCCAGCTCGCGTGCCTCTATCTTCTTGCGCTCAAAAGCGGATTCAGCCGTGGGATTCTTTCAGGCGACGAATACAAAAATCTTCTGGAGCAGCTCAACCAGATTCCGTCAAAGGTGGAGGAGGTTCTGAAGGACCAGAGCACAATCCAGAAATTTGTGGACAGAAATTTCAACAAGTCCAAGGTGTTCTTCATCGGACGGCTCTTTGACAACGCAACAAGTCTGGAGTGCGCCCTCAAGCTGAAGGAAGTAAGCTACATGCACAGCGAGGCATTTGCGGCGGGAGAACTGAAGCACGGTCCAATCGCGCTGATGGATTCAACGACCCTTGTTGTCGCCACGGCCACAGACCCGGAGCTTTACGAAAAGATTGCGAGCAACGTAATCGAAGTGAAGAGCCGAAACGCATCCACGCTTATAATCACACAGGCGGACAGGGACACATTCAAGGACACCGCGGACGAGGTTATACGGATTCCCGCTGTCGAAAGTTCCTTCGCGCCACTTGTCTCGGTGGTTCCGGCACAGCTTTTCTCCTACTACTGCGCAATCCTCAGGGGCAACGACCCGGACAAGCCACGCAATCTGGCAAAATCGGTGACAGTGGAGTAAAAATAGAATGGAATACACAGCATCAGAAGTTTTAAGCTATATCGAGGACAACGACGTAAAATTCATAAAGCTGCTTTTCACGGACATCTACGGAAACATCAAGAGCCTGACCGTGCAGCCCTCAATCCTGAAGTCCACATTCGAGCGGGGGGTGTCCTTCGATGCGAACGCGGTCAAGGGATTCCTGCATGTAAACGAGAGCGACCTGTTCATAATGCCGGACCCCTCAACTCTGTCGGTTCTTCCATGGAGACCACAGCACGGACGTGTGGCAAGACTTTACTGCAACATAAACTACCCGGACGGAAGGCCTTTTGAGGGTGACTCGAGGCTCATACTCAAAAAAGTGATGGACAGGTGCAGGACCATGGGATACGACGTAAAGGTTGGAACCGAATGTGAGTTCTATCTTTTCCGGCCAGATGAAAATGGAAACCCTGCCCTCACACCGAGCGACTTTGCGGGCTACTGCGACCTTGCACCGCTTGACAAGGGTGAGAATGTCCGACGCGACATTGTTCTTACCCTGGAGCAGATGGGAATCACACCGGAAGCCAGCCACCATGAATCGGGACCGGGCCAGAACGAAATTGACTTCAAATATGACACCGCGCTGCGCGCCGCCGACAACGTTACGACCTTCAAGAATGTTGTCAAGACAATCTCCGCCCAGGACGGATTTTTTGCGTCGTTCACCCCAAAGCCATGGGACGACAAGCCGGGTAGCGGACTTCACATCAACCTTTCGCTCTACCGTGGCAACGAAAACTGCTACGCGAAAAGCACACCGGACTCCGACAGTTTTACTGCAGGAATACTTTCGCACATAAAGGAAATCACGGCGTTTTTGAATCCGCTAAGACAGTCGTACAAAAGGCTCGGCTCGTTTGAAGCGCCAAAATACATCTCGTGGTCCAGACAGAACAGAAGCCAGTTGATTCGTGTGCCGGCAGCATCGGACGACCGTTCAAGAATCGAGCTGCGTTCTCCGGACTGTAGCTGCAACCAGTATCTTGCCCTCGCATTGATTGTGGCGGCGGGTCTTGATGGAATCGAAAAGAAAATGGAGCTTCCACCGGCTGTGGATTTGGATTTGTACACCGCGGACAAAAAGGCGACGGAGGGTCTTGAAACGCTTCCAGAAACACTCAACGAGGCTCTGGATTTGGCAAGGAACTCACAGTTCGTAAAATCCGTAATCTCCGGGCAGACTCTGGAATCCTACATACAGGAAAAAGCAGGCGACAGGGACCCCGAGTTCTGGGAGATATAGGACCTTATGGACAACGTTCTGATTGTCAGCAACACCGGCTCCACGATGGGAATCATATCGGACTTCATGCGGACCGAAAATTTTTCCAGAATCGTTACGGCGCAGACAGGCTCCCAGGCCAGAAGATGCATAACCGACTCGGATTTTGACTTGATTATAATCGACTCACCACTTGGCGACGAATATGGGGACGAACTTGCGGTAGTGGCCTCGGAAAAGACAACCGCCGGAATCATCTTGATTGTGGACAACACAAATGTCTACGAGACCGTCGGAAAGGTGGAGGACTACGGTGTGTTCGCCCTGTCCAAGCCAACCACCCCGGACTTTTTTTATCAGGCCGCAAAACTTTTGACCGTAAGCAAAAAAAGGCTACGCATTCTGGAAAACGAAAACACGAGGCTGCAAAAAAAGATTGAGGAAATCAGGATTGTTGACAGGGCAAAGCTGGTTTTGATTCAGGTGCTGAAGATGACCGAAAACCAGGCCCAGCACTACATCGAAAAGCAGAGCATGGACCTACGCCAAACCAGAATTGCCACTGCGGAAAACATTTTGCGGACTTATGAATAAATCTTCGTGCTTATGCCCATTTTGTTAAAACAAAAAAGCCGGTCTCGTTTTTGAAACCGGCTTTTCTTTTTATGCAGGATTTAGTTTGCGTTTTTGTACAGCTTTGCAATCTTGTCCTTATAGATTTCAAGAACCTTGTGCCTCATCATCTCCTGTTTTGCGCTAAGCTCCACGCCCACCTCGAAGTCCTTTGTGAATGTGTCGAACCTTGCAATCTTCTCGAAGGCCTTGAAACCATTTTTCGGGCAGACAAGGTTGTTGATTTCGTCCATTATCAGCTTTTTGAATTCGTCGCGCTGCAGGAGTTTTTCGTAGGAATCCTCGGCGATATTGTTTTCCTTCGCCCATCCCTCGACATCCTCCTGGCTCGGCATGACAAGTGCCACAAGGTTGCGCTGGTCCACACCCTTTTCGTTGGTTCCAATAACCACGGCATGGGTGATATATCTTGATGTCTCAAGCATCTGCTCGATTGGCACAGGCTCTATGTTTTCTCCGCCCATCAGAACGATTGTGTCCTTCTTTCTTCCGCGCAGCTGGATTTCATTGTCCACGGTCAAAATGGCAAGGTCGCCGGTGTCAAACCATCCGTCCTTGTCGATGACTTTAGCGGTCAAATCATCACGCTTGTAGTAACCCTTCATTACAGTCGGTCCGCGGAGCTGCAAATTTCCCTTGTGGCAGCGTCCCAAATCATTTCCGTCGTCATCAACAACGCGGGCCTCCAGACCACGGATTGGAGTTCCAACGGTACGGCAGATTGGGTCAACGATTGGCCGGACACAGACAACCGGAGAAGTTTCCGTAAGTCCATAGCCCTCGACAATCTTGATTCCACACGCCCAGAAAAATTTGTCCACCGCCTCTGGATATGCACCGCCACCTGCAATTCCGGCACGGAAATTCTTTCCAAGCATATTCTTCAGCTTCCTGAACACAAGAAGATTTCCAAGCATCTTCGGTGGATAGAGGAGGAGCCAAGGAAGGACAAGGAGCGGCCACCACAGTCCCAGATGGTCTCTGCCAAAACGTGCGTTCTTGCGTCTCAGCTTCCTGTCAATCGCGCTCCAGAGCTGGGCCTCGCCGACAAAAAAGCGGAAAAGCGCGTAGGTCATTCCACCGGTCTTCCTCATCTTCTTCCAGATTCCGTCGTAGACAGCCTCCCATACACGTGGAACGGCAGGCATCAGGTGCGGATTCATCTTCACAAAATCGCCAAGCATGATTGTTCCGATTGGCTTGCTGTAAATCATTCCGGCACCCTGTGTCAAAATTACATACTCGCATGCCCTCTCAAAAACGTGCCATACAGGAAGAACTACCAGCGCCCTTTCGCCAGGATTCAAAAAGATTCTTTCATTTATGTCGTCAAGCTGCGAAATGAAATTTCCGTGGGTCAGCATTACGCCCTTTGGAGTTCCGGTTGTTCCGCTGGTAAAAATGATTGTCGCCAAATCATCCCACTGGCCCTTCTCCAGTTCCTGCTCAACAGCGTCGGGATGCATCTTTCGCCAAGAGTGTCCAGAATCAACAACATCAAGATACTGGAGAACCTCGATTCCACACTCCTTTGCTCGCTCCACATCGGATTCTGCTGCCTTTTCAAAAAGGATGACGGTCTTCACAAGCGGAATCTTGTCGTGTATGTTCAAAAACTTTTTCAGCTGCGCATTGTTTTCGCCAATGACAATCTCGCACTCGGCGAACGAAAGTATATAGGAAAGCTCCCCCTCAGTTGCGTCACATCCACGTGGAGTATCGACACATCCAATAGCGAGAAGCCCCATGTCGGCCTGCTCCCATTCTTTTCGGTTGTCGCTGATTAGACCAATCCGTTCACCACGGGTCGCACCAAGGGAAAGAAGTCCGGCACCAAAGTCCAGGGCAATCTGATACATGTCGTGGAAATTGGTTTCATCAAAACCACCGGATGCGTTGCGGGAATACTGCGCCCCAATCTCCGGATATTTTTCCGCCACCTTTCTAAGATTTTTTGGAAGAGTCTCCTCAAATTTCTGTTTGATGTTCTGAAACTGTGTGTCCTGACCGAGCGCCATCTTTGCCACCTTTTTTCTAAAAAAACTTTCTATTGAAAATTATAGATAGGACTGATAATAAATTCAATGAAAAAAAGGCTAAAAATGGACATAAATTTTGAAAAAAGTCGCAATAATCCAAGTCTAAGCCGCAATAATCCAAGCCATTTTTTTGACCAAAATTCATGTCGAAAGTCTTGGGATAAGTTCCGCAGGGAGTATGGAGTCGCTGTCGTAGGGTCCACCGGTCAGCATGTCGATTACGGTCTGGGAGATTTCATTGATTTTTATTCCCATGGTAGTGAGCGGTGGATTTGTGAATCTTGATATTTCGGAGTCACCCATGCCCATTACGGCGACAGATTTTGGGACAGAAATATTTTCGCGGTTGAAAAAAAGGAGCATTCCCGCAGCAATCTCGTCGGAGCCACAAATCAATGCGGAAGGAAGGTTCCCCTCGGAAAGAAGATTCCGTGCCACCTCAAATCCGTTGCTCATTGTGTGCGCCCCACGCATAATCATTCCGTCAACGCTGATACGATTTTTTTCCATCTGGTCCCTGATTCCCGAAAGCCTCTGGTCCACCGGTCCAACATAGCCGATTGACGTGTAGCCCTTCCCCCAGAGATGGTCCACCGCGACACAGCCGGATTTGTATCTGTCAAAACACACGCATGGGAACAAAGGATTTTTCCATTCGACACACACGGAGTTCCTGATCCGCGAGCGTATTTTTTCCATTATGATTCCATTTTTGTCGCCCGACGAAGCCTTGTCCAAATCAAGAAGTATAAGACCGCCAATTTCGTCCGGATGGATAAGGGTATTGAAAAGAAGCGTGTCCCCAAGCTCCTCAAAAAAGCGGATGAAATGAATCTTGCAGCCCTTCTCAAAAGCCGCGGAGTGCAGGGACGCTATGATTTTTGCGTAAAATGGATTTGAAAAAACGTCCGGTCCTGAAACAATCAGACCAAAAAGATTGGACACATATTCGCCAATCCCCTTCCTTAGTTTTTGGGCGGATTTGTTCGAGTGGTAGCCCAGCCTGTCGATTGCCTCCAGAATCCTTCGTCTGACATCATCCGACATTGCGTGTGAACTGCCGGCCACAACGTAGGAAACCAGAGTCCTTGAAACCCCGGCCTCCCTTGCAACATCCCACTGTGTCACCCTCTTTTCAAAATCCGCCAAAATCAAACTCCTATTGCAACTTGCAATATTCTACCACAGATTTTGGATTGGTTCAGCAGTAATTTTGTTAATTAGACCAGAAGTCAGTAGTAGGTGGATCAAAATTACCACATCTTTCATAAGGTTTATAACTAGACTCATTGGTCCTGCTATAGGTATTTGAATTTCCCTTCACAACCGCATCGCTGCTTCCACAATAAATATCATGCGAACCTATGTTGTCTATAAATGAACAATTCGATATTGTGATATTATCATTAGAACCAATATCTATTGCCGCTCCACTATCCGCCTTATTGGATGTAAAAGTACATCTTGTTATTGTGACCCCAGCAGAATCAACTTGATTTGTCTGTCCAAACAAAGCTATCGCGCCACCGCTTATGTTTCCACTCGTCTGGTTGTTTTCAAAAACACACTCTGTGAAATTCAAGGCCTCCTTTCCATACCAAAAAATCATTCCAAATCGTTTGCAACTATCTCCAAGCATTGAAGCTCCAGCTCCATTTTTGAATGTCACATTCGTAAAATTATAGCCAGAAGAGGCTACCTCAGGATTTTGATTTCCCAATACTATTCCATATTTATTGTCGCCATCTATAATTATGTTTTTACCAGTTGGGGTACTAAAAGACGTCGTTATCCGTAAATCGCTTGTGAGCTTAATTTCTATAGAACTTTCCGATGATGTTGCAGCATTACTTATCTGCTCTAAAAACGATCTAACAGCAGTTTCGTTATATTGAATTGAATCGTATGGCCATATCCCGTCATTAGAACCCCCATTCGGGTCCCCGCCATTTCCGTTGACTTCCGGAAGCCCGATTATTGGAGAAAGGATTCCAAGATTAGAGATTGTTTGTCCTGTTGAGCAATTCCTCAGTCTTATCCTAAGCTCCACATCCGCAAATCCGTACCTATACTGCTGGAGAAGCTCGCCATTCTCGGAGCTGCCCAATACATTTTTTAGGCTGTAACCATTTTTCACAAACTCATCAATAGAAACAGTCGCAAGATTAGTGCCGCTCGGTGGTGTCAACATCCTAGTTCCAACATCATATTTCAGCATGACATCCGCAAGGTTCTTTTCCCACACATACTCGCTGGGTCCACCGCAGGCCATGACACAAAGACGGATTGCAATCTCCCCGTACCTGCTCAAATCGCCAGAAAGGAATGCCTCGACCGGGTTTCTGGAAATCCCTACGGTTCCATTCTGGTCCACACTTGCAGACATGGAATACTGAGGCCATCTCATAAGGCTTGGGTCCCCGCCGCCGGCAATCGCGCTTGCAGTCTCGTGGCTTATGCTTCCGGTCCTGTCATCAACCAGCTCGCACAGAATGTCATAACGCCGTCCCTTTTCGGTGATTGGATAGATAAACACCCTGTCAGTATTTTGACGCGGGTCAAAATCGGCAATGCGGATTCCAGCGTTCCTGTCATCCAGATTCACCCACCTATCTGTCTCTTTAATATTCAGAACTGTTATTTTTATTCCATCCGCGCATGTCTCCACCTTGAGATGCTCAGACTGTGAAACAAATGCCTGCCTCAAAGAAATCTGGACCTCGCTTGTTTCGTCAGCGACAACAACAGTCTCCCCGGTCCCCTCGTAGCACACCGCCCCGGCAGAATCCATAGCCTCAAGTCCAACTGTGTATTCGCCCTCCGGAACCGAAAATTCCAGAGTCTCGCCACTACGTCCCGCAGCATTCTGGACATAAGTTCCATCCTTGGACTTAAAAGACACCTTGAAATTATAGGAGACCGAATCGTCCTCGGCATTTCTTGATGAAACTGAATCAGATGAAAAATACGGAAGCCGAAGGGAAACCTTTGACCCGCCAAAAAAAGAGTTGGTGCATGAGACCGCACAGATTGAGACAAGCAAAACCGTTCCAAAAATCTTCAAAAAATTCTTCATAATACGCTCCAACAGACAAATTGCCCTCAACGTTAATACAACGAACATTTTGAAATTGACATCAAGTTCTACCTTTTAACTATACTTTATGAAAAATCCAAATGTCAAGTTAATATACGTTTCGCCACATCTTTTCTAAAAAAATTGGATAAAAAAAGTGAAAAAAATCATATAGAATTATTCTGTGGATAGTTTATTATAACACTCAGAACTTTTTCAAATTTTTTTATAAACTCTCTCCTGCCACCGGTGGCGTTGCCATCGGTGGTTCTTTTTTTTGTGGGAGTGAAAAAAGGCATGAAAACTCACCAATCTATTGGGCGTTGCGGGCGTTTACTTTTGTTTCCGGCGGCGTGTAGCGCAGGCGGGCAGGAAAAAATGTTCTATCCCGCAGAGGGGGTAGGACGCAACAAAGTGCGGCCTCAGGGGGAGACTTCCCCCTCAAAAACATGGATTTGGCTGCCGATTTCCTTGGCCAGATGCAAAAACGGTTTTCAAACGTGAAAAAAAGTGCTATACTGTGAAACATGGGTAAGGTATTTGTTTTTGTTAATCAGAAAGGAGGGGTGGGCAAAACTACTTCTGCTATAAACATTGGTGCGTACATTGCGCAGGCGGGGAAAAAAGTTTTATTGGTGGACTTTGACAGCCAGGGAAACATGTCAAGCGGTGTCGGGGTAAGCAAGGACAAGCCAACAATCTACGAGCTTCTTGCCGGAACAACATCCCCCGAGGAGGCCGTGAAACATTCTTGCGTGGAAAATCTGGACGCAATCACAGCCTCCATAGACCTTTCGGGAGCCGCAATAGAACTTGTTGACCAGGAAAACAGGGAATTCTTCCTTAAAAACGCTCTGGAACCTCTCCGCCCAAAATACGACTACATACTGATTGACTGTCCACCTTCACTGGGAATCCTTACCCTCAACGGACTTGCGGCAGCGGATGCGGTCCTTGTTCCAATGCAGTGCGAATACTTTGCCCTGGAAGGAATCTCGCTCCTTCTCCAGACCGTCAAAAAAGTCCAGCAGACAATCAACCCGAGCCTTCTGATTGGCGGAATCTTCTTCACAATGTACGACAGCCGCACAAGACTTGCCCAGGATGTTGTAATGCAGGTGAAAAGCTACTTCAAGGACCTGGTTTTCAACACAATCATACCGCGCAACATCAGACTTTCCGAGGCCCCATCATACGGAGAGCCAATCTGCAAATACGACCCGACGTGCATAGGCGCAAAAAGCTATGAAAAACTTTCCGAAGAGGTTCTGAACCGTGGCTAAACAACAAAGACTTGGCAAAGGTCTCGGAGCTTTGATGAAAGAAAACGGAGTGGAAAGTTCCGAACCAGCCGCACCGACAAAAAAAACAAGTACATCATCCTCAAAAATGAAACTTCCCAAGGGCATAAGCTCAGACGACAACGGAACGCTCTGGGTGGACCCGAATCTGCTCAAGCCAAACCCAAGGCAGCCAAGGCACTATTTTGACGAAGAAAAACTTGCGGAGCTTACTGAATCTGTAAAACAGGAGGGAGTCCTTTCCCCAATCATAATCGAGGATGCAGACGACGGTTCCTTCTATATAATAGCGGGAGAACGTAGAACCAGGGCGGCAAGGGCGGCAGGTCTTGAAAAAGTTCCGGTCCAGCTCAGAAAATACTCCGACAGCAGAAAACTGGAAGTCGCGTTGATTGAAAACATCCAGCGCACCGATTTGAATCCGGTCGAAGAGGCACAGGCATACTGCCAGCTGATGGAACTGGAGGACATAACCCAGGAGCAGGTTGCCCAGAGGGTCGGAAAAAAACGTTCCACCGTCGCAAATTCAATGCGCCTTTTAAAGCTGCCAAGCGACATGCTGGAATCCCTTGCGGCTGGAAAAATCACACCCGGACATGCGCGAGCACTTTTGAGCGTCGTCAACCAGTCGGACCAGCGTGTTCTTTTTGACCGCATAACCCGGGACGAAATATCGGTCCGTGAAAGCGAAAGCATGGCCCAGAACTTCAACGGAGGTGGACGGGCGGCAAAGGCACAGGGAGCAGAAAAAAAAGTCACCGACAACCGCGACCCGAACTACATCGACATCGAGCAGAAAATCCGGGACGCGCTGGGAACAAAGGTCGTGATGAAGGGCGACTTCGACAAGGGTACAATCACCATAAACTATTTCACCAAGGATGATTTGGACAGAATCTACAACGTGATAACCAAAAACGCCTAGGAGATTTTATGAGCGGATTTCCCTACACCATGTCCGTAGCACTATCCTCCGCTGCCGCATTTGTGTCAACAGAGCTGGACGAGTTTTTTCTACTGCTGATTCTGTTCGCACGGTGCCAGACCCGGGGACAAAGGATTTTGGCTTCGGTGGGAAAATATTTCTCGCTCGCACTGGTGGCCGTGGGGTCCGCACTTTTTGCAAAATATCTTCAGAAAATCCCCCTGCACTTCATTGGATTTCTGGGGATTGTGCCGATTGCGCTTGGAATAAGGGACCTGCTAAAAAAAAGAGAGGACGTGGAGCTTCCGGAAAAAAGTCCGCTCCAGAGTTCCGTTGGCGATTTTTCGGTGCTGATTTCGTCAATACTGATTCCGCTTGGCTGCTCGGGCGACAATTTTGCGGTCTACATTCCGTTCTTCACATCGACGGGCGGATGGGGCTATCTGATTTGTGGAATCATTTTCTTTATTTTGCAGCTTTTTATGTTGATTTTAGCGGCGTTGGCTATTAAAATTGCAGATATAGGGCAGACCGTCAAAAAACTAGGACGCATACTGATTCCGGTACTGATGATTCTGCTCGGCATCTACATTTTTTGGAAAAACGGAACAATATCGTGGATTATGAACCTAGGGAGGCACTGAAAATGGAAAACACTGTTGAAGAAAATGAAGCCGGATCAAGAATCGATGGAAAGACCTACGCAAAGGCATACCACTCAATTCTCTGCGACGACATGCCCGACTTTATTTTGGAATATTCCTCCCTGCCGATTGTACAGCGTCTTGATGGGGTTGGACTGTTGTGCGGAACCGACTGGACCCCGCTTTTTGACAACAAATTTTTCTACTCACGGCTGGACCACTCGATTGGTGTCGCTCTGATTATCTGGAAATTCACCCACGACAAAGTGCAGGCGCTCTCCGGACTTTTCCACGACATAGCATCCCCTGCGTTCAGCCATGTCATTGATTTCAGGAACGGTGATTTTGAAAAACAGGAAAGCACGGAGTATTCCACAAGGGAAATGATAAACGACGACCTCTTTTTGAGCGAAAATCTTTTCCACGATGGAATCTACAAATATGAAATCGACGACTACCACAAATACCCAATCGCCGACAACCCAATACCTGGACTCAACGCCGACAGACTTGAATACATGTATCCATCGGGGGCCGCATTGGACGGAACATGGACGTTCGGGCAAATCAAGGACAACTACTCTTTCACCTCCCTCTTGAAAAATGAAAAGGGTCTGGACGAGATTGGATTTTCCGATATGGATGCCGCCGCCAAATACACGGAAAAGTTTTTGAACATCTCGACCATGCTTCAAAAAAATGAGGACAAACTTTCAATGAAGCTGCTGGCGGACACAATCTCCAAGGCCATCGAATGTGGATTCCTTTCGGATGACGACCTCTATGAGCTGGACGAGGTTTCGATTGTGAGATGCTTTGACAGAATCATCAGGGAAAATCAGCGCGAGGAAATTGTCGCGGAGTCAATAACGGAATTCGCAAAACTCTGGGGAACGTTCAGGCAGATGAAAAAAATCGAGCGCAGTGACTCCCCAATAAAAAATGCCTACAACATATCATTGCAGGTAAAAAAGCGTTATGTCGATCCACTTGTAAAAACTTCGACCGGCGCGGAAAGACTTTCCAAAATCAACAGCGGAATTGCGAAACAGATAGAGGACTTTTTGAATTTCAAGGACAGTGAATACGGCGCAGTTCCGTGGCTCTGATGCTTGCCTCAAAAAAAATTGTAATCGTAACGCAGGACTCAAAAATTGCGAGACACTTTCCGTCTGACTGCCAGATGGAGATTGTCTCGTCGATTAAATTTCTGGACACCATGCTCTACGGATTTGTGCCCGACATGATTGTGGTTGATTCAGTCTACGATGTCGATGTCCAGCAGATTCGCAGGAACGAAAATTTTTCATACACTCCCATACTGATTCTGTCCGAAAACCTTTCTCTGCTCACACATTTTTCACAGATGCTGAATCTACCGCGGCTCATGCTCTGCTCGTCCCACGTCATTGAAAACCAAAAAGTAAAAAAAAGAATCACCCAGATTCTTGAGTCCAGAAAATCATTCCTTCCACCAAAAAGCTCCGCCAGCGTAAAACTTTCCCTACGGCTGATTGGCGAACGCTTTAACGAAAACCTGACGCGCGACCTGATTTCAAAAAACGTTGGAACCAGCTCCGACTATCTTTCAAGGGTCTTCAAAAAAGAAATGGGCCTGAACCTCTGGGACTATGTTCTTGCTGTAAGGACCAGCGAAGCAAAGATTCTTCTTGAACGGACGGGACTCAGCATAAAAGATGTAGCCGCAAAAACCGGATTCACCGACCCCGCATATTTCACAAGAGTCTTCCACAAAGAATACGGAATCGCCCCAACGAGGATTCGTGTCCGCTGATTCACACCTGAAATAATTTTTACCAACAAAAAAATCAAAAAAATTCCTCATTTTTGTTTACATTTTTGAATTCCACGGAACATATATACTATAGAAACTTTTTAGTGGAGTTGTTTATGGTTAAAAAACTATGTACTTTTTTTAAAAGTGCTTTTGCGTGTCTGGCTCTTTTTCTTTTTGGATGCGACGGTTCTTTTTCGATGGAAAGCGGAAAAGAAAAAATGGAGGAGATTTCGGTGGCAAACTGGAATGTCCAGACCTTTTTTGATTCGACAAACGACGGATGCGAATACGATGAATTCATTTCAAACAAAAAATGGGGAAAAGCATCCTATGCCGAACGTCTTTCAAGGCTTGCATCTTCCATAAAGGCGATTGACGCGGACGTGCTTGTGATGGAAGAAATTGAGAACGAGGCCGTACTTCACGACATCTCAAATTTTTTGGCGGGCGAATGGAACCAGAAAAAAATCTACCGGTACGCATGTTTTGCAAAGGACGAGGGAAGCTCCATAGGCTGCGGAGTTTTATCCAGGTATCCGCTCGAAAATCTTACGCTACATTCAATCGACGTGCGGACCGAAATCTCCATGCCAAAGATGCGGCCACTGATGCAGCTGACTGTTTGCAAGGGCGAAAAAAAACTTGTCCTCTTTGTCAACCACTGGAAGAGCATGAGCGGCGGTGAAGACGAGACCGAGCTGTGGAGGATGTGGCAGGAAACCGTTCTCTGCAAAAGAATAATGCTTGCCGAAAAATCCAATGCTGCAATCCTTGCGTGTGGAGATTTCAACCGGGACATAAATGATTTTAAAAAAAGTGGCGGCCAGGAAAAAATTCTTCTGCGGGAAAAAGCAGATGGCGAATGTGAAAACGGAGTCTGCGTACATTCACCATGGTTCGATTCGGGACGGAATCTTGTGGAGCCGGGAAGCTATTTTTTTAGGGACGAGTGGAGCCGCATAGACAATTTTTTTGCGGCAGGTTCCATAGAGATTGTTGATTTCTATCCAGTCACCAGCGGACCATGGTGCGACAGCGAGACCCATGTTCCAGAAAAATATCAAGTCTGGAGCGGAAACGGATATTCGGACCACCTTCCAATTTTCTGCGTCGTGAGATTTTAGGAAGTACTAAAAATATTCCGCTTCCGAAGTAAATGTTTTTGAACCGGTGGTCGTCCTGCGCGAAAAATTTTTGGAGTCGTCCAATGAAAGAATGTATGCCCCGGATTTTTCATCCACCGGAAGATTCCGTTTTGGAGCAGGCACGGACAGAAGATCCCCGTACAAAAGATTTGAATCCGTAACCACAAGCAGAAGTCCAAGTACCGAGCAGGCATAATAGCCGGTCCTTCCACCTGGAAGATGGATTGGGTCGCTTCCAATTCTGAACGACAAATTTTTTTCATCAGACTTTTGCGCGGGAGATTTTTCCATGGCCACAAACGAAAGCACGGCCCTCTCTTTTGGAAGGTTCGCCTTTTCGGAAATCTTTTTCAAATCTGCGGGCGCGTCGTCGGTGGAGAAAGCAAAGTTGCACCATTTTCCACCCTTCTTTCCATCCATCGGGCAGGAGGAAGCATGTGGGCAAGGCGAAACAGGATTGAATCCACGTCGCATAAAAGCGTCTCGCATCAAGCTCAAAAGCCGCGCGGAATTTGGAACTCCCGGCTCCACCAAAAACACTTTCGCATTTTCGCACTTCGGATTTATGTAAGGCAGAATCCCCTCGGTAATTTTTTTTGCCTGATAGTCCGGGGGCATCTGTCTGTCCTCCACGATTTCATTAAAAATGTTCGCGCAAAAAACGAAGCTCGCCTTTTCCTTTATATCCGTCCCGAATTCACCCTTGACCCTGACAATCTCCCACAGCACGCCATCAAGTTTCGTGGCTATGGTCATCAAAAGATTTTCACCAATTGAAAGCGACTGGGCGGAAATGTCCATGCAGTACCAGCGAAGTTTTTTTGTCCTAAGCTCAGGTCTTGAAATGTAGAGCGCGAGAGGAACAGTAAGAGGACCGCTACCAATATCAAGGCAGAGGTCGTTTTCACCCAGGTTCAGAAAATTGGACGGAAGATTTGCAAACAGACGGACCAGACGAACAAGATTCCACCACAAAAAATAATGCACGTAGGCAGAAAGTGTCGCCGGCTGGTTCATATATCCAAGCCTCCGTTCCCCACGCTGGTCGGTAAGTCCATGGCTCAGGTCCCGAATCTGGTCGGAAAGAAGTGAACGCTGCTTTGAGTTGAGCGGGTGCGTCGAATTGATTATGCCCTGGAAATCCGAAAGAATTTTTTTTGCGTCATCAGGAACCGAAGCCAAATCAAAAAGTCTCTCAATCTCGGTGACAAAATCAGGAAGCGCGACATTTTTTTTCTGCTGATTTTTTTTATATCCGACAAAAGTTTTCTGGGAAGACTTTTTTTGAGAATCCTTTTTTTCACCAACGACATCATTTTTTTTGGATTTGGGACCAGACCCGCCACCGGAGAATTTTCGTTTGGATTTTTTTTCATACCAAGTTGGAATCTGGTTGGTCTCCTGTTTTTTCATTTAATTTTCCTTAGGGCCATGTATGCGTCGTTAAGTCCAGCCCTGCATTTTCTGATTGCGACAAGAACATCCGTGTCCGCATGTCCGCTTGATTCCCGCACGATTTTTTTCCATGCGCCATCCACCGAAAGACCCCTGTTGTAGATTAAAAATTTCATCCGGCGGATTATGTCAACCTCACGCTGGGTATAGAGCCTGTGTCCACCGGCATCCATACGTGGAGCAAGGGACGGAACAATCTCCTCCCAGTATCGGAGTATGTGCTGCTTTACCCCGGTAACAAGCTCCACTTCGCATATAGAATATCCGGGCAAAATTTATTTCTCCCTGTCCTGCCATTTTTTTCGGCTCGCCTTCAGTTCAATCTGGACCGGAATCTGGGCAAATCCCAAATCTTCACGCACACGGTTTTTCAGATACGTCACGTAGGATTCCGGCACATTTTCCGGGCTGGTCGCAAAAATCACAAAGTTCACTGGATTAACGCTGGTCTGCGTTATGTAGCGCACCTTGAAATGGATTGCCTTGGTTGCTGGCGGCGGATAACGTTCAAGCCAGTCGTTCAAAGCAAGATTCAATGAAGACGTTCCGACCTTGCGTGTGAGCTGCCCAAACAAATCCAAAGCGGTGTTCATCAGGTTTTTGA
Organism: uncultured Spirochaetaceae bacterium; assembly: GCA_902783155.1. Taxonomy (GTDB): domain Bacteria; phylum Spirochaetota; class Spirochaetia; order Treponematales; family Treponemataceae; genus Treponema_D. The sequence continues at coordinate 91,678 of CACZPR010000005.1, forward strand.
TTCCGTCGGAATTTTTCGCGCTCAGGGTAACTATCGGTGCCCACTGCATCTGACCGAACATGGCATGAATATATTCCGCGGCAGTTTTTTTTGCCTTGTTGCCCTGGTCCTCCATTGTGTCCCATTTGTTGAGCACAAAAATTATTCCGCGTCCACGCTCGTATGCAAGGGACGTAATTTTTTTGTCCTGCTCGGTAAGACCTTCCTTTGCGTCAATCATCAAAAACATGATGTCGCACTCGTCCAAAGTTTTTATGGAACGGTTCACCGAATAATACTCGACATTCTCCTTGACCTTTGCCTTTCGTCTGATTCCGGCTGTATCCAAAATCTGGATGTCCCTTCCGTTGTACCTGAAGCTGCCCTCGACGACATCCCTTGTGGTTCCGGCGTAATCACTGACTATGCTCGCGTTGGTGTGTGTAAGCGCGTTGCTGAGAGTTGATTTTCCGGTGTTCGGTTTTCCAAGAATCGCAATCCTGATTGGGCGGTCGGTCTCCGAACCTGGGGTGACACGGCTAAAATCCAGACCTTCGACCATGGCTTTCTGGAGAACATCCAGATTGTCACCGTGGGATGCGGAAATCAAAAGAAGATTTTTGAACCCGAACTGCATGTAGTTGTACGCGGTGGCCTCGTTTTTTCCGCCCTCGGTTTTGTTTACGGCGGCAATCAGTTTGTCCCAGTACGGACGCAGACGCAAAATCAGCTCGTGGTCTTCGGGAGTTATTTCAGTCGCATCAAGGAGCAAAAGAATTCTGTCGGCCTTGGCAAGCATCTCAACGGTTTTCTCAACAACAAGGTCGTCCATCTCACTTTCGCGGCTTGTTATATCGCGTGTCAGCTTGTACCCACCGGTGTCCATCAGATGCACAGGCTTTCCGGCAAGAAAACATGTTCCCTCGACAGGGTCCCTTGTAACTCCGGGTGTCGGGTCGGTTATGGCCCGCTTGGTGTGTGTCAGCGCATTGAACAGAGTCGATTTTCCAACATTCGGTCGCCCCGCAATCACTATCAGGGGCAGGTTGAAATAAATCTGGTCGGGGAAAAATTTTTCGTTCGGATTTTTTCTCCTGCTGTCGATTTCATCAGCCGCATTTTCCGGGCTTTCAGATTTTTGCTCCAAGTCCGCGTCAGAATCAACAGGCGCATCGGAATCTTCATTTTCATTGGCATCCAGATTTTCGTCAACAGCCGTGTCCAGATTTTTGACTGGCTTTGGTTTTGAGAAATCAGGTTTCTGCTTTTTTTTCTTCGCCATTTTCGGCTCCCCTAGTAAAGCGATCTGCTGGAAATGTTTTCAAGCTCCTTGATGTTGAACCTTGAAAGAGTTTCCTTGATGATTGGAATCTGTTTGGGTGACATGCTCAGTTCACGGATTCCCATGCCCGCAAGAATTATCACACTTTCCTTTCGTCCGGCCATCTCACCGCACGCGGACACTGGAATATTTTTTTCCCTGGCATTCGCAATCGTGTTCTGAATCAGACGCAGAACCGCCAGATGGAATTCGTTGTAATATGGTGTCACCTCCGGGTTCTCACGGTCGATTCCCAGAGTGTACTGTGTCAAATCGTTTGTGCCGAGCGAAAAAAACGCGCTGTTCTTGGCAAGACAGTCCGAAATTATTGCGGCTGCGGCGGTCTCAATCATTATGCCTACGGGAACATCCTGCTTGAAAGGAATTCCGTCAGCCTTGAGCGACAGCTGAACTCCCTTTATGATTCCAAGAACGGTCTCCACCTGCGAAACATCAGTTATGAGCGGCAGCATGATTTTTAGATTTCCGTAAACCGACGCACGATAAAGTGCCCTTAGCTGTGCGCGGAACATCTTTGGCGCAAAAAGTGACATCCTTATGGCGCGCAGACCCATCAGCGGATTTTTTTCTTCCATGGACGGTAAATCCTTGCAGCTGATAAATTTGTCACCGCCGCTGTCCAGTGTACGGATTGTCACCGGTTTTTCGCCCATAAGCTCCAGAACCTGCCTGTACGCCTGGAACTGAATCTCCTCGCTGACCGAAGACGTAAAAGTACCGCCCTCGTCGGAGACTTTCTTTATGGCATCCATCATCAGAAATTCCGTGCGGAAAAGACCGATTCCGTCCGCACCTTCTTCCAGAGCAAGCCTTGCCTCGTCCGCCGTTCCAATGTTTGCGTAAAGCTTGAACTGGGTTCCATCGTTCGTTACGGCAGGTTTGTCCCTGAACTGCTGGAGCGCGATTCTGTATTTTTCTTCAGCCGCAATTTTTACAAGATACTCGGTGACAGTCGCAGCGTCCGGGCTGATTAAAACCTCTCCCCTCTCGCCGTCAACAATGACATCCTCGCCATCCTGTATGTTTTTCTGGATGTCCATTATGCCGACCACCGCCGGGATTCCGTAGCTCTTGGCAAGAATCGCAACGTGGCTCGCAAGTCCCCCGTCAGTAAGGGCAAGTCCCGCAATCTTCCGTTTGCTCAGAATGACTGTGTCGCTGGTCTTCATCGATTTTGCGACTATAACGGAACCGTCGGGGACAGAATCAATGTCAAATTCGTGGAAATCAAGAAGAACATTCATCACACGGCCAAAGACATCCTCAATATCCTGCGCGCGCTCGGCAAGATAGTCGTTTCCGCTGTTCCTGAGCCGGTCGGCGTACTGCTTCATCCTTTCCTCAAGGACGGCCTCTACATTCTGGTGCTGCTCCGAAACACCGTCGTTGACTTCCTGAATAAAAACAGGGTCGGTCAGCATGAGAAGGTAGGTCTCGAAAATGACATTCTGCAGATCGTTCTGCTGCTTGGTCTTCAGGTTCGCGTCTATCTGGCTGTAGATTTGGGTACAAGCGTCCTTAAACCGTCTGTGTTCAACGGCAACTTCGTCATCATTTATCGTGCGTCTGGGGATAACCCTTTCCTGAGCCTCGGGCAGGACATAGGCCTTACCTATACCCATACCCTTGGCGGCGGATGTACCAAAAAGAATGTTCATAAAAAAAATATAACAGTAGAATCGAATCTAGTCAACTTTACCGGGATTTTCATTAAACCCCGATATTTTTAATGCAGCACAAGTTCTCCATCTTTTTCGGCCAGAATTGCCTGAGAACTTTCGGTTACCCAGAATTCTTCTTTTCCATCAAGTTTAGCCGCGCATACAAAGAACACTCTGTCATCGGAGAATTTTCCATATACCGTAATGCTTTTTCCAGGCTTAAGAAGTGTGTTGTCAAGGAATGAGTCCTCGTTTACAAAATCCCAATCAAAATCTTTTGGGGCATCGCCAACACTGACAACGAGCGGCTTGTCGGTTTCATTTTTGATGGTCAACGGAAGAGCGCCATTGCCTTTCGGGAGTTTGCTTTTTGCATCGGTCTTGTAATATTGATAGCGGAGGATTCCATCCTCGGATGTGAAGCAGCTTATGTTTGTAAAATCAAGTTCCACCCCCACCGTCGATGAGCGACCAGAGCCATCATCAAGCGGAGCTGCAACACCGAATGTATAGCCGTCACAAACTTTTCCCGACACAGTGATTTTTCCGTTTGGCTTAATAGTTTTTTCTTCCGCTTCGGTCCAGTTACTAAAATCATATCCATCATCGGTCTTTAGGACATGTCCAACAAAAAACCTAATTTCTTTGTCAGTAGCATTTTGAATCTCGAACGAATATTTCTTTTCTGCACCAATCAGCCTGTACACGCCAATACAAAATTCGCCCTCCGCAGTCTTTCTGACACTCATGGACTTATAAACAGTGTCCACAGGCCACGTCATGTAGTTACGTCCATCCGTTTTGACTCCAACCAGAAAAGAGTAGCCTTCATAAAACTTTCCGGATACGTCAATACTCTTTCCCGGCTTGATAATCTTGTCATCCACAAAGCTGCCCAAATCGCTGCTATAAAAGTCGTAGCCATTTTCAGTTTTTGGAACATATCCGACACAAATTGTAATATCCTTGTTCCAGCTATTTGAAATCCTTATCGAATGTTCCCCTATCTCACCCAGATTTTTGTACAGGCATATTTTGTATTTATCTTCTCCACCCTTTTTGACCACCACATCCTTATATCCCCTGTCAACGATATGCCAATTCCAGCTGGAACCAGATTTAACGCCCAACAAAAAAGAGTGGCCTTCATCAAGTTTCGCTGACAGGGAGAAGCTTTCGTCCGGCTTGATAACGGTCTCACCTGCGAAAGTGACTAGCTGTGCATCCCCATATCCATCTACAGGAAGATCAGAAACACAGACAGTAATATCTTTACTGCAGGAATTGATGATTCTCAAGGAACTGTCCCCTTCCTTTTGATTCTGGGCAAAGCCAAGCAAGGAAGCAACGAACAGACACAAAACAGAACAAATTATTTTTTTCATACGGTCCCCCTAGGATTTTTGATTGTGGATTGTCACCATATTCTGTTTATCCCATTCCACAAAAAAAATCCAGTGAGTTAACTCACTGAAATTTAGTGCGTCAACTCACTGTCTACGGTCAGGGGATTTTAGATTTTCCCTATATTCTGCCGGAATCTTTCGTATAAAAGAATGCCTGTGGCGACAGACACATTCAGGCTGTCGATTTTTCCGCACGTGGGGATTGAAACAATCTGGTCGCACTGTTCGGACAAAAGACGCGCAATCCCGCTGCCCTCGCTTCCCATGACGATACATGTTTTTTGCGCAAACTCAATGTCCGCCACACTTTTTCCACCGGCATCCGCACCGTAAATCCAAAACCCTGCGTCCTTCAGCATCTGGACTGCGCGCACAAGATTCGGCACAACGGAATACGGAACCCACGCGCTCGCACCTGCTGAACTGCGGGCGATAACCTGGTTGTCCTGCACGTCGGAAGAAGAATTTCGTTCCGGAATAAGAACAAGGTCCACCCCAAACTGGTCGCACGAACGCAGAACCGCACCAACATTATGAGGGTCGGTCACGGAATCAAGAACTACGACCGTCGCCTTTTCCGGGCATGACAGAATCCACTGGTCCAGCTGCACAATGTTTGATGATTTTTCCTCCTCGCCGTCGGCAATAAGGATTATCCCCCGGTGGTCCCTTGCCGTCTCCGGAAGACTCTTCGTAAGAACATCAAGTTCCTCGGTGGAAACCTGCCTGCAATCAATACCGACCTCGGCAGCCTGCGAAAGTATTTTTTTGATTCTGGGTCCCGGCTTTGAAAAAAGGACGGAAAGTTTTACCGAATCATTTTTTTTCTGCGCGGACCTTCTGATTCTTTCCTCAACAGCATGGAAGCCGGTATAGATGTTTCGGGCCATCTAGTTTTTCCCGCAGCAGTTTTTGTATTTCTTTCCGCTTCCACAAGGACAAGGCTCGTTGCGGCCAATCTTTTTTCCCTCGCGGACAACAGTTGTAGGGCGGACCATTCCTTCGCTGTAGAACCATTCGCCATTAATCTTCTTGAATCCGCCAATCTCATGGTGAACGTCGCGGATATTTTTCTGGGTGTATGTGGCCTCGAATTCGACAATTCCCTCGTCGTCATTTTCGCCACCCTTTTCTGTTCTGAGGACTTTAAGACCATGCCAGACGCTCTTGTTTGACCAATCCTCGGTCGCCTTTCTGTCAATTTCGGCAATCTTTTCGCCGGCCTCACAAGTGTTGATTATGAAATCAATATTGTGGACGACATACGCCGTGTAGCGCGCACGCATAAGTGCTTCGGCAGTCTTTGCTTTTTCGGCACCACTCAAAATAGGGGAGCAGCAGTCCCCGAACGATTTTCCACTGCCACAAGGACACTGGTCTGTTGATTTTACTGTTTCGTTTTCCATAGTTCCATGATTATATCAGTTTGCGGGAAGGTTAACAAGGGAAAATTTCTCCAGGTTTGCCCTACCTCCAGATGTTCATGCCACCCGCAATCGACTCCAAATCATCAAGGCCGGCCTCTTTTGACTCAAGACTTATGATATAGGACTTCTGTGCAAATGTCAGAACATTTTTTTCCGGAAGCGAAAGTTTTACAGCAGGAGCCGCATTGAACAGAACCAGATTTTCGCCACCAGGATTCTCGCTATTATATAGAAGATATTTTTTCTCCGCCTGACAATAGTATTCCATCTGGTAGACGGCAAGCAAAATCTCTTTTCCGCTCTGGACAAAATCCGCGTCCATCTTCCAGTTGTCCACAACAGCCGCCTCGAATTTTGATTCCGACTCCTCATCAAGATACGGATGCTGGAGAACAAGATTCATAAAATCCATTTCCGTGGAAGCATTTTTTCCGGGGATTACAAGCAGGGTCTTTCTCAGCGTGCCCCCCATTTTCGCGACAAAATCCGCAGATGAATCTTGGAGCAAATCATACAGCCGCTCTTTTGTAAATCCACGCGCAAACATTAAAAGATAGGTCGAACCGTCGGAACTGTTTCCGCACAGGACAAGCTGATTGTATGCCACGACCACGGTGCAGTCCATTGGACCAAGCTGCAAAGAAAAACTTCCGTCGCTGTAAACTCCATCCATAAACGATGACGCAAAAGTTTCTGCCTTGGACGAAAAAGTTCCCTCGCTGGATTTCGCCGCAACAACAATCAGGGAGCGACCGTCAAGTTTGTCGGAAAACTCTGCATAAGAAGCCGCATGTAGATTCTGGACCGAATCAGCAAAAAAATCCTCAAGCATAAGTCCCGAAAGATTTTTTCCCGCCCCGTTCATGTTGTCCAAATCCGCAAGCTCAAGATAGTCAATCTGAAAATCAGGAATGGAAGGAATCATTTCAAGACACTCACGCACAGACTCTGAAAGCGTATCGGGGATTTCGGATGGGCCATCATCAAATGCAACCGGATTTTCTTTCACGAACAAATCAAAATCTCTATTGCCTGCAAGTTCCTTTATCGTTGATTTTTTTACACCAAGATTTTTAAATTGATTTTGCGCCTCAATTGCCTCAGCAGAATCCCGGTAGAAACCAAGGGCGACATCAAAAACAAAAGTCTCTTTCTCCGCCGAATACAGCTTGATTACATTCGCCCCAATGCCCTCTGCCTGGAGCCGATTTTTTTCAAGAGAAGCCGAGCGCTCGTCCATATACGAATTTGTCACAAGCATGAACGGAAAATTTTCGGAATCAATGTCAACGGCATTTTTTTCAAGACAAAAAACTGGAGCCACGTCCGCAGATTTTGCAATCCTGAATCCCAAATCGCGTCCACGGATTTCCGGTTCGGAGCTTGCACGGTTCGAGTTTCTGCAATACCTGTCCTCCGTTTTGAATGAGCCACCCTTTCTCACTCTGCGACCGCTTGCAGATTCAAGTGCCCCAAATGGATTTGCGGATGCCTCGATGGAATAGCGTCCGTACCAATCCCAGCACCATTCCCAGACATTGCCGCTCATGTCAAAAATCCCAATCGCGTTTGCATTTTTGCTTCCACACTCGTGAGATTTTTTTTCGGAGTTTGATTCTGCCCATCCGACATTTTCAAGATTTTCGCTTCCACTAAAAAGCTGTCCACCATCCAGGGCAGCACCGCGAGAAGCATATTCCCATTCGGCTTCGGTCGGAAGTCTATATCCGTTTGCGCCATGGTTCCACTCGATTTTGTTCCACCGGGAAAGCTCGTTCCTGTCGCCATCAATACGCGGAACGTCGCCCCACTCATCTGGATTTGTTTTTCCGTCAAGCATGTACACAGGCTCCAGACCATCCATAATGCTAAGACGGTTGCAGAATACAACGGCATCGTACCAGGACACTTCCTCAACAGGATTTTTGTCTCCCCTGAAGACGGAAAGATTTTTACCCATGACAGAAAGATACTCCTCCTGTGTTACCTCCGTTTTGGAAATGTAGAATGAATTCAGAAGGACATTGTGCCGCGGAAGTTCGTTCGCCTCGTAGTTTTCCGCACCCATGCAAAAAGTGCCGCCCGGAACCAAAAGCATTTTGGAATCAATGTTCCTCAAAAGCACTTCGGTTTCGGACCCAAGTTCCTGAGCAAAAACGGATGCGCCGGACACAAGCAATATAATAGAAAAAACCTTTTTAACAATCTCACAAAATCTGCACATATTTAAAGAATAACAGAATTTCCTCAATCTAACAAGAATAAAATCGGTGTACAAATTTTTAAATTGTGATAAAATCTACCATAATAATAAATTTGTTGGGGCAAAAGATGTTCAACAGGCACGACATTCAGAGAAACAGATGCCAGCTTTTTGGTGGGCAGGCGAAAAAGGGATACGACTGGTGGTGGCATTCGTTCACGGGGCACAATGCGGAAACTGGCGAGGAAAAACCGTTTTTCATAGAATTCTTTTTGTGCAATCCAAAACTGGGCGAAGAAAAACCTGTGTTCGGGCAGCTGAAGGAAAACCAGGACGCGGGAAAAAGGCCATCGTACCTTATGGTCAAAGCGGGCGCATGGGGAAAGGGCGCGGCTCAGCTGCACAGATTTTTCGGATGGAAGGAATGTAAAGTTTCTTTTGGCGCACCATTTGAGGTTTCTGCCGATGACTGCTACATTACAGAAAATGAGATTCGCGGAAAAGTCTGCGTCTCAAAAGAGGATGCGGAAAATCACCCGGAATACATGTGCCAGAGCGGAGAAATGAGTTTCAATCTGAAAATAGAAAAACAGGTTGCCTTCAATGTGGGTTATGGAGCCGGTCCCCTGTTCAGAAAAATGCAGCTTTTTGAAATGTTCTGGCATGCGGAAGGAATGAAAAGCACGTTCTCCGGTGAAGTGATTTGGAACGGCACAAAATACACAGTCCGCCCGGAAGATTCCTACGGATATGCCGACAAAAACTGGGGTAAAAATTTTACTTCCCCATGGATATGGCTTTCGTCGAACAATCTCACAAGCGAGCTGACAGGGAAAAAACTTTTGGACTCCGTTTTCGACATTGGAGGCGGACGACCGAAAGTTGGATTCATCCCGCTTCCAAGAAAACTGCTTTCCGCATTCTGGTATGAAGGTCAGCCATTCGAATTTAATTTTTCAAAATTCTGGACAGGATGCAAAACAAAATTCGACTGCAGGGAAAATGATGAAGAAATTGTATGGCACGTAGAGCAGAGGACATGGAGAAGCAAAATGGTCACGGACGTGCGGTGCAAAAAAAGCGACATGCTCCTTGTGAACTACGAATCCCCCGACGGCAAAAAACGCCACAACCGGCTCTGGAACGGAGGCAACGGAAAAGGAACAGTCGAACTCTATCGCCACGGAAAACTGATAGACAAAATCCGCGCCGAAAACATCGGATGCGAGTTTGGGGAATACGGGGAGTAGAAGGAGTCCCCCCGCAGCAACCTAGTCCCCATACCACAGCTTAAGTTTTTTGTTGACAATCTCCGTCATCTTTTGGCCGGCCTCTTCAACGCCCATCTCTTTCAATGTCTCAACCATGGTCTGCCAGCGGGAATCAAATTCCTCCGGGGGATTCACAATGCAGGAAATCAGCGAGTTCAAAACATAGCGGTCGGCGGCATCAATTGTGTCGCTCACATCCTTTGGAAGATGATACTGCCACATCTGTCCGTGGATTGGTCTGTAGAGTTCTTCGCCCTGTGGAAAAAGTTCGGTCCAGGTCCGCACGCCATAGGCCTCCAGAGTTTCCTTTTCAACAGGAAGATACGCATTGACAATCTGCTCCATTGAGTTTGTCGTCATCCAGTCGCCATTTTTATCTTTCGCGCCGCTTCCACATTCGGGGAAAGGATAGGTCCAAAGTCCAACGCCAGTCTTTTTGCTGTAGTCAACGTCGCTGGATTTTTTTTGGTTCTCCTCCTCCGTGACAAAACGGTGGCCATCCTTTATGACATAGTTCACGCCCTCTATTCCCCAGTTGGTCAAAATCTGGGCCTCCTCCGAACACATCCAGTCGATGAACTTGAACGCGAGAACAACATTCTTGCAGCTCTTTGAAATGCTGATTCCCCATCCACCGGAATACCCATAGTCGGTAAGCGAAGGGTCCTTGTATTTTTCTGCGTCCGCGACAATCGGAAGATATGCGTAGGTCCGCTCGCTCATTCCGTCCGCCACAAGATTTTTGCACGGGTCCTTGAATTCCCATCCAGGACTTGAAAGCCCAAGGACAACACCGGAAACAATTTTTGCCTTCCACATGTCCTCGGTCTGGGTGAACGATTCGGGGTCCAGAAGTCCCTCGCTGTAAAGACCGTTCAGCCATCTGTAATACTGGTCCATCTCTGGATTCAAAAACTTGTATTCCACATTGTGCGTCTCGCGGTCCACAATCCACTGTCCGTCGTCGGGATAGCCAATCACATAGTTTCCCGGATTTGAAAGGCCAACGTACCAGAACCAGTCCTTTGTCAAAAGCGAAAGCCCTATGGTCTTTTTTCCGTCCACCGTCGGATGCTTTTTGATGTATGCCCTGAGCGCGCCAGAAAAATCCTCAAGAGTACGCAGCCGTGGATATCCAAGCTCCTTCAAAACCGCATGCTGAATCTGCATGATTCCGTTGGTCTCGTTTATCGCCTGCTTGATTTCGTAGGTCCCGAACGTGTAGATGTGTCCATCCTCGTGGCGGAGTTTCACAAGCTGGTCCCCGTAGAGCGCCTTGAAATTCTGTCCGTATTTTTCAATCAGGTTCACATGTTCTCCGCTTGGTGAAATCCAGTCGTCCAGGGCAACAATGGCATTCGCCTCAATCAAATCCGAAATCTCACTTTTCGCGTAGATAAAATCCTGGTAGCGGCCAGAAGCAATCATCATGGGAATGTCCTGCGTTGTTGTGAAACGTGACGGCGACAGCTCCAGAGTGATTCCTGTGCGCGCGGTTATTTCCTTTGCAACCGGGTCCGTGAACGGCAGATAGTTTGCAAGGTCCCCGTTGTAAAAAGTGAAGGTCGCGGGATTGTAAATGGAAAGCTCATCCTCTCCAATCGTTTTTCCACATGAGACAAGCGCAAACAAAAAAAATGCCGCAAAAAAAATTTTCACAAAACCGAAAAAAGGATTTCTGTTTTTCAATTTTCCGAATTCTCCCCGTCGCCATGACTTGAGCTTTTGAATTCCTTTGGAGTCATGTTCGTGTGCTTTTTGAATTTCAGATAAAAATAATCCGTGTTCGTGTAGCCCACAAGTTTTGAGATTTCGTAAATCTTAAGCGGACTGGAGAGCAAAAGTTTTTTCGCCTCCTCAATGCGGATTATGTCCATGTACGTGTTGAACGGAACACCAGTGTATTCACGGAATTTTTTTCCAAGATACGCGCTGTTGCAGTTGAAAAGATTTCCCAACATCTCCAGTTTCAAGTCGGTGTTGAAGTTCGCCCGCACATACTGGATGACCTTCAAAATTGTTGAGTTCGCGGTGTTGGATGTAAACGACTCCGCAAGTCCAAGCGTAAAGTCCGACACAATCGCAATCATGCCGTCAAAATAATTCTGAGTGTAAATCAGGTTGACCAAATCAAGGGCGGGTACTGTCTCCAGTTCCTTTTCCGGGTGCTTCGTCCTGATTGCGTTCTGCGTTTCGACAATAAATGCCATGCAAAGTTTTTTAATCTGGTCCACCGTAAGCGAGCTTCTTTTCAGCCATCTGATTTGAGAATCCAATGTCGCGCGGATTTTTTGCAGGTCATAGATTTCGATATACTGAATCAGTTTTGGAATGCAGTGGAAAAATTCTTTTTCACTTGCGTTGACCGTGTGCGGCTGCATCCTGATTTTTGCGTCCTCGTCGTTCAGGACATCGCGGATTGTGACATAGGGTCTGTGAGCAAAAAAGAACATCTGCTCGTAGATTTTTTTTGCCTGGTTGAATGAATCAAGCGCACCCTCAAGTCCTACAAGCGATTCCCCAACAGCGGCAAGAGAGCCTTCACCATTTTTTTGGAACTTGTTGCAGAAACGTCCTAGATGCCTGAGAATGGATTCCTCGCTCTCGTTTTTGAAAAGGATTATGTACATCGGCTCCATGGCAAAATCAAAGTGCCTGGTGTACATAAAATTTTCCTGCACCGCCATCTTCATAACCTGCAGCTGCTCCGCACATCCGCAAAGCTCTGGAGAAACAATCAGCACGCTGTAACGGTCGTCTCCATCCTCCTCCTTGGAAAAAGCGTCCGCAACGTTCCCATAAAGAAACATGCGCGAAAACTTTTTTTCCACCTCCAGATTTTTTGCGTTGGTCCTTAGAGTGTCCACCTCGGTTTCGTCATGGACTTCCTTTACAATGCTTTTGATTTTCTTCTCAAGCTCATCCTCGTCAACAGGTTTTACGATATACCCCTTGGCCCCATAGTTCAAGGCTTTCTGTGCGTACTCAAAATCGCTGTAGCCCGAGAGAATCAAAAACTCCGGCACCCGGGACACAATTTCCGGATGCTCATTGATTTCCTTTAAAACATCGATTCCAGTTTTGACCGGCATGTTTATGTCAAGCATGACAATAGCGGGTTTTAGCGACACAATTTTTTCAAGCACATCCTCGCCGTTGGAAGCCTCTCCACAAATTTCGCAACCAAGACGCTCCCAGTCGATTATGTTCTTCAATCCCTTGCGGACAATTTCTTCGTCATCGGCAATCAAAACTTTTAAAGGTCTTCTAGACATCTTCAACTTCACCCTTTCCCGTAAGCGGGACCCTTGGAATTTTCATCACGACTTCCGTGCCTTCGTTTATCCGGCTCTCAATCTGAAGCCCATACTTTTCGCCATAATACAGTTTGATTCGCTGGTTGACGTTCACCATTCCGATGGACGTGGTAAATTTTTCAACCGTGCCCGTCGCGAGTCTGGACCTCAGCTGCTCCAGTTTTTGCTCAGACATTCCGCATCCGTTGTCACTAATTCTAATCAGCAAACTTCCGTCATCGTCAGTGTCAATCGTTATGCAGATAAATCCACCGGGCTTCCTTTCCTCAAGCCCATGCGAAAATGAATTCTCGACAAGCGGCTGAATCAAAAGCGGCAGGATTCCAATTCCGTCAACATTGCACATAAACATAATATCATAAGAAACACGGTCTGCAAACCTTAAATGCTGGATGTCCAGATAATTGCTGACGGCCTCCATCTCATCGACAAGGGGAACCGGCTGGTCCGTGGCATCCAGATTGTGGCGCAGGATTTTTGCCAAAAGTTTTATCGTGCGGGCGACCTCCTTGTTTCCATCGGCGAGTGCCTGCATCCGGATTGTCTCCAGAGTGTTGAAAAGGAAATGCGGATTTATCTGGCTGGCAAGCATCTTGAAGCGGATGTCGTTCTGGCGTGCCAAAAGTTTTTCCCGGTTGATTCTGTGCTGGTAAACCTCATCAATAAGGGTCTTGATGTTGTTCGCGGTGGTCTCCAGTGAGTCGTAGATTTCAACAAACTCATCCGTTCCGCTAAGCCTTGGTCCAAGCTCGAATTTGTTCTGAACGACCTTCTTGATTTCACCCTTGACGTAATCCACACGCCTTGAAAAATATCCAGAGAACAATAATATAGAAAACAACGAAACCATCGCGCCCACAAGCATGATTGCAGCACAAATCAGCACGCCAAAAGATGTTGCCTCGACCATGTTTTCCTGCGTTATGACCTGCGCAAGAACAATGGAACCACGGACATTCGAGAGTGCATTCATAAGTGCAAGGACTTTTTCACCACCCCACTCGCCATCGGAAATTGCTGTTTTGTCAGGCTCCAGATTCATGTTCAGCAAAACAGGACGGCGCAAATCGGGAAGCTCCCCCGACGCATATTCAATTCTTCCGTTGACACAAAGGAAAGTCTCGTTCTCGTGCTTTGAAAGAAGTTTCTGGATTTTTTCATTGCTCAGATAAATCACAAGCACACCAAGAAATTTTCCGTCCGGCTTTCTGAACACAGCCCTGGTCAATGTAAGCATTCTGTCGCTCGTTATGCTGTCGTTCTTCATCTGCCATGTGATTTTTCCGGCTGCGGCCCTCGCGTTTTTGTACCATGAGGAAGTCCGCACATCCTCGGTGGATTTGCAGAAATAGGAATTGTCAAGGAGGGTCTGGTTTTCCGTGTAGTATCTGAAGCTTGCGACATCGGTTGTGGCATGGAGAAAGTCGTCCAGAAAATCAAGCTCCATGTAGCGGTCGTAGACTTCCTGGTTTGTCGAAAAGCTGCGGCTGATTGTATCCTGCACCGCCCTGTTTATGTAAAGCGAGTCGCTAAGTTCCTCCGCGCTGCGAATCATGTCCAGGAGAAGTGAAGACGTATGCGCTATCGAGGTCTTTGCCTGCTCCACCCTCCAGTTCCTGAGAAGACCATAGAACCAGCTCGAAAGGCACACCGTGATTATGACCATGGGCAGAAGAAATGCCACAGAATAAATGAAGAGCAGCTTCTGCTTGATTTTGAGTCTGTTTAAAAAATTCCCGGAGACCGGTCCATTGATTTTTTTCATCTGCGTCCGTCAGATTTTTGCAATCTGCGAAAGCATGAGCGCGGTCTTTTCAAGTCCAAGCAAAGAACTGTTCACAAGCAAATCGTAGTGGTCGCGTTTTCCCCATGTGCGTTCGGTAAAGGTGTTGTAGTGGTTCGCACGCCGCTTGTCAATCAACTTGACCTCCTTTTCCGCAGTCTTTGGGTCAAGTCCCTTCCGTTCTATGGCCCGGGCAACCTTGTCGGCAAGTGGAGCATAAATAAACACATTCAGAAGCTCGTCCTTTTGAACCCAGTCCTCGTGTCTAAGGATGAAGTCGGCGCAGCGTCCAACCACCACGCAGGGTCCCTTTTTTGCCAGGTCGATTATGGCCTTCCTCTGGGCATTGAAAACCTGGTCCGCAAGTGGAAGTGTCGGAGTCCCACCCATGGCCCCAGAAAGTCCAGCGGAACCGGATGTTGCGTATGTCGGTCCAAGCAAAAGATTGTAGAGCCAGCCCGATGAAAGATTTTGTTCCGAAGTCCGTATAAAGTCAGGCGAAAGTCCAGAATTCTGTGCCGCCACGTCTATAATTTCACTGTCATAAAAACTGTAGCCCAAATTTTCCGCCAGAAGTTTGGCAATCGTATGCCCCCCGCTTCCATATTCACGGCTGATTGTAATAATCTTTTTCATAGAAAACCTCCGTCTGAATCTTTAGAGCTTTCTATATTATAACATTGTTTCTAAAATTTTGTAAAAAAATTTGGAGGTTCTTAGGGGAACTCCCCTGTAAACTAAAATTCCGCGGTGAAATAGTAGACCTGGCTCAGAATGTCGTTGCGGTCAATCATGTGGGAGACTATGCCCCAGCCTTCGAAGCGTCCCTGAAGCAAATCCATGTTGTTGATTATGATTCCGAGCGCGACATCGTTGGTCTTGAATTTTCTGATTATGTTTCTCTGCGCGAATTCGTACATCTTTTTTTCGGCCTCGTCCATTTCATCCAGACCAATCTGGACAAAGGTGGAAAAGTTTCCAAAGAATCCAACCATCTCGAAAATGGTTTTTTCCTGCACGGAACCAAGGTTCAGCAGAATCTTAAAGTCATCGCGCGACATGTTGTTGAAATAGAAAAAAAGGGAAGTGCTTTCATCGTAGCTGTGGGATTTTACCTTGACATGGTTTTCATCCGGCTGCTGTTCGTTTTCTTCTATTAGTACAGTGGATTCGGTGGGTGATTCAGATTCCTGATTTTCCGCGACAGTCTTTTCACCGGTGGACACAGTATCAGCAAATGCCTGAAAAAATCCGCAGGCAACAAAAACCATCGCGACAAAAAATTTTGCAGTCCTCCTCATCAACACCACCCCGAAACTAAATTAAATCCCATACGAAAAATAGTACAGGTATGTAAGTATGTCGTCATCATCCTGATAATGGTGCATACCAACCCATCCGTCCAGCTTGAAATTCTCCATGTCGATTGTCCTGAATACCATGCTCACGTACATGTCGCCGGGGTCGGCATCTTCCAGGATCTTTTTCTCAACATAGTCTATGATGCCCAGGTCTTCCTCGTCCATTGTCTCCGGCGGGATTTCCGCAAACTGGTCGATTTTAAATCCCTGTGCCGCAATGGCCTGGCTCATAAGCGCAGTAACATCGCTTTGCTCAATCTCCAGAACAAATTCATCGCGGTCCACATTTCCAATCTTCTGGACGTTGGCAAGGTTCTCGTCAATATCAACATCGGAACCACCGGCGTAAATATGCTCACCATAGCTTGCGGTCGCGTCGTCACCAAAATCCACAGCAAAATAGTAGGCATAGCATGAGGCATCGTCCTTGCTGTTGAAGTGGGAAATAATAAACCATCCGTCCCAGATTCCGTCCTCAAAATCGTTGAAGGCAAGGGACATGTACACGTCATTGCGGCTCACGGCAGGAATTTGGCTGTTGACCACGTTCCACATTTCCATAATCTCGCTGTCAACGTCGGACTCCTCCAGCTTTTGGAACTCAACAACGGGAGCGCCCTCAAGGATATCCTCCACAAGATACTCAAAAAGCTCCTGCACTTCGGAATCATCCCAGGAATCATACTCGTCCTCAAAATCATCGCGGGACATGGAATCCAGCTGACAATAATCCACATAGTCCGGGTTAACGGCAAACGCGGACAGACAGAACGCAAGGCCCGCAACAAACGCAACAAAAATTTTCTTCATAATACTTTCCTATTCCGCCTCAGCCTCAAAGCAGTAGGCAGCAATTTTTACATCAGATTTTGAATTGAAGTGGGCGAAAATGACATAGCCATAAAGAGCCTCGTCATCGTCCGAACCGTCCAGCGCAATTGCGGCATACACGGATTTGGACTTCACCTTTCCTTCAACGCTTGACATCATTATGTCATAGACAGAATCAAAGTCACTGTCATAGTCATCCTCGTCCAAAGGCTCCAGAGCGACAATGGACGCACCAAGGTCCGCCGCAAGCTCATCAAGTCCCTCTGAAACGACATCCACATCGGCAAAGGCCTCCTCAAAATCAGAACGGCTGACACCTTCGGAAACAACGTCAACAAAAACATCGTCCGGTTCAATCGCAAATGCCGCCACAGTGCCCATCAACAGAATTGCCGCCGCCGCTAAAATCTTTCTCATGGTCTGCCTCCTCGTTAATAAAAACGGTATTATATGGAAGTTTCTTTAAGACTACCATAATTACAACAGTCTTACAACAACAAAAGTTACAGCGACATATAAATCAATTTTACAGGGGAGGTCCCTACGTACAACAAAAAACCCCACCACAAGGGATGGGGTTGGTTTGAGGAATTTTGTTTTAATTAAAGCTTGATGTATTTCAAGACCGCGCTCGAATTAATAGTAATATCCGAAGTAGAGTCCGCTGCCCCAGAGACAGAGATAGATGACATCTTCGTCGGCGACCATGACAACAGTCTCATCCTCGACGTTGCTCACATTGTTTACCATTACTTCCCACAGCTCTGTCATAGCGTCATAGTCATCGCATGGCTCAACATCAAAACCGAAGTAGTCGGAAGCGTCATCGGCATCAGCGAATGTGTCATAGAATTCATCAGAAGACATTGAATCGATAAACTGAATCTCAACATCACCTGCGAATGCTGAAACACAACCAACAACCAGAGCCGCGGCAAGTGCCAAAAACTTCTTTACCATAATATTTCTCCTTAAAACTTATAGTTTTTATTCATGCTCACTCAACGAAGAAAGCGAAGGACTCACAGGACCCCCACTGGTATACATAGAGGATGTCGTCATCATAGACAAGAACCACGGTTCCATCTTCCAGACCGCTTACGTTCTCCGCCATTACTTCGAAGAACTCCTGCATGACACTAACGTCGGTACATTCCTCAAGATCGAGGTCAAGGCAGTAGGATGCCGTTTCAACGTCGCCGAATGTCTCGATGAATTCGTCATAATCCATTGTCTCATCAAGAAAGTCAATTTCAACATCGCCTGAAGCGAAGACGGATGCACATCCCAAAACCAGGGCTGCGGCAATTGCCAAAAATTTTTTAACCATAATTTACTCCTTATAGTTTAATTTTCTATAATATAGTAGGCATAACCTACTCGTGACCCCAAATGCGCGACGGCAAAAAATCTTCCGTCCCTATCGAAAACAGCGACCACGGAATCTGGATCCGCCCCGCTTATATCTGCCGCCATGACGGAAAGCATCTCCGCGATATAGCCCATATTCTCATCGCCGTCCAGAACCTTTTCAAGGGCAAGCTCTCCGTGGAACAGTTCCTCCGAAATCTCTTCGGCAGGAGCATATTTGAAGTATTCGTCGAAATCCTCGGCAGTCATCGTGGCAAAGACTTCATACCCTATGTCATCCACATCAAGCGCAAAGGCTCCCACGCTGGCGAACAACAAGACTGATGCCACAGTCAAAAACTTTTTGAAGGATTTCACAAGAACCTCCCGGCGGCTCAATTCCGCTTCCAGAGTTTATAATACACCGACCCAAAAAAAACACACTACCCTATTAGGTAGTTTTTCAAAAAAAAATCTTACAAACCATAAATTTTCCAAGGCAATCCGACCACTTGAAAATTTTCTTTCTATATTTTACTATAAAACATTATGACCGTTAACGAGTTACGTTCTAAGTACATAGAATTTTTTAAGTCAAAGGGACACGTTGAAATCAGTGGAAAGTCCCTCATTCCTAACAACGACCCAACAGTTCTTTTCACAACAGCGGGTATGCAGCCACTTGTTCCGTATCTTCTGGGGGAACCGCATCCTTCCGGGGACAGACTTACGGATTTCCAGAAATGTGTCCGCACGGGCGACATTGATTCAGTCGGGGACCCGAGCCACCTCACATTCTTCGAGATGCTGGGCAACTGGTCGCTGGGTTCGTATTTCAAGCACGACTCCATAGCCTACAGCTACGAGTTTTTGACAAGCCCCAAGTATCTGGGCATTCCGAGCGAAAAACTGAACGTCACTGTGTTCGAAGGCGAAAATGCGAACGGCACTGTGATTCCACGCGATGAAGAATCCGCCGCAAGATGGCAGGAAATGGGCATTCCAAAGGAAAGAATCTTCTTCCTTCCGCGCGAGGACAACTGGTGGGGACCTGCAGGACAGACCGGACCATGTGGACCTGACACCGAGATTTTCTACGACAACGGACAGCCAAAATGCGGACCAGACTGCCGCCCTGGATGCCACTGCGGAAAATACCTTGAAATATGGAACAACGTTTTCATGGGCTACAACAAGGATGCCGACGGAAAATACAACGAGATGGAAAGAAAGTGCGTTGACACCGGAATGGGTGTTGAAAGAACAGTCTCCGTACTTAACGGCATGAAATCCGTCTATGAAATTGATGTGTTCCAGCCAATCATACGTAATATAGAAGAACTTTCGGGCAAAAAATATGGTGCGGACGCAAAAACGGACTGCTCGATCAGAATAATCGCCGACCATTGCCGCACGGCCACATTCATTCTGGGCGATCCCCAGGGTGTGACTCCGGCAAGAACGGGCGCGGGATACATCCTTAGAAGAATCATCCGCCGTGCCGTCCGCGAGGGTCTGAAGCTTGGAATCGAGGGTGCGTTCCTTGCAAAAACCGCCGATATTGTGGTGGAGCTTTACAAAGATTCATACCCGGAGCTTCCCGAGCACAGGGATTTCATCAAGGAGCAGATTACGCAGGAGGAAAACAAATTCCTCAAGACACTCAAATCGGGTGAGTCCGAATTTGCCAAGCTGCTTCCGAACCTGCAGAAAAATCCAAAGAAAATCATTCCGGGGCGTGTGGCGTTCCGTCTTTACGATACTTTTGGCTTCCCAATCGAGCTGACACAGGATCTTGCGAACGAAAACGGCATGACTGTCGATGTCGAGGGCTTCAAGGAGGAAGAGAAAAAGCATCAGGAAGAGAGCCGCAATCTTTCTGCTGGAACATTCAAGGGTGGACTTGTGGACCACAGCGAGGTGACGACAAAGTACCACACCGCGACCCACCTTCTCCAGCAGGCACTTGTCGAGGTTCTTGGACCGGAAGTTGCGCAGAAGGGTTCCAACATCACCGCGGAAAGAATGAGGTTCGACTTTAGTTTCAACCGTGCCATGACCAAGGACGAAATCCAGAAGGTGCAGGACATAGTGAACCAGAAGATAAAGGAAGATTTGCCGGTCTCCATGGAGATAATGGATCTGGACGAAGCCAAAAAGCAGGGAGCCAGGGCATTGTTCGGAGAAAAATACGAGCAGCAGGTCAAGGTCTACACTATTGGACCAAAGGAAGGCTGGTTCAGCAAGGAAGTCTGCGGTGGACCACACGTTCAGCACACGGCACAGATTGGGGACTTCAAGATTATGAAGGAACAGTCGTCGTCTGCGGGAGTGCGTAGAATCAGGGCCGTGATTTCCGGCGGTCTTCCATTGGAAAATCAGTAGAGATTGATTTAAGGTTCGCTGTAACAAAATTGGACTGGGTTTGTTGTATTTTTTAGAACGGGCTGCGTAGGGCAACCCGAATGGAAAACGGTTTATAATCCGCTACCGAAAATAATTTTTTGAGATAAGAGGAATGAATATGAAACGCTTTGCACTCGGAATTACACTTTCTCTGGCACTGGTGGCATCGGTTTTTGCACAGAGCGGAGACATGACACCACTTGCTGTAGTAAAGTTGAACAAGACGGAGACTATTACTCTTAAGCAGCTGAAGTCGAAGGTTGGATTGTATGAAAAGCAGTACGGACAGGCTATTACCGATGTAGAGTCACGCAAGCAGATTCTTGACAGTCTGATTCAGGAAAAACTTATTCTCCAGGCAGCCTCAAAGCAGGGAGTTGTAATTACGGACAGCCAGATTGACCAGTATTTCCTCAGCTCGCTTTCACAGCAGTTCAACCAGCAGTTCACAACTGAAGCCCAGCTTTCAAACTTTATCAAGGCAAACACAGGCAAAACTCTTGAGGAATATGTAAAGCTACAGGCGGGAATGTCCCTGAAGGAATACAAGGAAACCATCAAGAACCAAGTCACCCTTCAGCAGTACATCTATGTGATGAAGCAGGCAGAGATTGCAAAGATTGCGGCAACAGATTCTGAAATCCGCTCATTCTTTGACATGAACCGCTCAAACTTTGTCTGGAACGACTCCGCCAAAATCTTTATTGTGACTGTGCAGAAAGGTAACAACGCATCATCGGCACAGGCAACAGCGAAGGACCTCCGCAACCAGTATGTCAAGGACAAGTCCAAGGAGAACGCCATAAAGACCTCTCCCGACAACGGCACAAAGTACACAGCAGGAAGCATGTGGATTGCAAAAACATCCGCATACGCACAGGCTCTGGGGTGGAGTTCCGCCAATATGGATGAGCTGTTCGGAAAGGCTGTTGGATATGTGAGCGAAGTCACCGAGACACAGACAGATTACCAGTTCTATGTCGTGCAGAAAAAGGAATCCGCCAAGATGCTTGGCATCTCCGACATCGTTCAGCCGGAATCAAATGTCACCGTATACGAGTACATCAAGGCAATGCTTACACAGCAGAAGCAGCTGCAGTATTTCGCACAGGCAGCCGAGGATGTCGCAAAGTCTCTGGACACTCCGGCAAATGTTGAGCGCAAAAAGACAGGGGACGCACTTAACGCTCTCCTCAAATGGTAGGTTCGGAAAGTGTCACGCAGAAAAGCACGTATACTGGCGGTCCAGGCAATGTACTCCTACGAAATGGGCGGCGCAAGTCTGGACAGTCTCTTGACTTTGGACTGGGTAAGCAAGGATGATTCCCAAGAATCGGAAGGCGAAAAGAATACAGAAAAATACGATTTCGCCCGAATATTGATAGCAGGGACCATCAACCATATTGGTGAGATTGATTCTGTGATAAAGGCCCACCTCTCCGAAAAGTGGGATTTCAACAGGGTCAACAAGGTTTCCATCGCAATCCTCAGGGTGAGCGTGTTTTCTCTGATGTTCCAGAGCGAAGACATTCCTCCGTCGATTGTGATAGATGAGGCCATCGGCATTGCAAAAGAATACGGTGCCGATGATTCGTTTAAGTTTATAAACGCAGTTTTGGACAACGTACGGAAAGACCTTGAACTTGAAAAACAGAAGTAAGAGATTTCACATCATCACACGGTTTGCGAAGCCACTGGCATTGATTTTGGTGCCGGTGGTTTTGTCATGTCTGTCAGCCTGTTCCAATCACTACGAGGGCGGTTCGGTCGCTTCCCTTCTTGATTTGGCGGACAAGTATATAAGCGCGGGGGACTCCAGGAATGCTTTCTCGGCTCTGGAGCAGGCGGAGCGTCAGTCAACCATGACATACGAAAGGCTTGGCGTATACAAGCGTTACCTCCATCTTGGAGACTATGGGCGGGCCGAAAAGACAATAAAGAACGCAATCAAAAAGGAAAAAGAAATATCGGGCGAAATGGCTCCCGAACTTAACGCGGTCTATGGAAACCTCCTGCTTGACATGGACCGAACCGGCGACGCACTGAAGATTACAAAAAATCTGTCGGGAACAAAATACGGCTCAATATATGCCGAGGCATTTCTCAAAAACACAATTGAATCAGGAAAATCAGCGAACGAGCTTTTCGGTGGACGCGCAACAAAAGAGGACAAGGCATGGAAAAAGGACCCATCCAGAAAAAATGAGGTCTTCTACGACAGCCGCTTTTCAAAAATCTACAACGACGCATATCTTGGAACCGGAAAATATAGATGGAACTGGAACGCTGCCTCAGTCTGCATGAAGGACGGTCTCTACCAGGACGGAGCTGCCTTTTATCCAGGACGCACTGTAAACATGGACGACGCTCTTTTCTGGGGTCTCGTGCTTTTTGACAGCGGACTTTATTCAGAAAGCCTTGCGGCGATGCTCTCACACGAAAACGAGGATTTTCCAGCCGGAGTGGTCATGCAGTACAGGGCATTGCTTGCCGACAACTACTACATTCTCTCCATGGACGAGGAGGCCGAGAAAGTCAGGAACCAGCTTCTTGCAATGGACGCGGGGGACAAAAACTTTGCGTACGAGGCTTCACACTTCATTCCACAGGCTTATGTCAACAGCGCAAACTACGCACGCGGGGAGGACGACCAGGTTCTTGAATACAAAAGACTTGCAGAGGTTGTCAGTCTTTTCCCGGACTACATGCCAGGTCTCGCATCCTATGGTGAATTCGCACTTAGACGGCAGGAAAAACCTGCGGACGACATGATGACGGCACACATCCGGGCCGCTGGACTTAGCACAAGGGTCATGGACAGGGAAAGCGAAATCCCGGATATTTCCGTTCAAAACGCGCTTGAACTCATACGTGCGGCGGAAGAAAAGGATACCACCCCGGAACTGATGGTTCTTGAGCAGC
The DNA here is from genome assembly GCA_902783155.1 of uncultured Spirochaetaceae bacterium. Lineage (GTDB taxonomy): Bacteria > Spirochaetota > Spirochaetia > Treponematales > Treponemataceae > Treponema_D. Next base: position 114,937 of record CACZPR010000005.1, read on the forward strand.
AGCTTGTAATCAACTCGGAAAAGGGCATGGAGAATTCAAAAAAAGCCTCAAAGGTCTGGCCGCTTCTTGAAAAAAACGAGATTGGGCCAAGCCTGTATCCAAAGGAAATAATGAGGTTCGCATTGATTACGCTCCTTGAATCCGGAAAGGATGCCGACGCAAAGGAGCTTTTTGAACGCTACGAACATGCCGCCCATACCGACCAGAACGAGCAGGACCAGAAAAAAAGAAAGAAGACTCCAAAATTCATTCCATCGGAGCATCTGGACGAGCTGGAGCTTTGGGAATGTGAGATGGCCGCATGGTTTGCGGTATACTCTGGAGACATAAAGACCGCCGAAAACATCTACGACCACATAATCAAGGTGTACTCAGGCCGAAGCCCGGTCAACCGTGCGTCTGGACAAAACGAGGCGGTGGTCAACGCAAGCATCAACATAGGAAACATCTATTCCGGCAACAAGCTGTATGCTGTCGCGCTCGAACATCTGAACAAGGCATCGGCAAGGGCCAGCGACCCACAGACCAAGGCCGAAATCCTCTACCGCATGGGAAAACAGAGTTACTATCTGCACGACTACCACTCGGCGATACGCTCATTGAAGTATTCCCTGACCCTGGACCCCACAAACAACAAGACCCGCTTCATGCTGCAGCAGGCAGAAAAAGGCGACGACCTGTAAAATTCAATTGTATTGTGGACATTGACTGGATTTTTTAATATATTCTAAGGAAACACTGAATAATCCGAAAGCGGGTAGCATACCACGTATGCTCGTTCAGTGTTAACCTTGATATCTGCAATTTCGCAATAATTTCTTATAGTATAAAGAATTATGAGAAATTGCTGGGAACCGCTGATTAATGCTTCGTGTATTAATCAGCGGTTCCCTAGAGTACATAATTGTAGTTCTGGAGTTTTTATGAGAAATCATTTTGGAAATATCATCTGCGAGGACGAGGAAGAGGAATCAAAGAAAAAGGAGGAGGGAGCGGACCCTCTTGCTGAAAAATTTCTTAAAACACGTCAGATTCTTTTGAGCGGAGAAATCAACGAAGAAAACGCGGACAAAGTTGTCAAGCAGCTCTTGATTCTTGAGGCCGACAGTGACAAGCCAATCTATATTTTCATCGACAGCCCAGGAGGAGATGTTGACGCAGGCTTCGCAATCTTCGACACAATCCGCTTCATCAACGCACCGGTCTACACAATCGGATGGGGACTTGTCGCATCGGCAGCCGCATTGATTCTGCTCGCATCCCCAAAGGAAAGAAGATTGGGACTTCCGAACAGCCACTACCTTATCCACCAGCCATCCAGCGGAATGAAGGGTGTAGCAACAGATATTGAAATCCACGCCGCAGAAATCGAAAAGACCAAGGCCAAGCTCAACAGGCTTATTTCCGAGGAGACAGGAACGGCGCTGGAAAAAGTTGCAAAGGACACCGACCGTGACTACTGGCTCAATGCGGATGAGGCAAAGGACTACGGACTTATCAGCAGGGTCATCACAAAACGTTCGGAACTCAACTAGAAAGCCATGGTTTTTGAACTGACCGACAGCATTATCGACGACATAATTTTCTCAATGGAAGACCAGGGCGGGGATTGGTTTTTTGATTCCCAGAACAGGACCGTGGCCTCACGCGAGATGATGGAGGAAGTCGGTCTGGAGGATGACCTTGACGAAGACAACTTCTATGCTCTCCCACGTTGGACTAGCGACGACGGATTTGAGTTAATGGAAGATTTCACTGAAAATTTGTATACACCTGGAGCGCACCATGATTTACGTGCGGCACTTTCAGGTGGAAGGGGGGTGTTCAGGAATTTTAAAAATGTCCTAAAAATGTACCCGGAGGTAGAGCGTCGCTGGTTTTTATTCAAGAACGACCGCATGAAGAGGCGCGTTATCGAATGGTACAACAGTCTGCGCGAATCGTGGGGTCTTGAAAAGCTGGAGGAGGAATACACCGATGTAAGCCAGGAGACTGACGAACTTCTTCTGGACGATTTTGTTTTCTCCGAATATGCTTCAAAGAACGACGCAAGCGATTTGGAAAGTGGACTTGAAACGCTGGTGGATGGGGATTCAGAATTGGATGCGGGACAGCTTTTTTTATTGAAACATCATTCCAATATTTCAGGGCCGGACAAAAAGTCGGGCTTTGTATGCAGGTCTCAGTCCGGTGATTTTGCCGGATGCCTCTTGATTTCAAACTGTCCTCCAGATTCTGGGAAAACCGTAGTCATTACGGATTTCTTCGTTGTAGAGAATTACCGTGGGCTGGGCATAGGTAAAATGTTGCTTACAAAAAGCCTTGCCTCTTTGACAGACCGGGGAATTCGTTTTTGTTTTGCATCGGAAATGCTTGTTCCGGAGACCTTTAGATTGACTTTTGAACAGTTTGGATTTAAGAAAAACGGTCCGGGATTTATTTTATGTATTTCCGAAAAGATTTAATCTTAAAGATTTAATCAATTTTTTTTAGTGTCCTGAAATTTAGAACACAGGAACAAAGGAGTTTTTTATGGCATACAACACCAATGTTGTTAACGAAGAGCAGGTCGCTTCTTTTTTGGCTGAAGCACTGAAGGGATTGGATAACGCATCTGATGGAGAAATCGATGCTCTGAATGCTACTTATAAGCTGTTCAAGAAAAATGTGCCCTTTTCAAAAAGAAAGTATGTTGCGGCCCTTCTTGTAAGAAACGCACAGGGTGGACACCGCAGCTACGACCGTGACCGCTTTGGAACAAAAGGCAGAACCGACCGCTTCCACTCAAGGGACAGAAACGACCGCCCCGACCGTGGCATGAATAAAATGGATGTCCGCTCCCCACGTGAAAATATGGACCGCGAGGAAAGAGCGCGCACACCAAGAGTCACAATAGACCCGTCAGTCGCAAAATCAATTTTCATCAGCATTGGACGCAACCGCCGTGTATTCCCGAGGGACCTTCTCGGACTTTTGATTTCAGTCGCAGGACTTGACCGCGAAAGAATCGGTGAAATCAAGGTGCTGACCAGCTACTCATTTGTCCAGCTCTATGCCGAGGATTGCGAAAAGACAATTGCCGCGCTCAACGGTTACGACTACAGGGGACGCAAGCTCACAGTCGGATTCTCACGCAAGGCAGGCGACGAGGATGGAGTTGATGCTGAGTCTTCATCAAACGAAAACGAGCCTGGAATCAACAACGACCCGATTCCTGAGAACGTGACAAACACGGCACATGCTGATGAATCACAGTCATCGGAAGCCGCAAAGATTGCAGCCGAGCAGAGCGAATTTGCAGCCCGCCAGAGTTCTGTTTCATCAGGATCTGCAAGCGACGAAAACATCAAGCCGTTTTTTGAGACAACAGATGACGGACAGGTGAAGTCACGCTTCAACAATCAGCAGTAAATTATAGTAGAATAGAATAAAATGTGCCGGCGGTGTGAGTTTGTTTTGCATCGCCGGTATTTTTTTGTGGGAGGACTTATGAAAATTGATTCAGTCGCAACAGGACCGTACTATGTGAACACCTACATAGTTCCGCTTTGTGGAAACGATGTCTTTGTCGTTGATCCGGCAGACTGTCTTTACAGCGAAGACAGATTTTCAGTTGTAAAACGCCTTCAGGAAAAAAATCTGAACCCTGTAGCCGTAATCCTCACGCACGGACACTTTGACCATGTTTCGGGCATAAAGGATTTCAAATCTGAATACCCGGAAGTTCCTCTCTTGATTCACAGGGCGGACGCTGCTTTCATAGGCCCCATGTCAAAAGATTTGCAGGAAAAATCCCTTGCCGCAATTCCGTTCCTTAATTTTTTATCCACGGTTACGGACCTCCCCTCTCCCGACGGATTTCTTGAAGAAGGAAAGACACTCGCCGCTTTGGATGTTTTTTCCTCATGCACTCAAGGAACAAGGGACGCTCTTTCGGAATGGGAAATCATATCAACTCCGGGACACACACCGGGAAGCATCTGCCTTTACAACCAGGTTCAAAAACTTTTGATCTCCGGAGACACGCTTTTCTACATGGCATACGGACGAACCGACCTTCCGCTTGGAGATGAAGCCCAGCTGACAAAATCCATTGCAAGCCTGCACAGGATTGTCCACCCGGATGCGCTTGTCTACCCCGGCCACGAATATTACGGATTTCCGTTCGGTGAAAATGGGTTTTAGAGCTTTCGTTTAATTGAAAATAAATGAAAAATCCGATAGACTGGAGACATGAACGTTGTTGTCACGATTCTCCAGTTGGTTGGAAGCCTCTCGTTTTTGCTTTTCGGCATGAAAATGCTGAGCGAAGGCATTCAGAAAAGTGCGGGTGAAAAACTTCAGTCCGCATTGAATTTTATGACGGGAAACCGTTTCCTTGGCTTTGTCACCGGTCTTGCACTGACATTCGTAATCCAGTCGTCCGGTGCAACTACGGCAATGGAGGTCAGCTTCGTAAACGCGGGACTTATGACCGTACAGCAGTCCGTGGGCGTAACTCTCGGTGCGAACGTGGGTACGACAATCACCGCATGGCTGGTCGTTTTCTTCGGATTCAACTTCAAGATTTCAACATTCGCAATCCCGATTTTCGGTCTGGGCTACATAATCACCATAATCAAGAAACTTAAAAAGAAGTCAATCGGCGAAGCGATAATGGGATTCGGAATGCTGTTCATCGGTCTCAGCTGGCTTTCGGACACAATCGACCCAAAAAACGGTGCGCTCAACTTTTTGATGAGATTCAACGACATGGGCGTGCTGGGCATAATAATCGGGGTGATTGCGGGCATAGTCATTACCGCGCTGATTCACTCATCTTCCGCCGAAAGTGCAATCGTAATCACCATGGCACACGGTGGACTCATCAACTGGGAATTCGCCGCCGCACTGGTCATCGGAAGCAACATCGGTTCGACAATAGATGCAGTCCTTGCTTCGATGAACTCAAATTCCGCGGCAAAACAGACGGCAATGGTCCACGTGCTTTTCAATGTGGCCACCGTAATCCTTGCTTGCATATTCTTCACTCCATTCCTGCATCTTGTTGACATTGTGATTCCGGGTGCGCCAGAGGAGAACATCACATACCACATCGCGGCCCTTCACACAATCCTCAAGACAATCACATCACTTGCCTGTCTTCCGTTCACATACCAGATTACGAAGCTGGTCGAATTCTTGGTCAAGGACAAGGATGCCAGCCACGGAAACGAATATGTTCTGGAATTCAACGAGACCGGTGGACGCGAAAACGCAACCATGTACATCGTCCGTGCGGAAAAGGAAGTACAGGACATGACCGTTCTTGTCACCGAAATGTTCGAGGGCGTGAAAAAGGGATTCTCCGACCGGAGCCAGACCTTTATCGACGAGCATTTTGAGCGTCTGACACAGCAGGAAGATTACGCCGACCAGATGAAGGAAAAGCTCACGAACTATCTGGTACACTGCGCACGGCTTCCCCTCAGCAAAAAACAGGAGGAAAGCCTTATCATAATCCAGCAGATTGTTGACGACCTTGAGGAAATGACCGACGACTGCTACAATGTCGCGCTGCTTCTTAAAAAGTCCATCGAAAAGAACATGTCGTTCAACCAGGAGGACATGGACAGGCTTGACCCGTACCTTGATTTGGCACGCCAGAGCATGGTGTTCGTAAGCACAAACATCAACAAGCATCTGGATGAAGACAAGCTCACAATCGCAAAGGAAATTGAAACCCAGATAGACGTGTTCCGCCACAACCTGAAAAAGGTAGCAAGAAAGCGCCTCGAAAGCGGAGCAAACGTAAAGACCGAGCTTCTCTACATCGACCTTGTCCGCCAGATAGAAAAATTCGGCGACAGGGCATTCAGCATAGCCAACGCGCTCAGGGAGTTTTAGGATGGGGTCATGCAATTTTTCTGCCGACAGTGACGCTTCTTTCATTACGGATGTCCGCATCGGAAAAAAACTGGCAGATTTTGCATCGACCGTAAAAAACTACAGAAAGCGCGAGCTGTATTCGGAAATCGAAAAATACATATACGGTGACAGCCACGACAAGATTTTTATCCTCTATGGACTTCGCAGGACAGGAAAAACAACCCTTGTCCGCCAGATAATCTACAACATGAAAGAGGACGACAGAAACAAATCGGTTTTCATTCAAATCAATTCGGGGAACACTCTTTCCGACGTGAACAGGGATTTGAAAAAACTTGAGTCGCTCGGATATAAATACGTTTTCATAGATGAAGCTACCATGATGGAAGATTTCATCGGTGGAGCCGCCCTTTTTTCCGACGTGTATGCCGCAAGCGGAATGAAAATAGTTCTTTCAGGCACGGATTCCCTGGGATTCATTTTTTCCGAAGACGAACAGCTTTACGACAGATGCGTCCTCCTTCATACGACGTTCATTCCCTTCCGTGAATTTGAAAACGTCCTTGGAATCAAAGACATCGACGAATACATAAAGTTCGGTGGAACGATGAGCCGGAGCGGAGAAAACTACAACAGGGGAATTTTTTCAAGCAAAGAAAGCACCGATGAATACGTGAACACTGCCATTGCCAGAAACATCCAGCATTCCCTTAAAAACTACCAGCACGAAGGTCATTTCAGGGCATTGAAGGAACTCTATGACAAAAACGAGCTTACGAACATAATCAACAGAATCGTAGAGGACATGAACCATGATTTCACCCTGAAAGTTCTTACCAGAGATTTCAAGTCCCATGATTTTGGAAGCGCAAAAAACATCATGCGTAAGGACAGGGAAAATCCGACGGACATACTTGATGATGTCGATGAAAAAAAACTTACCGAAAACCTTATGAGGCTTCTGGAGATTTTGAACCGTGATAATCAGAGCATAAAGATTGAGGACGTTCACCGCCGGCAGATAAAAGAATACCTTGACATGCTCGACCTGACGATTGACATTCCGCTTGTCGATATGGATGATTTGGGAAACAAAAATGCGACCGCCGTTTTTACTCAGAGCGGCTTGCGGTATTCACAGGCAGAATCGCTGATAAAAACCCTGATGATGGACGAAACCTTTAAGGATGTTTCCGCACCGGAAAGAAAGAGAATCACGGACAGGATTCTTGATGATGTCAGGGGAAGAATGCTTGAAGAAATCGTCCAGCTTGAAACAAAAAAAGCCAACCCCGAAAAAGACGTGTTCAAGCTTCAATTTGCCGTAGGCGAATTTGACATGGTTGTTTACGACCCCGAAAAAGTCTGCTGCAAAATCTATGAAATAAAGCACAGCAAAGAAAGAACCCCATTTCAGTACCGACACTTGATAAATGAGGAAAACTGCCGGAAAACAGAATTCAGATACGGAACGATCCTGCAAAAAACCGTCCTGTACCGAGGCGAAAACCATGAAACGGAATCCGGCATCTCCTATAAAAACGTCGAAGAATATTTGATGGAGCTGTAATCTGAAGATAACCCCAGTGCAAAGTAGATTCTTTTTAGAATAAAGTTTGCACTCATGGAAATCAATTTTTTAATCTATGCCTATTATTTGCAGGAAAAATGGGGCGGTCACACGGATTTGGAAAAATCTAACGATTTTTCCGAGTAAAAAAAGTTCTATACATTCTAAGTTTGAACAAAAATAGTTTTGTTTTTCAAATTGTTTAAAGAAATTGCGTTAGCAATTTCAAAATCCGTGAAAATCATTAAGGCCCTCGAGGCTTATCATGTTTTTATAACATGATATCCTAATAAAACGAAAGGAGGAACCTTAATGAGATTCTATAAGAACCATCATCAATTTTACATTGGAATTGATTTACA
>CACZPR010000006.1 GCA_902783155.1 uncultured Spirochaetaceae bacterium
ATCATTTGCCCAAAAGCATGTCCTCCACCTTATCCAAAATCAAAAGGTCTGCAGGAAGCCACTTTACCGAACGCAAGTTTTCCTTCGCAAGCCAAGCCGCATTCTCGTGTTCCAGAAGCTCCAGCTTTCCGCTAACGATTGTACACAAAATGCAGTGCATCGTAAGGTGGAATTCGGGATAGTCATAATCGACGGTGCCAAGAATTTTTTCTGCGTGGACTTCCGTTGCAAGCTCCTCCCTGATTTCCCGTTCAATGCATTGCTCAGGTGTTTCGCCGGATTCAATCTTGCCGCCCGGAAATTCCCACCATCCCTTCCAATCTCCGTAACCGCGCTGGGTCGCAAAGACTTCTTTTTTGTTTGTAGCAGGGTTTGTGCGGAGAATTACGGCTCCGCTTACGGGGATGGTTTTCATGCTATTCATTCTCCGGCCTCAGATTTTACCAAATCATAAATTTTCTTCGTTATATAAAATCCATTGGAAATAAGCTGATTCATAAGAGACGTAACATCTTTTATAATATCCATTTTCTTGGCTTTTTATATTACTCCGAGCGAACCTGTAACATTCAGACCTAAGAATTTTGCAGTTTTTTTTGCGGCATTATCATCCAGAATTACAAGGTCGGCTTTGGGATTTTCTTGTGAAAGAATCATTACCTCAACTTCACCTGCATGCAGTTTTGCCTGATACATTCTCTTTTGGCTTTCATCAGTGATCTTGCATACATGAATCCAGTCCGTATGACTTTTAATTTGATGGCAGGCGGAGTCTGTTTTTTCCGTAACTTCGTTAAATACAGCTTCGGGAATATAAATCTCAGAATACAATTTTTTTAGCAAATCCAATTGATTTATGTTGCTCAGAATTATCAGCGGGGTTGAATTTACGACAACTCTAGGCATTTTTTAACTCTTCCAAAAATTCATTTTCATCGTCAAACTGGAAAATTGAGATGTTATTTTGTCCTAGAAATTTTATGAAATCTTCTTCTGTCATTTCTGCAATTTGAGCACAATAACCTATTGAGACATGATGGCGAGTGTAATAATCAAGCGCAATCAATTTTCTTGCATAATCATTGACTTGAACGGTTGTCATGTGAGTATCATACAAGACTTCTTCCGGTATCTTAACTGCAATTTGACACATAGACCATACCTCCTCATCAAAACCATTATATCACAAATCGCATTTTCCCTCCATAGGATTATGCGCTTTGCTGATTGTAGGTTTTGTGCGGAGAATTACGGCTCCGCTTACGGTGATGGTTTTCATGCAGACAGAATAACAGATTTACAAGAAAAAATATAGGAAATGCGCTAGACTATAGTTATGTCCGAACTATTGATTGGCACAAGCGGCTACGACTATCCCGAATGGAAGGGAACCTTTTACCCCGCAGACCTTAAGCGCAAAGATTTTCTTCTATATTATTCCACGGTCTTTAACGCACTGGAAGTGAACAGCACATTTTACAACATGCCCACGGCGGAGAGGCTGATTTCTTTTTACGAGCGGTCCGAGGGAAGATTGAATTTCAGCATAAAGGCAAGCAGGCTCCTTACCCATGAGATTGACTCAAATTGGCAGACGGCTGCGAAGGATTTTAAATCGGCTCTGAATCCACTTTACGAAAAGGACAGGCTTTCGGCTCTTCTCTTTCAGTTTCCCCAGAGCTTTCATTACACAAAGGAAAACAGAATCTACCTTGCAAAACTGATAGAAGATTTTGTAGGATTCCCGGTTGTGGTGGAGTTCCGTCACAGAGAATGGATACGAGAGTCAGTTTTTGAGGGACTTGAGAAACGGAATGCGTCAATCGTCTTTTGTGACATGCCGCAGCTGAAAAATCTTCCCGACGGCACTTTGGCAAAGACTCCGTTTGTTGGAAGCAGCGCATACATCCGAATGCACGGACGAAATGAAAATGCCTGGTATAATGCCGAAGGTCAAAACGGAAGCTCACGCTACTGCTACGAATACTCCGACGATGAGCTTTCAAGCTTTGTCCCCATCGTAAGGCAGGCAAACGGCGAGGGAAAAAAAGTTCAGATGTACTTCAACAACCATCCCAAGGGCAGCGGGGCAAGGAATGCAAGAAGGATGCGGGAGCTGGTGGAGGCTGCTTTTTGAAATATGGCATCATGCTGGGAGTGATTCAAAATATTTTTGTTTAGTTATAAAAGGATTTTTTCCACCTTGTCCAGAATCGTAATGTCTGCCGGAAGCCATTGCACGGAGCGGAGGTTTTCTTTCGTGAGCCAGCTTGCGTTTTCGTGCTCCAACAGCTCCAGTTTTCCGCTTATGACGGAACACTCATAGCATCTCATGGAAAGATGAAAGGCAGGATAGTCGTATTCGATGGTGGCGACGTAATCACCCACGCTTATTTCTGTCGCAAGCTCTTCTTTTATTTCACGTTTGAGCGCGTCCTCCGCACTTTCTCCTTCTTCGATTTTTCCGCCGGGAAATTCC
>CACZPR010000007.1 GCA_902783155.1 uncultured Spirochaetaceae bacterium
CCTGCCGAAAGGCAGTTCCGTAGGAATGAGCCGCGCAAGACGGCGAAGTGCGGATAGCCCGACCCGAATGTAGTGAGGGGACCGCCCACATTCTTAAAAAAACAAACTCTTTTTAAAAAATAATTACATGGAAAATCATTTGGGCTTGGTGGTAGAATAGGCAGAGAAATATTCAGGAGGAACGGATGGCCTTTACCAAAACTGCCGATGCCTTGATTTTTACAAAAGGCAACGAGACTTTGAAAATTGAAGTCTGGGGAAAAGATTCTCTTCGTGTACGCTCGACACTGGAGACCGATTTTACAAAAAATGACTGGGCACTGACGGAGCCGCTGGAATCAAAAGGAAATGCGATAATTACGATTGACGATGAAAAAAAATCCGCAACAATCACCAACGGAAAAATTACGGCATCCGTAAATCACAACGGTGTGCTTTCTTTTATCAAGGACAACAAGGTTGTTCTTCACGAATATTTCCGAAGCTACGACCCTGATTCTACAAAGGAAAGCTGCTGCACAAAAGTTATCAACAGGCAGTACAGGGGAATAATCGGCGGTGACTACAAGCTAACCGTGCGTTTTGATGCGAACGACGACGAAAAGATTTTTGGAATGGGTCAGTATCAGACTCCGTATCTGGACATGAAAGGCTGCTTCCTTGAACTTGCACAGCGCAATTCGCAAATTTCAATTCCGTTTGCGGTGTCAAATCTTGGATATGGATTTTTGTGGAACTCTCCAGCGGTTGGGACTGTTGCGTTTGGAAAAAATCTGACCGAGTGGACAGCACAAAGCACAAAGGAAATGGACTACTGGATTACAGCAGGGGACACTCCGGCAAAGATTGTTGAAAATTATACGTCGGTTGTTGGTCGCGCACCACAGATGCCCGACAATCTTTTGGGATTCTGGCAGTGCAAGCTTCGTTACAGGACTCAGGAAGAAGTTTTGACAGTTGCACGAAAATACAAGGAACTGGGAATCCATCTGGATGTGATTGTGATAGATTTCTTCCATTGGATTCGTCAGGGCGACTGGGGATTTGATCCAGAGTATTGGCCGGATCCAAAGGCGATGTGCGATGAGCTTCACGCGATGGGAACAAAGGTCATGGTTTCAGTGTGGCCGTCGGTTGACAGAAAGTGTTCGCATTATTACGAGATGGCGGAAAATGGTTATCTGGTAAGAACCGAACATGGAACCGCACAGACTTATGCTTTCAACGGCGACTGCATTACTTTTGACGCAACAAATCCAAAGGCGCGCGAGTATCTGTGGAACATCTGCAAAAAAAATTACATGGACTATGGAATCGACATGTTCTGGCTGGACAATGCTGAACCTGATTACGATGTCTATGATTATGAAAATTATCGTTACCAGCTGGGACCTGCCGTTGCCTTGAGCAATATCTATCCGAAGTTTTATGCCCAGGCATTTTATGACGGAATGAAAAAAAGCGGCGTAAAGGAGATTGTAAATCTGGAGCGTTGTGCATGGGTCGGTAGCCAGAAATACGGAACGATTTTGTGGAACGGAGACGTGCAGAGTACGTTTGAATGTCTGCGTGATTCTGTGGTTGAGGGCGTGAACATGGGACTTTCTGGAATCCCTTGGTGGACAACGGACATCGGTGGATTCATGTACGGAAATCCAAAGGACAAAAAATTTGTGGAGCTTCTGGAACGCTGGTTTGAGTTTGCCGTGTTCACTCCGATTCTACGCCTGCATGGAGACCGTGACCCGCATGACATCGAGCCGCTTGAAAAAGTAAAGGACTGGGGCGGTGGATATCTGTACACAGGTCAGCCGAACGAAATCTGGAGCTACGGAGAAGAAGCGCAGAAGATTATGGAAAAGCAGATTAAGCTGCGCGAAAGTCTTAAGCCGTACATCTCCAAGCTGATGGCAGAGGCACATGAAAAAGGAAGCCCCTTGATGCGTGCCATGTTCTACGAATTCCCGGAAGATGAAAAATGCTGGGACATCCGCGACCAATACATGTTCGGAAGCGAATACCTTGTTGCCCCGGTTTTGGAAGCAGGAGCCACATCAAGAAAAGTCTATCTCCCGGAAGGAAAATGGGTTGAAATCAACTCGAACAAAAGTTTTGACGGCGGAAAAACGGTAGATGTCGATGCCCCGATTGATTACATCCCGGTTTTCAAAAAATCAAAATAATTTCGGCTTTAAAAACACAATCCCCTTCATCAATTCGGTGGAGGGGATTTTTTTGATTTTGCACTAATCAGCCACTTATTTCGTCAAAATCATTGCCCAGTAATGTTTGTAGTCGCTGTTGGCACTGTATGCGTGTGCTATTCCGATTTTGGTAAAATCACCGAGCATGTTTCGTCTGTGGCCCTGGCCGTCGTGATTTTCACTATCTTCTTTCCATTGGTTAAAAGTCTGTGAACCGGAGCTGTATCCGGCTGCAATGTTTTCACCCGTGCTGCGCCAAGGAATTGAAAGCTCCGTCAGAACGGTTTCGCAGTCTGTACCGTTTGGGCGTGTGTGCCCCCAACATGTGACAATCTCATTTGCGCGGATCTGGGCTGCCTTGCACAAACCTTCATCAAGGGTAAGCCTACCAAGCGTTCCGACAAGATTTGTTTTGGTTGTGTTGTCTTCGTTCCAATAAAAGGCTTCGTTTCCTGTCCTGAACTGGTTCACAAGATTAAAACAAGAGTGGACCTCATTATCGATATTTGGGACGACAGTGGAATTATCAACAGTGCCGCCGCCCGCCGGATTTTTACATCCCGCAAAAACAAGTGCAAAAATCAAAACGAGCGCGAAAATACCATGCTTTTTTGTTGTTACCATGGTAGGCTCCTAAATGTGCAAAGCATGAAGTTTAGTCCTACAAGGCACAATCCAACTATGCCCGTAATCATTCCCGCTTTTGCCATGCCGGAATTGTTGCCCGATTTTTTGCATTTTGAGGAAAAGACAATTCCAAGTATTCCCGATGGCAATGATAAAAACATTACCGCGCATAGTAAAATGCTGAAGATTCCCAAAATCATTGAAGCTACTGCAAAACCAGTTGTTTTTGGTTGCTGGGATTCTTGCGGCTCCGGCTGTCGGAATGTTTCTGTGAAAACAACTTTTGCTCCACATTTTGTACAAAAGGCCGCGCCATCTAAAATTTTTTCACCACAGTGTATGCAGAACATAAAATCCTCCTAAAAAATAGATGCCTTATACCCAGGCAGCCTCATCCGCAGCAATGTCGCGCCCAAGTGCAAAACAAAATACAAACCATAGAACTGCTGAAACCAGCCCGATGATTCCCGTAATCATTCCCGCTTTTGCCATTCCGTTGTTGTTGCCCGACTTTTTGCTTTTTGCGGAAAAAATGATGGCCAGTATGCTTGATGGCAACGAAATAAGTTGTGCTGCCGCCAGACAGACACTCACTATTCCAAGAATCATTGACGCAATTGAAAGTCCGTTTGTGCGTGGTGCATTCTGTGTGCCTGGAGCGGGGGACGCAGAAGTGTTGTAAGGATTTGATACCGGCTCCGGGGTTGATTCGACCTGTGGTTTTTCTGGCTCAACGGCCCTTGTGCTTATGTTGTCTATCGTTTGGGTTGGTGGAACGGGGATAGCCTCGCGGACAATTTTTTCACCGCAGTTTGTGCAGAATGTCGCCCCGTCCAAAAGTTTTTCGCCACAATTTGTGCAGAACATAAAATCCTCCCAGTTTTGAAATGCTGCGTAAAGTATATCATATTTTGTGGAAATGTTGTAGAGCTTTATCTGGATTCCAAATCCTTGAACAAATCCCGGCAGCCCTGATGAATCTGCTCGTATGTGATGTCAAAGTTCCCTGTGTACCAAGGGTCGGCGACATCTCCATTGCTTCCAGAAAATTCCCTAATTTTGTGGATTTTGTTTTCAGTGTCACCACCGAATATTCTTTTCATGTTGCGGATGTTTTCATCGTCCATTCCAATCAGAAGGTCGAAATCATCATAGTCACTTTTTTTGATTTGGCTTGCATGATGCGGAATAAGGGGAACATTCATTTCATTCAATTTTCTTTTTGCCGGCGGATAGATTCCGTTTCCAATCTCTTCCGTACTCGTTGCTTTTGAATCAATAAAATATCGGTCGGATGCCCCAGCGTTATCGACAATCTGCTGCATAATGCACTGTGCCATCGGTGAGCGGCAGATGTTTCCGTGGCAGATAAAAAGGATTTTGGTCATTTTAATTTCCATCCGTTCAGCGCAATCGTGCAGATTATATCACGCCATGTTTCGTAGCCTATGGCATTGGGCTTTATGTCAATAACGTCGGTCTCAACCCATCTTCCGTACATCAAAAGATAAATTATTGCGGAGTATTCCAAATCTTTTTCAAACGGATTGAACACCGACAGCATCATAGCCTGATGTTTTCTTCCGTCACAAATCTGCGAGAATTTAATGATTAAAGTTTTTTCTGGATTTTTGATTTCCCCGACATTTTTCAGATTGACCAGAACATCGTTCTCGACATCCGCTTCGATATAAAGTTCTTCACCGGGATAAACCTGCACTGTATTTTCAGGAAGCACATAAGGAGACTCACCTAGTTCGGCCGCATAATATTGGTCTTCACTCACCGCAAGATTCAGAACAAATGATTCCCTGAGATTTTTCTCCTGTGAAAAGCCAAAACCTGCGCAAGCTAAAATACCGATTAAAAATAAAATCTGTTTTTTCATCGCACCCTCGTGAGAACGAAAGTCTCACCGTTCCGAACAAACTGGAGATTCTGGGCATCAAGATTTACAAGTTTCCATTCTTCACTGTACGGCTCGTTATCAGGATTGTCAAGAACTGACAACAGAATCGTTTGTCCATCAAGATTCCATTTTCCGCCTATGCCTTCACTTTCTTTCCAGCCAAAACTAAACTCACCGTCGGACTTAAAATTCAAAATATTTCTTTCGTTTTCCCAATTACCGATAAGTCCGAAGCGGGTCGCGTCCTCAACCAAGTAACCGTCGAAACACCAGCCGACCGTTCCCTGCATGGCGTTTCCCTTCAAATCAGTGACATCATTCACAACCTGAATTTTAACCCAGTTTCCGCTCACATCGCCGATGGTCTCTGCTTTACCGGTCTCCATGATTTCCACTTCCGTTCCGATTATCATGGTCGCAATAATTTCACTGTCGGTTGACTCACTCTTGCGCAGTCTAAGCGACTCACTTACATACAGGGTCTTTACATCTTCCTGAACAGGCTCCGGTTTTTCTTCCGCTTGTTTTTCTGTTTCCTCGATTTTTACTTCATTGTTTTTTGCATTCTGCTTATTGCATGAAACAAACGAAAGCGCCATAAAAACCACAACCGCCATTGCCACAAAAGTTTTTTTCATAATCAAGTTCCTCTTGGTATTAGTCTACCATTATTCAATATGATTCATCAATTCATTGAATGGCAGAAACATTAGATTTATTAACGGCTAGACAAAATAGATGATGTTATTTATTATACAAATATGGAATTGTACTCCGAATTTGTATGAAGAGGTTGTAAATGGCATTGAATAGAACCGCATCTGGTTACTTAAAATATCTTAGCGGACATTTTTCCTGCGTAGTTGTAACGGGAGCAAGACAGACCGGAAAGACCACTTTAATCAAAGCATTCGCTTCATCAATCCAAAACATTCAGTATGTTACTCTGGATTATCCGCAGCTGCGAAGCCTGGCAAAAACAGATCCTGAGCTTTTCCTGCAGCAATATAAGCCGCCGCTGATTATTGACGAAATTCAATATGCACCGGAACTTTTGCTCTACATAAAAATAAAAATCGATGAGGACAGGCACAACGGAATGTATTTTTTAATCGGCAGCCAGATGTTCCGCTTGATGAAAAATGTAAGCGAATCTCTTGCCGGCCGTGCGGGACTTTTGCAGCTTTACGGCTTTACACGTGCGGAAACAATGGGCTATAAAGAAAAGATTTTTATTCCGTCAAAAAATCTTGTGTCAAACACAAGCGAAGATATTACAAGCATTTTTGACAAGATTTTCCGTGGCTCGATGCCGCAGATGGTTGTTGATGAAACGCTTACAACCGAAAGCTTTTTTGGTGAATATGTACAGACTTATCTTGAACGGGATATTCGTGAACTGATTGAAATAAAGAACGAACATAAATTCCTGCAATTCATTTCTTGCGTTGCCTCTCGAACAGGACAGGAACTTAATCTCAGCGACATTGCAAAAGATGTCGGAATTGATGCAAAAACTTGTGACAGCTGGCTTTCACTGCTTGTTACGTCCGGAATTGTATTTCTGCTGCAGCCGTATTCTGGAAACACAATAAAGCGGATTGTAAAGCGCCCTAAGATTTACATGATGGACACGGGACTTGCATGCTATCTTTCGCTGTGGAATAATCCGCGGGCACTGGAAGTTTCTGCAATGGCAGGAAATATATTCGAGACCTATGTGATTTCAGAAATCATAAAGACCTACACGAATGCAGGATTGGATGTGCGGAGCAGATTTTCTTATTACCGCGATAACAACGGAAAAGAAATCGATCTTTTGATTGAAGAAAACAATGTCCTTTATCCTGTTGAAATAAAAAAATCCGCAAATCCGGGAAAAGATTCCTTAAAAAATTTTTCGGTCCTCAAAAGCCTGAATAAGGCCATTGGAACTGGATGCGTAATTTGCCTTTCGCAGTTCGTACTTCCGCTGGATGAAAATAATTGCCTTATCCCTGTTTCCGTGATTTAAAAAAGCCGGTTAAAAACTCTTTTCATATTTTTTTCCGGTGATTTTTGCGCGCAGGAAAGAGAAGCCTTTTTTGAACCAGTTGACGTGCTGCATGTCGATTACGCGGCATTCGGTGAAAGAATAATTTTTTGTGTAAAGCCACACGTCCAGAAGCCGTTCGCTGAGCCGTCCAAAAAATCTTGCATGGAATGAATCATACTGTGAAACGTCAACACGTTTTTCAACTTCGCCCAGAATATCAAAAAGCCATGTGCAGTATTCATCAAGATAATTTTTTTTCATAATCATCATGTTGAATGCGTGCATTTTTTTTGTATGCTTCAGATTTTCAAATGCGGCACAATATTCTGGATATTTTTCTTCGATGATTTTTCCGCAAATGTCGAGCGGCTCCACAAACATCGTGTGCTTGTAATGATTGTAGATTGTTTCAATATAATAGTTGCGTTTTTTCGGAAGAACGATGTCGGCTTTTTTCAAAAGATTTTCTGCCTGCTCCTGATTCAAAACGATTTTGAATTTTTCATCCTCAGTTTTGGGAATCTTTTTTGCCGCAGTAAAATATCGTCTGTAATGGCAAAGCCCAATGTAGTCCGCATCCAGATTTTTCCAAGCCCAATAAAGCCCGGTCAGCTCGCAGTAAAAAGGATTTTTCCCCGAAATGTTTTCGCCGGTATTGTCACCTGCAAATCCAAAAGGTTCTTTTCCCTCTGCCCCGACATGTAGCGGAAGATAGATTGCGTCAGATGGAACCTGATATTTTTTGTGCGCGGCGATTATGAGTTTTATATCCATGTTTTTTCCTTACATAAAAATTTTTCTTGCTAGATTGTAAAGCGGAGTTCCAAACGAAAGCAGGCGGATTGCAATCTTTTGTTTTTTTTCATATTCATCTTTGCTTAGAATTTCCGTTTTTTGTGAAAGCAGAAAATCTACGATTTCTTTTTGTTCTCTTTTGTACTCCGATTTGTTTTTTGACTTCAGAACTTGGTTCAGCGTTGAAAAATAAGCCCAGACCAGACGACGGTTGGCGGCAGTTTGCATGTCTGGATATTTTTCTGTAATGGTCTTGCACATTTCCTTTGTGTTTTCAATCAGCAAATATTTTTTTGAAAAATCTATGCTTGTGGTGATTGAATTTTCTCGGATTCTGTAAAAATAAACTGGATTTCCACCGACGGCAATTTTGTCGCACTGGAAAAAGAGTTTATATGTTGTTGCTGTATCTTCAAAATTTTTCCCGACTGGAAAGGTAACGGAAGTGAATAAAGATTTGTCGTAGAGTTTTGCCCAGGTGGACAAATCAATTTCCCTGTCTAAAAGGATTTCTTTGATTGCGTCTTTTGATTCAAAGAGCTTTTCTTTTTCTGCTCCCAAACCTTTGTAGATTTTTTTTGAATCTTTGAGAATGGTGTGTGCCCCGACAGCGATTTTTGTCCGGTGTTTCTTTATTAAATCAACAAGGTATTCTATTGCGTATGCCGGTAAAAAATCATCGGAATCAAGGAAAAATAAAAAGTCTCCATTGGAATTTTTTATTCCAGCATTTCTGGCATCGGAAAGACCGCCGTTTGTTTTTTTGATTATCTTGATTCGGGAATCTCTTTTTTGATATTCGGAAGCAATTTGATTTGACCTGTCTGTTGAGCCGTCATCAACAATCACTATATCAAGATTTTTGTATGTCTGCGCGATGGTTGAGTCAAGACATTCCGCAATATAATTTTCGACGTTGTACATTGGGATGATTACTGAAACAAGAGGTGCAAATTCTGAATCCATAGTTAGTCCTCACTTTTTGAAAAATATTGTTTCCATGTGAATTGATGCCGCAAAACAATTTTCAAAGACGAATGTATGAAGAGTAGAATTTTGGAAATAAAAGGAGCTGTTTTTGCGGTGCGTAGAATTATTTTTACCCGAGATGGAAGTGTCGCATCCTGTTTTATATAGGGATATGATTCTGGCCACAGCGACAGATATTTTTTTTGCATACGCCTTGTACCGTCGATTAAAATCTTTTGTTTTGCATGATTCTTCTTGAAATTAAGTAAATCACGATATTGTTCAAGTTCTGGTCTGTCAAAAAAAAGGCTCATCGCTGAAATTGAGTTAAAAAAATCATTTTTTGTTTTTTCAGTTATGAGGCATCTGATGTATGAGTTGTTTCTGATTTGATAGTGATATAATGGAAGGTTTATGTATGCAAAAGATTTTGCCATTGAAAAAAGTTTTAGACAGATGGTTTCATCTTCCCAATTGTTTATGCCCGGCTCAAATTCAATGGCATTCTTTGTTATAAGATTTTTGTTTATAAGTTTGTTCCACATGTATGCAGGAATTTTTGATTTTAGGAATTCTTCCAGAATGTTGTTTGATAGTTGAAGTGTATTGTGGGAAAACACGCTTGTTTCGATTCCTCTTTCTTCATACCAATCGCAGAATGTAATGTCGGCACTTTTCTTTTCTGCTTCATTGTACAGTTTTTCCAGAAAATCTTTTTCAACCCAATCGTCACTGTCAACATAAATTATATAATTTCCTGTGGCATTTTTCAGAGCGGTGTTCCTTGTCGCCCCAATGCCGCAGTTCATGTCATGCTCAATAATTTTTACATCAAGATTAGGAAATGAACTTATCATTGTTTTAGCAATCTGAATGGAGCTGTCCTTTGTGCAGTCGTTCACCAGAATAAACTCACATTTTTCTGCAATAGTGTTTTCGAAGACCGACTTTAAACATTTTTCAATATATTTTTCAACCCCGTAGACGGGAATCAAAACGCTAATCAATGGCTTCATACAATGTTATCCTTTTGCTCTTCCTGTAAAAACAATAATATAAATTTCAAGAATTTACTAGACAAACAGCCTAAAAACTTTCCATAATATAAGTAATCTCTAAAAACTCATTTTCAATGGTTTTTAAGGGTTCCCTATAGCAAGGTTTATTAAATTGGAGAAAGATACGTGAAAAAAAATTATGCACTTAAATCTATTTTTATCAGTTTTGCAGGTCTGTTGATTTTTGCTTTCACTTCCTGCCAATCGTCAAATGTTTCTGTTTCCAGATCTGGAGCTGGAATCAGTGAAAAAATTAAAGTGGACATCAAAAATGTTTCACCGATAAATGATGGGGTATTTGAAGGTTGGGGAACGAGTCTCTGTTGGTGGGGAAACAGGCTTGGTGGAAATGAAAAGCTATCCAACGAGGCTGTGGATTTGTTCTTTACAATGGACAAAGGTATTGGTCTGAATATAATTAGATACAACATCGGTGGTGGGGATGATCCGTCTCATAACCATATTGGCCGTAGCGATTCTGCGATGCCTGGCTTTTGGAAAAATGTTGATGAGTCTGGGAATTTTGAATATGACTGGACGGCAGACGGTCGGCAGCGAAATGTGCTGAAAAAAATTGCAGCAAAGGTTGATGACAATCTGATAGTTGAGTTCTTCTCCAACTCGCCACCGTATTTTATGACTAAAAGCGGATGTACTTCTGGAAACAAACCTGGATTCGCAGATAATATAATTGAAGACAAATATGAAGATTTCGCTGAGTACCTGGCGGAAGTTACATATAATTTGCAGAAGATAGATGGCATAAAAGTTGCAAGCCTTGAGCCTATGAATGAACCGAGGTCTGTTTCATGGAGTGCGTTTAGTGGGAAACAGGAGGGTTGCCACGTAAGCAAAGGAAAGAATCAGTCAAAGCTTTTGATTTTGACAAGGCAGGCTCTGGACAAGCGTGGACTCCAAAATATTATTGTCACTGGTTCTGATGAGTATGGTTCAGGAAATCAATCAAGTTCTATCACTGCATGGTCAAAGGATGCGAGAAATAGTTTAGGAAGGATTAATACTCATACATATTGGGGTGAAAACTATAAAAAGATTTTGAGCCTTTCAGCGAAATATGAAAAAAACCTTTGGATTTCTGAAACGGATGGTTTTTCTTCAATAGGAAAAAATAATGGACAAATGGGGCCTGCCCTTGATTTTGCAAAAAAGATTTTGAAAGATATGAGTGCAAGACCTTCCGCTTGGCTTATTTGGCAGTCTGTTGCAAGTTACATATCTGCGGAACCTTTTAACGGAATTGTGGATGGCGTGTGGACTCCTGATTTTTCAAAAGGATTCTGGGGTGTGGTTGTTGCGGATTTTGTGAACGAAAAGATTTTGCTTTCAAAAAAATACTATGCGTTCGGACAGTTTACAAAATATATTCGCCCAGGTTCCTATGTAATTTATATTGATTCTGAAAACTATATTGCCTCATACAATCCGAAGCTAAATCAAGTTTCAATAGTCTGCGTGAATTCTACTGTAAACGAAAAGAATTGTACCTTTGACCTCTCCTCATTTGTGAATGGCTGGAACAAAGTAATGGCAATCCGCACAAGTGGAATGGATTTGGAGGATGGAGAGAATATGGGACAAGTAGATATGGAAATTGAAAACTCAGGCGATGGAATGTTCTCCGCAAGCCTGATTCCAAATTCAATAACAACATTTGTAATCGATGGAGTGAAAAAATACTAGGGAACCTTTTGAGACAAAATCTCTCGGAGATTCCCCATAATTTTCATGGAAGCTGCTTTTTTGAAAACTAATTAAGATTCAATTTAGCGGCTTCCATGATAAACTTATCTTCAGTTTCATAAACAGAGTCTGGGAACTTGAAAATATGGGGCATCTGTTTTTTCATTTTTGTCTTGACGGCAAGTTTTAGCAGAATGAATTTTATGGCCTGCTTAAATGTCTTCGGTTTTGCAGTAACTTTTATGTGGCAGTTTTTGGAGGACGAATTGAATTTTCTCCAGAGATTTGTAAATGGTGTGTTACATTCTTTGTGCCATGGTTTATAAAGACAAGAAAAATGGACAAGCACTGGAGATTTTAAATTTTCCAGTAGTTCTGGCCAATATTTTTTTTCAATCTTTTCTGTCTCAAAAATTTCATTCGCATCTTCATCTGCCCAGAGAGGGGCTTGAAAAAGTATATTCTGTAAATTGTACTTGAACTGCAAGCGGTGGATTTTTCCATGAAGCAATGCATTTATGGCATCCTGATCGTGTTGCTGACATTTGTTCGGATGTTCACAGACAAAATCCAAAAGTTGTTGTGTCGTATTGTGTTCCCGCCAGTAATCCAGATTCAAAAGGATAACGCCAGAATTATAATATTTTTCAGCAAAATCAAAATCCAGACGATTGTATTTGCTTATGTCGCCGTAATCCATGTCCAGAACCATACCACAGGCTTTGTTTTCCAAATCAGTATCAAACAATTCTTTCAATGACCCCGTACACAAAATGTCTGCGTCCAAATACAATGCTTTGGAAATATTTGGGGAAATAAAATTTGGAATAAAAAATCTGTAATATGATTCGTGTGAAATGTGGTCTCCGTCCCTGATTATGAATTTAGAGTCGTATTCATTGGTTATGGTGTGGAATTCAATTTTTGATTTTTGTGAAAGAGTTGAAACTTCGTCAATCAATAGTGCTCTGTTTTGCGGAGTGCTATCTTTTCCTACGATGTGGAATGTGAAATCCTCATCAGGA
The DNA here is from genome assembly GCA_902783155.1 of uncultured Spirochaetaceae bacterium. Lineage (GTDB taxonomy): Bacteria > Spirochaetota > Spirochaetia > Treponematales > Treponemataceae > Treponema_D. The sequence goes on from CACZPR010000007.1 coordinate 12,324, forward strand.
TTATAGAATAAAATGGATTTTATTGTGATTCCACATTGTTTAATCCAGTTGTTGTCTACACAAAAAAATATATGGTTCATACGATGGACCTCCTCAATTTTTGCTTTGATGATAAAACAATTATCTACGCTGAATTATACCTAGTACAGTTTTATTTGGCTCTTCATCAATAAATGTGAGAGGAAAAGCTATATAAATCCAAGTAATACATTAGAATAAATTGAAAAGGGGCATTAATTTTTTTGCCATAAAACACAAACAGAAAAATAACACCCGATGAAAAGATTAATCAAACAGTTCCTAAATGTCAAGATTATTATGCTTGAAAATCGTTTGAAGATAGTATAATCTTAAACTATGACGAAAGTTGTTTTAATGCATCAGGATCCGCTGACTCCAGACATAGAAAAGAGATTTTGCATAAAAGAAATAATTTCTGCAGGTTTTTCGTTTGAATATTGGGATGTATCACAGATTCTGTATCCAGGCCTTTCAATTGCGGATGAACTGAAACGCGACTATTCAAAAGTTTTGACGTCTTTTGACGAATTCAAATCTTTGTGGACATCATTGCCGGATGATTGTATTGCCATACCGGAGTTTTATTTCATTCCTAAGTCTGGAAAGATGTGGAAACTTATGCGTTCAAGAAAAATTCCGCTTGTAAAAATCGGAAGATACATAAATTATGGAGATACCAGAACTTTTGCACAGAAATTTCGTGCTTATTTTGCTACTCCTGTGACCACATTCAGATATATAAGAGCCGTAATGTTTAGAGTTTATATGAAGCTTTGTGGAGTTGAGCTTTCAAAACGCTATGACTATTATCTGGTTCCCGAGTCCTTGCCCGGAATGAGCGGTAATCATGTCTGCAGGATTAACCATCCTGATTATGATAATTATCTTATTCACAAAAATGATGAGCCTTGCATAAAGGAAAAGTATATATGTTTTGTTGAGACAGGTTTTGGACTGCACCCCGACGAACATTATTTTGAGGATAAATTCTACGAGGACAATAATCTTTGGCAAAAAAAATTATGCGGCTTTTTTGATGCTGTCGAGAAAAAATACGGAATGCCCGTGGTGATTGCCGTTCATCCTAAAATTGAGTATCCTGAAAATGCTTTTGGCGGACGAAAAAAAATAAAATATCAGACCCTGAATCTTGTTTTGAACTCGGAATTCGTCATTCAAGACACAAGTAATTCCCTGTCATTTTCCGTAATAGCAAATAAAAAAATTGGTTTTGCGGTGACGGAAGAGTTTTGGAGGAGATATAAGCAGATTATGAACCAAATTTCAGATTTGGTTGGTCTCCCCGTATTCAACATTGACAAGCAAAAATTCGATGATTTTGAACCAGCCCAACTGAAGGAAGACAATAGAAAGTCCTATATGTATAGCCTTCTGTGCAGCGAGGAAACAAAGGACAAACTCAGTTCTGATTTAATTATTGAGTTCTTTTCTAAAATTTTGCAACAAAAAGAACAACGGAGCGCAGAATGATTTCTTTTAATATTCCCCCATATACTGGGAAAGAGGTAGATTATATATCTCAGGCAATTGCTAACCACAAAATTTGCGGTGATGGTTCATTTACAAAAAAATGTAACGAATGGATGGAATCGAAATTCGGGGCAAAAAAGGTTTTGCTTACGACAAGCGGAACCACTGCCCTTGAAATGGCCGCTCTTCTTTGTGATGTCCAGCCCGGCGATGAGGTAATCATGCCCAGCTATACGTTCTGTTCCACTGCGGATGCGTTCGTTCAGCGTGGCGCAAAGATTGTGTTCGTTGATGTCCGCCCGGATACAATGAATATAGATGAAAATCTTATAGAAAAAGCGATAACTCCCAAAACAAAGGTAATCTGTGCAGTTCATTATGCCGGAGTCGCCTGTGAGATGGATGCTATTATGTCCATTGCCCGCAAGCACAATCTGAAAGTTGTTGAGGATGCCGCACAGGGAGTGATGTCATCGTATAAGGGCAAGGCTCTTGGTACAATCGGTGACTATGGTTGCTATTCGTTCCATGAGACAAAAAACTACAGCATGGGTGAAGGCGGTGCCATACTTATCAATACAAATACGGAGGACATTGAAAAGGCTGAGATAATCCGTGAGAAGGGAACCAACCGTTCAAAGTTCTTCCGTGGCCAGATTGATAAATACACGTGGGTAGATTACGGTTCAAGCTATTTACCGAGTGAGCTGAATGCAGCATATCTATGGGCACAGCTTGAAGTAGCCGATAAAATCAATGATGCCCGTCTTTCTGTTTGGAACCGATATTATGAGGCTCTAAAACCTTTCACAGAGTCTGGGAAAATAGAAGTTCCTAAAATTCCAGAAGGATGCGTTCATAATGCTCACATGTTCTACATAAAATGCAAGGACTTAGGCGAACGGACAGCTTTCATCAGTTATATGAAAGAACAAGGTATTGGATGCGTGTTCCACTATATCCCATTGCATTCTGCACCTGCCGGTATAAAATTCGGTCGGTTTGATGGTGTGGACAATTTTACCACAAAAGAAAGCGAAAGGCTCGTAAGACTACCGCTTTGGTATGGGATGAGTGATGAAGATGTGAATAATGTGATTGCTGAGGTAAGCGAATACTTTAAGAGATAGTAATATGGCTAAGATAATGGTGATAGCCGGTGGTGACTGGCAGATTGAATTAATAAAAAAAGCAAAAAAACTTGGGCACACAGTTATATGCTCCAATTTGTATGAAAATTCCCCGGCATTTCCTTATGCTGATTATTGTGAAGTTGCCAATGTCCTGGATAAAGAAAAAAATCTTGAAATCGCAAAAAAATATAATCCTGATGCGGTTGTCTCTGATCAAAGTGATATATCGGTTCCAACTGTAGCCTATTTGAATGAGAAACTTGGTTTGCATGGAATTGGAACAGAACTTGCGGCATTGTTTTCTGATAAATCAAAACAGCGTGTATTTTGCAAGGAGCATGATATTAGTGTTCCGGATTTTAAATTGTGTGCAACATGGCAGGATGCGGCAGATTTCCTTAAAAAGTATCCTAAAGCAATAATCAAGCCTATAGACAGTCAATCCAGCCGGGGTGTTTTCACAGTGCAATCAGAAAATGATATAAAGGCGCATTATGAGGAGACCCTTTCTTGGTCAAATGTTCGCAAGGAGTTTTTGATTGAGCAGTATGTAAGTGGCGATGAATTTACTATAGATGGTTTGGTTGTCAATGGAAATTATTATCCGATGACGATTTCCATCAAAGAAATGTATGAATCAAATCCTAATGTCTCAAAAATGCAGACATATTCGTGGTTCCATCAGAAATATAATTATGATGCCCTGCGCGAGGAAAACCGGAAACTGATAGAAACTGCGGGCATACCGTTTGGGCTTACACATTCTGAATACAAATGTGAGGACGGAAAATTTTATTTGATTGAATCTGGCGCGCGCGGTGGAGGCAGCAATCTTTCTGGAAAAATCGTTCCATTTATGTCCGGGCTTGACAATTATGAGTATTTAATCAGGCAGGCATTGGGAGAACATGTTGATTCGCCTGTTTTCGATAAAGACTATCTTGAAAATCATTTTTCTATAATGCGTTTTTTTGATTTCGGAAAAGGAAAGGTCAAAAATGTTGTCGGACGTGAGATTCTGGAGAAAACGCCCAACATGATAGATTTCCAGCTAAATGTAAAACCTGGAAAAGTTTTGGAAGATTTGAAATATGGTCGGATGAGGCCCGGTCATTTTATAATCGGCGGAACTGATTTCAATGAACTCCAAAATCAAATGAATTATATAATCGGAAATGTGAGAGTAATTTTTTCTGAATAGAGTATGCGCGATGAGAAAGGAATTGATAAGTTTTGTAATACCTTGCTATAATTCGACAAACACAATTTCATCAGTAGTTGAAGAAATAAATGGCATGATGGCTAATGCGCTGTCAGATTACGGTTATGAAATAATTCTTGTAAATGACTGCTCCCCAGATGGGACTACATTTAATAAAATCACAGAACTGGCTCATAATGATAAAAAAATAAAGGGCTTGAATCTTGCAAGAAATTTCGGACAGCCGTCAGCTGTTATGGCGGGACTTCATTTTGCAAAAGGTGATTACATTGTTTGCGGAGATGATGACGGCCAGACTCCATTCAATGAGTTCCCAAAGCTGCTTGATAAGATAAAAGAAGGATATGATATTGTCGAGGCAAAGTATTCTGTAAGAGAAAAAAGGTCTCTGTTTAGAAAACTTGGAACAGTGGCAAATGAGTCTATGGCCACAAGTCTTATTAGCAAGCCAAAGGGACTTGAGCTTACAACTTTTTGGTGCATAAGGCGTTTTGTTGCAGATGAAATGTTGAAATATGAAAACCCCTATCCGTATTTGGGCGGGTTGATGCTCCGAGTTTCTAAGAATGCCTGCAACGTTTCTGTTTCTCATAGAGAAAGATTGTCGGGAAAATCTGGATATTCATTGTCCAAAATGATTAATCTGTGGCTCAACGGATTTACAAATTTCTCTATAAAACCGCTTCGGTTTGCTACTATTTCTGGATTCATTGTTGCTTTCATTGGTTTTGTATATGGAATTGTTGTTGTCATAAGGAAACTGTTAAATCCATCAATTCCTGCGGGGTATGCTTCAACATTGGCTATAATTCTCTTTCTTTTCGGGTTCTCGTTTTTGTTCATGGGATTGATTGGAGAATATGTGGGAAGAATATATATAAGTTTAAATAGGCAGCCACAATTTATAATAAAAGAAAAAATAAATATGGATTAAAAATATGGAATCAAGTTTTAAAGAGTACGGTGGCTTTTTACCCATAGAGTTAGCGTTCAGTAATAACGATAATGGTTATTATGCTAAGTATAATTTAATTTCATTCAATACGGTAAAGGCTGCAATCTCTTTGATAAAAAAAGAATTAAAGCTGGACAACATTTTAGTTCCATATTATTTGTGCCCGAATGTAATTGGTGAAATCCAGAAAAACTTCAGTGTAAGTTTTTTTAATATAGATAAAAACTTGCTACCTGTTTTGGAAGGTATTGAAGGAAAGCTTGTATATTTGGTCAATTATTTTGGAACAATGGATAAAAAAATCTTACAATATGTAAGAAAACATAGCGATACATTTTTTATTATTGATAATGCACATTCATTTTTTTGCAAACCAATACTGCGTGATAATGTATATAATCTATATTCATGTAAAAAATTTTTTGGAGTTCCTGATGGTGGCTATTTGATTTCTTCAAGAAAAATCAATTCCCCATACAAAAACTCCTATTCCAGCTCAATTTCTCATTATCTTATAAAATCTTTGGAGGAAGGAACTAACAGCTGTTATATAGAAAAAAAAGAGGTAGACGATTTTCTGAATTCCAATTATTCTGGCATCTCCATTTTTTCACAGAAGTTATTATCTTCAATTGATTATAAAAAAATCAAGAGGATTAGGAAAAGAAATTTTGAAATATATAACAAGGCTTTTGCAGATATAAATAAAATTAAATGTGAGCATGGAAGTGTGCCATATCTTTATCCATTGAATGTAGGACGCGATATAAAAAAGGCTCTTGTTGAGAAGAGAATATACGTTCCGACTTTATGGAATATGAATGTGGATGAAAAAAATATTGAGTTTGAAATGACACTTAAAAATAATACTATTTTTTTGCCATTGGACCAACGATATTGCAAAAATGATATTGAGTACATTGTTGATACTGTTAAAGAATTGTTGGGGCATAAAAATGAGTAATAATAAAAATTCATATACAAAAGCAGCTTTATTTTACATAATCGCTAACTGCATAGGGCAGGGGTTTGCCCTGTTGAGCAATATAATCTTTACAAGAATAATGTCGAAGGAATACTATGGATTATATACCAACTATTATTCAATAGTTTCTCTTTTGACTCCTTTTGTTGGAGCAAATCTTTTTATCGGATTGAATACCGGTTATTTTGATTTTAAGGATAACAGAAAACAGTTCAGGGCTTCAATTGCGTTTCTTTCTCTGATTGTCTTTTTAGGTTTTTCTGCATGTGCAGTATTGTTGTTTGCTGTTCTGAAATGTTTTAATGTAGTTGATTTTTCCTTTCTTGTCATAATGGCAGCCCTCATTCATGCCTATTCTTTTTTTGTGGTAAATTTTTATTCAAATTTTGAAAACATGGAAAATCATTTTAAGGTAAAAAGCCTCTTAATGATTTTACCGAATTTACTTCAAATATTGTTTAGTATCCTCTTAATTTTATGCCTAAAAAATAATTCATATTATGAAAGAGTTTTAGGCAGCGTGTCGGGGGTGTTCGTCTGTGCCCTGCCATTGCTGGTGATTATGTTTTTCAGGTCAGGTTCCGTGATAAGACCTGACTATTATAAATATGCGTTGAAAATTTCGGTTCCATCCATTTTAAGTTCGATTGCCTATATGATAATGCAGCAAAGTGACCATGTTATGATTACTCATTTTGTAGGAGCAGAGGCAACCGCCGTTTATGGATTGGTATATTTGATTGGCAACATTCTGTATGCTTTTTTACAGGCAACAAGTGGAGCCTTTCAGTCATGGCTGTATCATGCGTTGGATTCATCTCAAGAGGATAATATCAAGAAAATACAGAAATGGTATTTGTTCTTTTTTCTATTCCTTGCGTATGGATTGATGATGGTTGCACCGGAGCTTGTAAAAATTTTGGCTCCTGAAACCTATTGGGATTTCAGATATATACCGCCGTTTGTCGCGGGTTCAAGTCTGATGGTTTTGGTCAATATGGAATCGTCAGTCGGTGAGTTCCATAAAAAGACAGGCAGGATTTCTTTATGTGTCGCTTTGGCCGCCATTATCAATATAGTTTTGAATTATATTTTTATAAGAAAAATTGGTGCGATTGCGGCAAGCTATACATCACTGTTTTCGTATCTGGTTCTGAGCATTATTCTTTTTGCCGTGATAAATAAACTTCATAAGCATATATATAGCATAAAATATATGATTCTATATTTTATCGCCATTATTATAGGATGTGCAATCTTCTTTGCGGTTGGAAACAATATTGCCTTGCGCTATGTTGTTTTCATCCTCATTCTTGGATTGCTTTTATTTTTCATCTTCAGGAAAAAAGATGAAGTAATGGCGATAGTGAGAGGTGGGAAATGAAACTTTTTGATACTACAATACGGGACGGAAGTTATTCTGTTAATTTTAAATGGACAGAGGAAGACGTTAAAAAAATAATTGCAAAAATTGAGGCATTGGGATTTGAATATATAGAAATTGGACATGGCTTGGGATTGAATGCCAGCTCAAAGGAACACGGTGAATCCTTATTGTCAGACAAAGAGTATATGAGAATTGCTAATGCTACCTTGCAAAAATCAAAATACGGTTTTTTCTGCATCCCTGGTATTGCTGTTTTTGATGATTTGAAAAAGGCAAAAGATAACGGAGTCTCATTTGTCCGAGTCGGCGTTAATGCGGACTCCCCCCAAAAAGCTGTTGACTATATAAAAGAAGCAAAAAAGAACGGTCTTGAAGTTATGACAAATTATATGAAGTCCTATGTCGTTTCTCCGGAAAAATTTGCGGATGCGGCTCAGACGGCTTGTGACAATGGTGCTGATGCGGTTTATGTTGTTGATTCTGCTGGCTGCATGATGGAAGAAGATATAGAAAGAATTTTTGATGCAACTGCCAAAAAGACGGACGTTAAGCTTGGGTTCCATGGACATAATAATCTTGGGCTTGCAGTTTCTAATAGTTTGAAATGTGTTGAACTTGGATTTGATTTTATAGATTGCACTTTGCAGGGATTGGGACGAAGCATAGGTAACGCTCCTGCAGAGCAACTGGTTATGGCTTTGAAAAAATTGGGATACTGCAAAGAAGTTGACATTCCATGCCTTTTGGAATGGGGATATGACTGCATAAAAGATGCTTCGAATCGAAATCCCATGCATCCATTGGATTTGATTTGTGGATATACAGGCTTTCACTCCAGCTTCTTGAAAGATATCTATAAATGCAGCAATGAAAAAAAAGTTGATCCCATGAGACTTATAATCGCATATTGCGAAAAGAATAGAGTCTCCATGGATCATCAATTGTTGAATCAATGCGCGGATTCTTTGCGCAAGGATAATGAAGTAAATCCCTATAGCTTCAGAACTTATTTTTCTGATATGTACAATGACTAATTTTAGTATGGAAGGTTTGATATGAGTAAAAAAGGATTGGCCGTTATATATGATCCACACAATGTTTATCAGTTCCTCTGGTATTATTGCACTTATGGAAAGGATATTGAATGGTATGCGTTGTGTCTGCCAAACAGCTACAAAGGAGAGTATCTGAGTTCTTCGTGCGAAAAGCTGGGAATCTTCAAAAAAGTTTTCAAGGATACCAAACCATTTGATGCCATGCCACTTGCCAAACGATTGGGATTATTCCTTAAAATGTTTTTATATGCATTGGTTGGACAGCAGAAACGTTTTGTGAAAAAATTCATAGGGGCATATATTGACAGGCAGGATTTTGATACCGCAGTGATATTGACGGACGTAGGATTTGTATCCGGAATGTTTTGCCAGCTCGGGAAGGAAAAAGAGATTGTAATTTTGGAAGACGGTACAGGTGACTATCTGACTAGAAAGTGGTCAAATATTTTTTCGCATTTTCATAATTTTTTTGACTTCCAAGGATTTTTGCTTTCTGTCCTTGGTTATTCAAATGTTGGACATTGCTTCCCGCTCAGAACAACAAAAAATTGTATAAAATTCTGTAGCCATCCAGAGAAGATGCCATATAAAAAATATAAAGAAATGAAAATCCTTTTTGATATGTCCAATACTGATATAAATCTTTTTCAAAAATATACATCTATACTTTATCCTGGTATAGGAGAGTATTTTTCTGGAAATATCGACCTAATATTTTTTACGACACCGCTTACGGATTATGTAGTTGATGTAGAGCCTTTTATTAAAGCGACAGAGGTCTATATCGGCTCTCGTTTTAAATCTGTCATAATAAAGCGGCATCCCCGCGATAAAGCTGTTTATGATTTTGGAAAAAACGTGTCTGTTTCTGAAATTGACCAAAAAATTCCTGCTGAGGTAATGCTACCTTATTTAAAGGGGTATAAGATTATTTTTATGCAAAATTCATCGACAAATTTATACATGGATGCATTCGGTTATACGCCAGATTTTTTCTACTTTAATCAGTTAGAGGCTGCAAATAAAAAGGAGAAGAATATTCTTTGCCAGTATCCTAATCGAAATGAATTTGAAAATCAGATAAATCTATTTTCATCCCACGGAAATGTTATTGAACTGGATGTTCCGAGTGATTGATATATATTGGGAATCGTAAATCCTTTATTCGTGCGGAGGGTTCAATACCGTACTACAGGGCAGCGTAACGCTCTGCGTCGGATGTTGGTGATTACTCTATTGACTGTTTAGGTCTGTTAGATAATAATATTTTATGGTGTAATGATATGGAATTAAATATAGATAATCAAAAGACTAAGCAGAATATTTTTCTTTTCCCAGCTATTTTGTGTGTTATACAATTTGTATTCGTTTTTGTTGTACTCTTTAAAAGTGGCTTTTCTTTTACCCCTTTAGTTCTTATTGTGGATGCTGTTTTGATGCTGATGTGGTGTGGACTTTTTGTGCAACGTCATATTAGGAACAAAGTGTATGCATTTTCCTTAAAAGGACTGTTTCTTTTTATTTGTTTTGTGCTTGCTTCATTTATAATCATACGAAAAAGCTGGTTTGGACAGTATCTAAGGATTGATTCAATTGTAGCTTTTTTTAAAGGTGAAACTTTTATAGATCCTCTCTATCATTCTGCCATTGCTGAATCATACATAACAAATGGGTATTCAAGTATCCAGATTAATGCACCAAGTTTTATAGCATATCATTCTCTTTCGCATGCAATGGTGGCGGGACTTTCAAAAATATTAAGTATTCCATGTTTTATAACATACAATTATGTTTATCCTGTGATTGCGTTACCTCTTTTTGTATATCTGTTTCAAAAAGTAATATTAATTGCAAAGGGTTTTTTCAAAAAAGATAAAGCACTCCATTTTTCTGATTTAATTCTTATAATTTTTTTTATGATTTGGGAAAATCATTTCACAAATTATAGAGCAGGACTTTATATCGATGTCTGGGCTTATGGCGAATCTTATTGTGTTTCTGTTATTCTTTTATTTTTATATATTTGCATTATTGATGTAGGGTACAAGAAAATAAGATCCTTTGATTTTATTAATTTGTGTTTTTTGATACCGCTATTTATTTTGTTGCTTTCATTTTGCAAAATTAGTACAGGATGTATGTTTTTTGTGGGAGTAAGCTATTATATATTTAGAAAAAATTTGTTTAAAAATAAAAAATGGGTATTTGCATTTGTTTATCTGCTTGTTTTTATGCTCTATTATTTTTTGCCTGGAAAATTTTGTCCAGCTCCCACTTATTCAATCTCAAAAGAATCATCAGGCTCTTTTGAATTATTCCACTATGTACACAATAATACTGAAAATGTTTTTTTTGCTATTGTTCACTATATTCTATGTTTTATGCCCACTGTACTGATTTTACTGGTGGAACGGCCTAAAAAGCTTTTTTTCAAAATTCGAAATATTGCAGATACAAATGTCGTTTTTGAAACATTGGTTTTAACAGTTTTGGTATCCTGTCTGCCAGGACTTATTATGGTGATTGATGGAGGTTCGGCGCTGTATTTTGAGGCTCCGGCATGGACTATGTCCTTTATAATGTTGCTAGCTTTAGAAGTGCCTAACAGATTAAAGACTAAAATGTCAGAAATTAGATTCAGACTTTTTTTTAAGTCAATGTCCATGTTGAAACTTGTTAGCTGTTTGTTCATTGTTTTTGGTCTTGGGGTTCTTTCTTTAGGCATATATGATTCGGATATTTGTGGTATGCTAAAAACATCATTTGATTGTAGATTGAGTATGTCGTCCATTGCACAGAACGAAGACTATAAGCTTTTTACACAGGTAAGGGAAGCTACTAAGCAACATAGAAGTGAATATTGTCTGTTTTTAAAAGATGATGTAAATATTATTTTTGAATATGGTGAAAATGATGGTTATGAGGGGATAAATCTCATAAAACCTTATCTTGCAGTTAGTGCATATACTGGTATTCCAGTTATCAATGCCATGTATTACTCTGGTAATCAGTTTTATCGCGGCGATGGTTTTGCGTTTGGCCAATATTCTGATTTTGCAGGATATTCCTTACCTCCTGCATTTTGTAATGGGAAGGTTACTTTGGCTAATATGAATGATATTGCAAAAATGCTTGGAAAAAAGTATACTGTTGTATTGGCGAAGGATGGTTTTGAAGTGCTTGATGTAGATTGAGGTGGCGGTTTAAATAAAAAAAAAGTTCGTAACTGTAATAAATATATTTATACTATTTAAGGAGATTGCAATATATGTTAACAAATTCAACGATTTTAATAACAGGTGGTACAGGTTCATTTGGAAACACATTTGTTCCAATGACACTTGCAAAATACAACCCAAAGAAAATTATAATTTATTCACGCGATGAGATGAAGCAATGGAATATGGCGAAAAAATTCCAGGGAGATGATAGGGTTCGTTTCTTTATTGGTGATGTTCGCGATAAGGAAAGACTTTATAGGGCGCTTGATGGTGTTGATTATGTCGTACATGCTGCCGCTACTAAAATTGTTCCAACGGCTGAATATAATCCATTCGAATGTATAAAGACAAATGTTCATGGAGCGATGAATTTAATTGATGCCTGTATTGACAAAGGCGTTAAGAGACTGGTTGCTCTTTCTACTGACAAGGCTTGTAAGCCGGTTAATCTTTATGGAGCTACAAAGCTTTGCTCGGACAAGATTTTTGTTGCTGGAAACTCATATTCCGGCGGTAAATCTACTAAGTTTTCAGTTGTCCGTTATGGAAACGTAATGGGAAGTCGCGGTTCTGTAATTCCGTTCTTTATGGAAACAGCCAAGACCGGAAAACTTACAATCACCGATAAGCGCATGACTCGCTTTATGATTAGTCTTGAACAGGGAGTGGAACTTGTATGGCATGCTTTTAATGACATGGAAGGCGGAGAAATCTACGTAAAGAAAATTCCGTCCATGAATATATGTGACATAGCAAGGGCTGTAGATGATAAGTGCGAGCAGGTTGAAATAGGCATTCGTCCGGGTGAAAAGTTACATGAAGCAATGATTAGCCCTGAAGATGCGTATTATACTTACGAATACCCGGAGCATTTTAAGATTCTTCCACAGATTTGTGAATTCACGACTATCGAGAAGATGATTAAAGGTGGAAAACGTGTACCTGAAGGATTCAGCTATACATCTGACAATAATACTGAATGGATGACCATTCCGCAGTTGCAGGACTGGATTGAGAAAAATCGAGCAAAGGTTGGAAATATCTAAGAACCTGCTGATTAACTGATTGTGTATACTTCGTATGTCTGTGCATCCAGATTAATTAGGTCCATCCCAACTCGAAATGAAATTGCCGCAATTAAATGCGGCAATTTTTGTAAAGTGTGAGAGAACAGGCAATCCTTAAAACGCTACACTTTATATTGAGAACAGTGTTTTACAGCGACGGATTTTACAGGTCAACATTGGTCAATAGTGAGTTTGTATATGGCAAAAAAAACAATTTCAAAATCGGTGCTGTGGCAGCTCTTCGGAAAAATCGCATTCCAGGGCATCCATTTTTTTACAACTCCGATTTTCACAAGGCTTCTTACTCAAGCTGATTACGGGTATGTGACGCTTTATACCTCGTGGCTTTCAATATTTACGCTGGTAGAAGGGCTTTCCGTTGCGTCCTCATCAGGTGTCGCTCGTATAAAATACGGAGAGGACAAGCTTTCTGGTTTTCTTTCAAGCATAATGTCAATATCGGTCATTTCATTTTCCATCGTGCTGGCTGTCATGCTGATTTTCGGAAATTTTTTTGCAAACTTATTGGGGTTTTCCAGAATAATTTTGACTGTGCTTGTGATTCATTCCTTCTTTTCATTTGTGATCAGTTTTGAAATAGGAAGGCTTGATGTATTAAAAGAAGCAAAAAAATCAGCTTTGCTTGCATTGGCACAAAGCATCATCACAGTCGGTCTTTCTCTGTGTTTTGTGTTTTTATTGAAGGACAACAAAGCGGAGGGGCGGATATATGGTCAGGCAATTTCATCGATAGGCATAGGCTTGATTTTATTTATCCTGATTTATGTACGCGGTAAATCTTTTTGGAATCCTGAATATAATAAATTCTGCGTGAAGCTTGCATTGCCGCTGATTTTCCATGAGCTTGGTCATATTATTTTTGCGCAGAGCGATAAGATTATGCTTGAAAGAATATGTGATACCGAAACTGTAGGAATATATGGAGTCACAGTTACGTTGTGTACCGTCCTTGGCGTAATTTTCGGGGCCTTAAATACAGCATGGGTTCCTTTCTATTATGATTTCAAAAAGGCTGGTGACACCCAAAATATTTTGCACCACTCAAAAAGATATATAAAATTTTTCACCTTGACTTCTGTAGGATTTATCCTGCTTAGTTTTGATGTGTTTAAGCTTATCGCTCCCGAGGAATATTATCCGGGAATGAATATAATTCCTTTGTTCGTTCTGTCGAATTATTTTTCATATTTATATCTCTTTCCGGTCAATCACGAATTCTTCAAAGAAAAAACGAAACTCATACCGGTAATAACTTTTTTTGTCGCTCTTCTGAACATCGCTATAAATTATTTCCTCATACCGGTTTTAGGAATGTTCGGAGCTGCACTCGCAACTTTGATTGCGCACATCTTGCTTTTTGTTTTCCACGAGATAACAGCAAGATTCATAGTAAAGAATTTTGAATATCCATGGCACATTTATATTCCGGGAATTGTCGTCATAACAGTCATGGTAATCGCTGGATACTTTTTGAAAGACCTGTTCTACATCCGCTGGGTGATAACAGCTCTCGTTGCCGCATATATGTTGCGGGATATCATAAAGAACAAGAGTATTTTCTAGAATAGAAGGGTATTAGATGCTGACTACCATATATCAATATCACTCCTGCACATACTTGTAGCAAATGTGTGCAGGATAGCATAGAGAAAAGGAGTTTTTGTCAGTCTCTGTGTGTCATTAAAGTCTGTTATATCATTTCATGGAGCGCTTTTGTCATTGTTTGTCTGCATCTACAATTTCGTACCCATTTTCGTCTATAACAACAATATATTTCTTATTAAGTTTTTTTGCGCATTTTCTCATGTTGTCCAATGTTACTTTATCACCACAGATTTTTGGAGGCAGCGAATAGTTTGAAAGATATTTTCCTGCCTCATAGTCGTCACCCCTGTAAAAAACGTCGTCTTTGATGTACATTGCATTGATTACAGGAAGTCCCGTGTATGCAGCTGTTGCAAGATACGGTTTTATAAAGAAACTTTTGTCGGCATCAGAATCTGGGGCCTTAAATTCAGGATTGTTGGTATAAAAATCTGAGTCATAAAGTTTTATAAAATCTGCTTCATCCTTCAAGAATATGCAGTATTGATTTCTATTCTTTTTTGTGGCATTTCTTATTTCTGTGTATATTTTGTAATCTTTGCTGGATATTTTTTCCGATGCAAAAGTTTCTTTTATCATCTGCCTGACATTTACACGGTCGTAACGTAGATAAACTAATGCACATCCAAGACATGCCGCACTTATGAAGACTGCAAAAAATATATTCAGCGTTGTTTTTGTCTTGCTATGAAATTTCATTTCAAAACTAAATCTGGGGAATCTATTTATAAGCGTTTGGTTTGTTTTCTTGAATATATCCATGGCAACAAGAAGAATAAGTCCTTCAAACATAACAGGAGCTTCAAAGTACCCCGCACTTCCACCATCGATATGCAGTAGTATTCCCGGGAGAATGCTTACTGCTGTTGTCATTATAAGTGTTTCAAGAAGTAATAAATTAGATTCTGCTTTTTTTATCTTGATTGAAAAAATACCTTTTGTCTTATCGATTAATAAAATGATTGCGATAGGTGCAAACATAAGTACATAGTGTATGATGCTCGAAACTATTGAAAATTCTCCGTGTAATTTACAAGTATATTTGACATAATGGAATAATTCAAAAGTGCTTGCTTTATTTTCGGGGAGCGTGTAAGTTCTTTCGGGTACAAATTTTTCTGGAATAAAATAATAAAGCACGAAAATAAATGCATAAAAAAAGATTACTAACCATTTTCTATTTGTAAAAAGATTTTTTCTGAATAGAAAATATGAAATTCCGATAAAAAAAATAAAGCCTGTACTTATTTTGCAATATGACATAAGAAGAATAAAGGCGGGTATTAGGATATACAAATTTATTGAATCAAACTTTCCTAGTTTTCTGTATCCCCAATCAATAATACAAAAATATAAAAACAGAAGAATTATAGAAACACAGTATGATTCTCCGATAAGCCAACCCGTGTAACCATAACCAAAACATTCTACTAGTCTTGACCAAATCCCAAATCCAATGAGTATAAGTGTAATTAAAATTTTGTCAATAAATGATAATATATTGGAATTTGTCAAATATCTGCGTGCTGTCACAACGACTTTCTGAAAAAGATAAACCAGCAGAGGGAATGCAGCCAGTGGGTAGATATAGTTATAAGTTACATAACACGGAAGATTAAAAAGGTTTGAGATAAAAGCAATTAATGCGTGGCTTAAAGTATGATAAGCCATAAAATCCGGAGCATTAATTTGAACGCTTGCATAACCGTTTGTGATAAAACTTTCCGCTATGCTTGAATGATAAAGTGTGTCGATGAATGTGCGTCCTTCAAACAAGTTTTTCATGCAATTCAGACTAAGGTAAGGTCCAAACCAGCTGTTTTTGATGATATAAAAACTTGCAAAAACGTAAGCTAAAAAAAGGATAATGCCTTTTATGGAGATTTTTGTGCTTTTAAATTTGACTGAATGAAATATAAAAAGACCAATCCATAGAATTGTAAAAAACAAATTTGCAATCAATACTGTAGGGGCAAACTCAAAACCGCTTTTGAAAAGGGAAAGAAACACAAAAACAAATTGCAGCAAACATAAAGTGGCAGGAAATAAAAAAATATTTTGAGACGTTGTTTTATTCATTTTAAAACTCCATATTTAATTTTTTCTGTTTCTGATTTTCAGGATATGCATTGTTCTTAAAAGCACATATCCTAGATTTGGCATTCTTCCGGCAGCACGGACAAGGAATTTGTCTGTTCCCGCATCTTTTGAAGGTACTATCCAATTTTTTACAAGTTCTTTAAATCGAGTAGCAAATTTGTTGAAATCTTTTTTCCTTAATGATTTTGCTGCATAAACAAACGCGGACCAAGCTCTTTTATAAGCCTCGCTGATTAATGCTTCTTTGAAATATTCTGAACAATTTTCTTTTACAAGTTCAAACCATTTGTCATAAATTTGAATCAGGTCAATGAATTTCTTGACATTTAATGTATTCATCAAACTTCCGGTTCGGTTCGCCCTGTATATATAGCGACCTTCCTTGCAGCCACATAATGTGTTTGCTTTTAGGAAAAGTCTGGGTGTCCATTCCTCGTCCTCTGCATACAATCCTTTTTCAAAAAATAGATTGTTGTTGATAAGGAATTCTTTTTTATAAACTCCTCTAATTCCCATAGCAATGGGGAAGCCTTTTTTATATGCCAGCGCAAATATTTCCTGTCCGCTTTTCCCTATAGCCCATTCATTGTCGATATAACTTGGACACAATTCATAAGTCCCAGTCTGTGTATAACAAACAGTGTATCTCCCATGGATAAAGTCTACATTTCCATACTGCTTCAGAATATCATCAAACTCTTCAAGAGTGTTTTCTAAAATCCAGTCATCACCATCTACAAAATAAATATATTCACCTTTTGAAGCTAATAAACCCGCATTTCTGGCATCTGAAAGGCCTCCGTTTTCTTTATGAAGAACTTTCACTCTGTTATCAATTTTTGTATATTCATCACAAATCTTTCCGCTGTCATCAGTGGAGCCGTCATCGACCAAAATTAATTCAAAATCTTTAATGGTTTGTCGTAAAATGCTGTCTATACATTGCTTGATGTATTCTTGAATATTGTAAATTGACACTATGATGCTGTATTTCATTTTTTACACGACCCCATAATTATTCTTAATCCGCAGATGTCTGTGAATCTCAAATCCGTCGGCATTGAGTCCGCTTGCATCTGTATATCGACCTACGTAAATCTGGTCGCCTTTGTCATCTACATCAGAACACCAGACATAATCATTGTTCCAAAGTTTTTCACCTTTATTCAAAAAGTAATTTGCAAAAAAAGTGTATGTAAGCTCAACCGCAGAATGAAGATTATATTTTGCAAGAACAGAATCAGCCGGCATTGCACGAGATTCATCAAGAACTGATTTTGAAACAAAAAGCCACTTCAGCTCCAAAGGTTTATTAATAAATTGCTCGTTCAGATACCAGTCCTGATTATAAAAACGGGGATTTCCGTTATAAGAGGCAATTCTATTTCTGATTTCAGATATTGAAATATCTTTTCCGTTAGAAAACTTTGGGACACATAATATAAGGATGTGCGTATCTTTGTGTTCTTTTAGAAACTGTTCATCAAAAGAAAATTCAGGAATATGTGCAGGAAGTTCAAGAGAAAAAACGCCTTCGATTCTTTTTAATTCATCGGTTCCAATAAAACTACGACCTAAAATTTCCCGGGCTTTTGATTCTTCCATTTCAGATACTCCAATCCTTCTACATAAGAAGCCACGTTGTTTTTTTTCTGATATGCATCAATTTTATCCAGCTCGGAGGCAAGCAAATCAATTCGTTTCCCCCAGCCGGTCTCATCATACCAATCCAAATTTTTTACTGCCGCCATATCAATTAACAAATCAGGCACTTTTTGTTTTTGGACGCAAAGGAATGTAAGAAACGCCCGGTATGAATGATAGTGCGAAGCGACAAGAACAATTCTTTTCCAGTTGTTTTGTTGAGCAAGCGACATTATTTCTACGGCCTGCTCATAAGTGTTTTTGGATTTTCCTTCCAAGATAAAATCTTTTTCTGGAACTTCAGATTTTAAAATCAGAGGCTTAATTTTTTCATAAGTAAAAGCCCCTGATTTTTCATCGTCAAATCCACCTGAAAAACAGATAAGCGGTGCAATATGACTTTTATACAAAGAAACGGCCTTTTTATATCTTGAAAAACCATCTCCTTCAAGAAGGATTATTGCATCACATTTATGAGGTTCTTCTGTATCGAGTAAAGCTATAAAAGCTTCTCTTTCTGTCATTTGATGTCTTCCCAACTGATAGGCTCGCCCTTCAAAATCTTTCTTGAAGAAGTTTTACCAGCTATAGTTTTTTCAAATTTAGGAGGAATTCCAAGTGCAGGACGGAGTACATCAATATCTTCTGGCCTGATAATAGCACCTTCGGCAATTTCATTTTTTGCGCAAAGTCCGCGTCGCTGAACAAATACTGTTTCAGATTCTTCCTCAACAACCTGTTTGAAAGAAGTTCCCAAAGACTTTTCAAGTTCACGGATTGATTTCACCATAAACTTGAATTCATCCGGCTCCATTGAATGTGGATGGTCGGGACCTTTATCTTTTTTGTTCAGAGTAAAATGTTTTTCAATAACACGAGCACCAAGAGCAACCGCTCCCAAAGCAACAACAGAACCGGGTGCATGGTCAGAATAGCCTGTAAGAATGTTGTACATTTTCTGATATGACTCGATTACGCGAATATTTGCACTTTCAAGTTTTGACGGATAGTTTGTGACGCACTGCATCAAAACAAGCTGATTGTTTCCTGTCGCGAGAATTGTTCTAACAGCCTCGTCAATTTCAGAAATTGTTGCATCACCTGTTGCAAGCATCATCGGCTTTCCTTTCTTCGCGATGTATTCAAGCATGGAAAGCCATGTGATGTCTCCGGAGCCGAGCTTGATAAATGGAACATCCAATTCGCAACATAAATCAACGGCTTCTTTGTCATAAGGAGAAGTTGAAAAATCAATCCCTACTTTTTTGCAGTAATCAGAAATTTCTTTATGCCATTCGTGTGGGAACTCAACATCCTTAAACACATCATAAACAGAACGTCCCCAGCTTCCATGAACACCGTGAAGTGTCATCTTTTTGAAACCGGCATCAGAAACAATCTTTTCAGCTGTAAATGTCTGGAACTTAGCACAATCAGCACCACATTCTTTTGCAGCATCTACAAGACGCTTTGCCTTCTCGATACTTCCGTCAAAGTTTGCACCAATTTCTGCAATGATATAAGTTGGATGATTTAATCCAATTGTTTTGTTTCCGATTTTAATTTCTTCTGGAAATGCATTCATAGTTTTTTCCTCCTGATGTTAGAACTCTTTTATAGTTTTGGACAAGATTTCAGCCTGATTTTCTGCTTCCGACAAATTCCAGTAGTTTGTTTTTAGCTGAATCATTCTTGGCTGTAAGTATTCTGCATTAGGACATAAGCCTTTCTCGTATTTCTGCCAAACACAAGGACTTTTCTGTACATCATTTTGGAAATATGGCTCCTCATAAGAAAGCTTCCATGCGGCATAGTATCCGTCTCCACCGTTTTTCTGGAACAAATCTCTGAATTTATACCAGTCTGTTTCCGGTTTATCTGTTTTCAATGTCATTGCATAAGCCCAATATGAATTAGTACAATTTGAAGGTGTCTTTTGAGGAACAAGGAAGTCACATCCAGTTACAGCCTCTTCAAAAATCTTTGCGGCTTTTATACGCTGATTTACAAGCTCATCAGAACGTTCAAGCTGGCCCAATGCAACTGCAGCCTGAAGTTCTGACATTCTGTAGTTAAAACCGAATGCAACATGTCGAGAATAATTAGGATCTTGAATATCATTACGAGAAATTTTTCCTTTAGTTGCACTTACACCAGCGTAACCAAGAGTGTTGAACTGTCGTGCTTTATTTGCAAGTTCCAAGTCACGGCAAACCAGCATTCCACCTTCACCACAAGTCAAATGCTTGCTTGCTTGGAAACTGAATGAACCGAAATCACCAAACTGACCTACAACTTTTCCGTTATATGTACCCAGGAAACATTCTGCATTGTCTTCAATAAGATAAAGATTGTGTTTTTTACATACAGCAAGAATCTTATCATAATCAGCAGGAAGTCCATAAAGAGATACAGAAATTACAGCCTTTGTTTTTGACGTGATGCATTTTTCAATTGCTTCTGCACTTATATTGAAAGTCTCTTTATCAACATCTGCATAAACAGGGATAGAACCGTTATGCAAAACAGCGATAGAAGTGCTTGACATTGTAAGTGGCGGAACAATTACCTCGTCACCAGCTTTTACACCAAGAGCAACGAGAGCTGTATGCATTGTTGCCGTTCCGTTGATATGTCCGATTGCATAATCGCAGCAGACTTTTTTTGCATATTCTTTTTCAAGAAGGTTATTGTAGTAACTGTTCTGTGAGGTTGCAAATTGTCTGTCTATTGCGTCAAGAGCATATTTTTTCTCCAAATCACTAATGCGGCTGATTGAATCATTTCTCATACATTGCGCTCCTTTTTACACCTTTGTTTATGTTCAACAATGCAGGCTCTCTGTTGAACAAGGAAATAATATCGTCAAGATAGAACATCTGTTCTTTCGGTGTTAACCGTTCATAAATTTTTTCTGCAAGTTCAAAATCCTGGTCTGTATCAACTGTCAGACGGATATTTGAGATGTCTTCTTTGTAAGAAAAGTTTTTGAGATTGAATTTTTCAGGATTGTGATAGAAATATTGCGTTACATGCTCTTTTTCAAAATCTGTGGTTTTTGCTTCAAAAGCTTTTTTGATTGCATCATAAGTAAAAACTTCCGTGTCCAAACCTTCTGGAAATGATGGTGGGCAGTTGTTGAACGCAAAATCAAGGGATTCATTTTTCAGCATATTGATTACGCTGTCTATAACCTTCGGGTCTTTGAATGGGTCGTCTGCTGTGACACGGACTATGATATCCGCTTTGAATTTAGTGGCTGCATCATAATATCTTTTTAAAACATTGGACTCATCACCACGGAAGCAGGGAATATCATTATCCTTGCACCATTCGACGAGTTTGTCATCAATCGGATTTGTCGTGGTCGCCAATACAATGGAGTCAATTTGTTTGCAGAACTTCAGACGATTGATTACGTGGAAAATCAGAGGTTTTCCGTTTAGGTCTTTCAAAACTTTTCTGGGAAGCCTTGTTGACCCAAGTCTGGCTTGTATAATTGCAGTAGTCATAGTTTTGATATTGCCTGCCTTAAAAATGAAAGTAACAATTTATGCAAATTGTTCAGTTTTATCCCTATATTATATGTTTTTTTGTTTTTTTTACAATAGTACGGATAAAAAAACAGAATCTTTGTCTTCCTGTAAAATTCCAAGATATTTCCTTGTAATTGCAAACGAAGAATGGTTATAGACCTCCATAAGAAGAACAGGATTCTGATTTTTCTTCCATGCATGATATCCGAAAGTTTTTCGCAATGAATGACAACTGAATTTTTCAATATTCAAGGATTTCGCGGCATCCGCAAAAATTGTATATGCTCTGGTTCTGCCAATCGGTTTGTTTTCTCCTTTTCGGCTTCTAAAAATGAATTCGTCCGGACGCACTTTATTCGTATTTCTAAAAGTCTCCAACGCAGCTTTCACGGACTGATTGATTGCGACCAAAGTTTCTTTTCCAGTCTTCTGTTCAACAAGTGCAATATGCGATTTTATCTCATCATTTTTAAAATCATAGATATCTTTCCATTTTAATTTCAAAATATCGCTTATTCTCAATGCTGTATTAATCCCCAGAACAAAAAGCAGATAGTTCCTCACATTATTTTCCTTAAAATATTTTTTTATGACTTCTATTGTTTCTTTGTTTCTTATCGGCTGTGTAGTTCCCATTTTTCTCCTCATAAAAAATATAACAATTTGCATAAATTGTTACATTGGGACAAATCATGATAGGTTATGGTCATCAGTATATAGACGACTCTGATATAGAAGCCGTCGTGAAAGTGTTGAAGTCAGATTACCTTACTCAGGGGCCTTCTGTCACTCAGTTCGAAAAGACGATCTGTGAAATTACAGGTGCCAAATATTGTGTTTCTGTAAGTAATGCCACTGCTGGACTGCATATTGCGGTTGCCGCTCTGGGACTGGAGACTGGTGCCGAGGGGATTACAACGCCGAACACATTCCTTGCTTCGAGTAACTGTATGGTTTACAACAATGTTAAACCAGTTTTTGCTGATATTAATCCTGTTTCTTATAATATCGATCCCGTAGAGATTGAAAAACATATTACTTCAAAAACAAAGCTCTTAATTCCAGTTCATTTTGCTGGACTCCCTTGCGAAATGGATAAAATAAGTGCAATTGCAAAAAAATATAACCTTCATGTTATAGAAGATGCAGCACATGCAATCGGATCTCAGTATGCAGATGGTTCTTATGTTGGCAACTGCAAGTATTCTGACATGACTGTTTTCAGTTTTCATCCTGTAAAAACCATTACAACTGGTGAAGGTGGAGCTGTTACAACTAATGATGAAAAACTGTATCAGAAACTTTTAATGCTCCGAAGCCATGGTACTACAAAGGATGAAAAGCTTTTGACTAAGAATCCAGGACCGTGGTACTACGAAATGCAGTCGCTTGGCTTTAATTACCGCATGACAGACATGCAGGCTGCTCTTGGATGCTCTCAGCTTGCAAAACTTGATTTCTTTAAGAAACGAAGGCGCGAAGTTGTGGCTATGTATAACAAAGCTTTTGCGGATATGAAATATCTTAAAACTCCGACTGAGCCAGAAAATGTTTCTTCTTGTTTTCATCTCTATGCAACTCAGATAGATTTTACAGCTCTAGGTAAAACTCGTTCACAGGTGATGGCAGAACTACGAGAAAAAGGAATAGGTACTCAGGTTCATTATATTCCTGTTCCTACGCAGCCGTACTATAAAGAAACTTATGGTTATAAAGATGGAGACTATCCAAAAGCAGAAAAATATTATGAGCAGGAATTGTCACTTCCACTTTACCCTGGGCTTAGTGATGAAGAAGTGAGGATGGTTGTTAGCGCGGTTAAGGAAGTAATTGGATGAGTAAAATTGCGTTAGGAACTGTTCAGTTTGGTATGGATTATGGTATTTCAAATAAAACTGGACAGGTATCTTCCGAAGAGATAGAAAATATACTTGGCTACTGCAAAGAAAATGGAATAGATACTTTGGATACTGCACAAGGATATGGTGAAAGTGAAAAAGTTTTAGGCCAGTTTAATATTTCTTCTTTTAAGATTATAACCAAACTTATCGGGAATGCAAAACTTGAAACTTCCCTTGAAAATCTAAAAGTTCAGAATGTTTATGGGCTTATGTTTCATCGTGAAAACGAATGTAATGATGAAACTTGGAAACAGTTTGAATCTTACAAGGCGCAAGGCCTTGTAAAAAAAATAGGTGTGAGCGTTTATACTCCAAAGGTGCTGGAAGATTTGATTGAGCGTTATCCCATAGAAATTGTACAGTTTCCCATGAATATCTTAGATCAGTCATTTGTTCCACTCCTTCCAAAGTTGAAATCAAAAAATATAGAGGTGCATACGCGCTCGACATTTTTGCAAGGTCTTTTATTGATGGAAGAAGTACCGGAATATTTTAATCCCATTAAGGATAAAATAAATTCCGTCCCAAAGCCAAGGCTTGTCCATACACTTAATTTTGGCAAGCAGCAGTCTGGTGTTGATAGAATGGTTCTGGGGGTAACACGGTTACAGGATTTACAGGAAATTGTAGAAGCATATTCCTGTAATGTTTCTAAAATTGATTATAGCCAGTATATGGTTACTGATGAGAAATATATTAATCCATCTTTGTGGCAGGTGAAAAAATGAGCATGATAGCAATAATAACAGCTCGAGGGGGGTCTAAGCGAATCCCTAAAAAGAATATAAAAGAGTTTTATGGTAAGCCCATGCTCGCCTATGCAATAGAAGCTGCTAAGGGTGCTGGAATTTTTGATGAAATAATGGTTTCTACTGACAGCGAGGAAATTGCGGATGTGGCAAAAAAATACGGAGCTTTAGTTCCGTTTATGAGAAGTGAATGCACTTCAAATGATTTTGCGACAACCTATGATGTGATAGAGGAAGTTTTGTCGGAATACAAAAAAGCTGGAAAAGTTTTTGATGAATTATGTTGTATTTATCCTTGCGTTCCATTTTTGACATCAAAATCACTGTGTGATGCCTATAAATTTATGAAAGAAAGTGGTGGAGATGCATTGCAGCCTGTATGCAAATATCCAGTTCCAATTGAATGGGCTATGAAAATTCAAAACGGTATTCTTGTACCTAATGATAGAGAGGCCCAGAAAATACGCTCTCAGGATTTAACCCCAAAATATTATGATGCAGGTATGTTTTATTTTTGTAAGACAGATGTGATGATTAATGAAAGAACTTTAATTCCGTCAAATACATCCGGCTATGTTATAGATGAATCTGAATGTCAGGATATTGACACTCCGGATGACTGGAAAATGGCTGAAATGAAATATAAATTGCTACATGCATAGAATAAGAGGTAAATAAAATGCAGAACTTTACAAAATCACAGGAATTGCTGGAGAGAGAGCTTAAGGTTTCGCCACTTGCAGCACAGACATTTAGTAAGTCATACCGCTATTTTTGTAACGGCATTGCACCTTCTTATATGGATCATGGCGATGGGTGCTACATCTATGATGTCGATGGAAACAAGTTTATTGACTATATGTGCGCACTGGGACCGATTACAGTAGGTTATAATAACCCAAAAGTAAATGAAGCTGTAATTAATCAGGTAAAAAAGTTTTCAAGCGGTTCATTACAGTCAGAACTAGAAGTAAAACTTGCAGAAAAACTTTGTAAAGTTGTACCTTGTGCAGAAATGGTACGCTTTGTAAAGAATGGTGGTGATGCTACTACTGCTGCGATTCGTCTTGCTCGTGCATACACAGGACGTGATATGGTTCTTATGAGTGGTTATCATGGAATGCATGACTGGTCTATCGGTGCAAGTGCAAATAATAAAGGTGTTCCAAAAGCTGTTTGTGAACTTACAAAGAACTTTGAATATAATAATTTAGATGATATAAAAGCAAAACTTGAAGAATATAAAGGTAAAGTTGCTGCTGTTATTCTTGAGCCAATTCAGTCTAACGGACCAAAAGATGGTTATTTGCAGGCTCTTAAAGATTTGACACATGAATATGGTGCAATCTTTATTTTTGATGAAGTTGTTTCTGGTTTCCGCTATGCTTTGGGTGGTGCTTCTGAATTGTATGGTGTAACACCTGATTTGGCCGCATTTGGAAAAGGAATGGCTAATGGTTACGCTATTTCTGCAGTTGCTGGAAAGAAAGAACTTTTGCAGCAGATTGAACAGGGCGTTTTTGTTTCTACAACTTTTGGTGGAGACAGCGTACCTATGGCAGCAGCTCTTGCAACAATCGAAATTCTCGAGCAGCCAGGATTCTATGAGCATATCAATAAGATTGGAAAAATGCAGCTTGAGGGTGTTTCAAAACTTATCGAAAAGTATTCATTACAGGATGTTCTTTCTGTAAGTGGTATGCCTGCCCATGGTGGTGTGAATTTTGAGGGACATGGAAAACTTTCATATCTTGATATTCAGTCAGTATACTCTCAGACAATGATTGAAAACGGAATCCTTGTGTTTGCAATCTGGAACTTGAGTGGTTCAATTACAGAGAAAGAAGCACAGCTGTATCTTGATGCTACTGATAAGGCATTTGCCTTAATCCGTAAAGCTGTTGACGCTGATAGTGTTGATGGAATCCTTCGTGGCGGTAAGGTTGATCCTGTATTTAAGAGAAATATTAAATAATTAATTTAATGATAAAATTAGGTTTAAAAATAGGCAGCAAAGATACTCAATATACTGATGAAATCCTGCAATATTATGAGCAGGGGGTATTTCAGTATATTGAGCTTTTTACAATTCCAGAAACGTATAACGAAACAATCTCATACTGGAAGCAGTTTAATATTCCTTTTGGAATACATGGACCTCATTCAGCTGCCGGCTGTAATTTAGCTAACATAAATAATCGTAAGTCTAATGTACCCAAAATAGAAGATACAATAAGATTTGCGGATGATTTAAAAGCAAAATACATAATTTTTCATTCTGGTACGAATGGAATGCCAAATGAAGTTGTTCAGCAGTTAAGTCCATTTGCAGATGAAAGATTTTTAATCGAAAATAAGCCAATCCGTGGACTTGACGGCAGTACTTGTGTGGGGAGTATTTTTGGCGACTTAAAACTTATTATTGATGGAATTGGTAGAGGTTGTGGATTTTGTCTTGATTTTGGCCATGCGATTTGTGCCGCTAGAACGTTGAAAAAAGAACCAATGGAGTTTATCAACGAACTTCGCAACCTAAATCCTCTCGTATATCATCTTACAGATGGTGATTATACAAGCGAACTTGACAGCCATTTGCATTATGGGGCAGGTTCTTTCCCGCTAAAAGATTTGCTTGCACTTGTTCCAGATGGTGGAATGGTGACGAATGAGGCTAAGCGATTTAATTTAGAAAGTTTAAGTGAGTTCAAAAAAGATAGTGAATTTTTATGTAATTTGTATACCTGACTATACAATTTACATAAAAAGTGATATCCTCATTTTATGATGGTTCAAAGAAAAATAAGTTCAAAACTTATTGAATTATTAAAATCATTTCCTGTTGTTACTGTAACCGGTTGCAGACAGTGTGGAAAATCCACGTTGTTAAAGAATATTTTACCTGATTATCAGTATGTTTCGCTTGAAGATATTGATATAAGACAGATTGCGCAGGATGATCCCCGGCATTTTTTGTCGGTTTACAGTAAAAAAGTAATTATCGATGAAATTCAAAGAGTGCCGACTCTTTTATCATATATACAAACTTATGTCGATTCTGTGGACGAATGTGGAATATATGTTTTAACTGGAAGCCATAATCTGCTTTTGATGCAGTCTGTGGCGCAGAGTCTGGCTGGACGAACCGCCCTTTTAACACTGGCTCCTTTTTCTGTAGAAGAACTAAAAAGTGCTTCTCTATTGCCGGAATCAGTTAATGAAATGCTTTATAAAGGTTCTTATCCTCGGCTTTATGATAAAAAAATCAGCCCTATAGATTATTATCCTTCGTATATAAAAACTTATATAGAACGCGATGTAAGACTTTTGCAAAATATAACGAATTTGTCTGCGTTTACAAGATTTTTAAAATTGTGCGCAGGTCGCTGCTCTCAGATATTAAATGTTTCAAGTCTTGCCGAAGATGCTGGAATTACTCGTAAGACGGCAGAATCATGGCTTTCGGTTCTAGAAGCAAGTTATATAATTTATTTACTAAAACCATATTATAAAAATTTTGGGAAAAGGATTATAAAAAGTCCTAAAATGTATTTTTATGATACAGGCCTTGTTTCTTTCTTGCTAGGAATAAATGATAGTTCGCAGATTGAATCCTTTTATATGCGCGGTGCCTTATTTGAGAATTTTGTGTTTTCAGAGCTTCTTAAAAAAAGGCTTTTTGCAGGAAAAACCGATGAACTTTATTTTTGGCGTGACAGCAACGGAATTGAAATAGATGTTCTTGAAGAAGTAGGAGTTGATTTATATGCTTATGAGATAAAAGCGTCAGAGACATTGAACAATTCATTTTTTTCAAATATAAAAAAATTAAAAGACTTAGCAGCTATAAGGCTTGAAAATGCCGCAGTAATATACGGAGGAAACCAAAACATTCCTGCTACAAATTTTTCAGGAGCCTATATCTCATGGAGGAGTATAACATGACCATCCGCCAAGCCCGTGATTCAAAAAAAGATTGTGACCTCGTTTTCTCTCTTTCCAACGATCCGCTTGTTCGCTCAAATTCATTCAATACAAAACCAATTGAATATGCTGACCATTGCAAGTGGTTTGAAAAAACAGTTGCTGACAAGAACACACTTTTTTTTCTTGTGTTTGCGGACGAAAGCGCGAAAGACTTTGTAGGTCAAATCCGCTTTAACCGCGAATCAGAAGCATCAATAGAATGTGTCATTTCTTTGAGCATTACAGAACAATTCCGCGGAAAGCATATTGCTTGTGAGTTCCTAGAGCTTGGAATTGGGGAATTGAAAAAAAATTGGCATAATATAGAATCAGTGGTAGCAGAAGTAAAAGATGAAAATATTGCTTCAAATGGACTTTTTTTGAAAGAAGGTTTTGAATTGATTTCCAAGGTTAATACATATAGGTTTAGTTTCTCAGAAAATGTGTGTGTGTGAGTGGGGGTAACTCTATATAATATAAAGAGTTATAATCATCGATTCTGTAAATATTCACATGTAACTTCTTTTAAGGAGGTTGCATGATGAATTCGCTTCCTGTATGTCTCTTAGTTTCTGGTGGTCTTGGACTTACTCTTCTTAAGCATATTGCACTAAAATGGTTGTGTAAAACTTGTTGTTCACAAAGCGAATATAGACAATTGGGCATTTTTTTTATATATTTGAACTGTGGTATTTAGATAATGAGCATTATCAATTCATTAGATATAAAAAATTTCAGATGTTTAAAGAATTTTCATATTGAGAATTTAAAGCCTATAACCCTATTGTCTGGAAAAAATAATGCTGGAAAGACAACTCTGTTGGATGCATTTTATTTTGCAAATAAAATAAATAAGCCTGATATGCTAATCAAACTTCATAATACTCGTGGAATTAAACTAAACCAGCTTACTCCAGAGAATTTGTGGGGAGATTTCTTTTATGACAGAAATCTTGAATTGTCTTGTCAAATTGATGAGTACATTGCAGGTAAAAAGCATTCATTACTAATTCAGACAAAAAATAATAATGGCTCCTCAAATTTACAGTTAAAAACATCTGAGAATGTTATCTCTTCTGTAAACTATCCAAGTCTTATAGCGGATGTTTCTTTTGAAGATGTAAGGGGAAGTGTAATAACCTCTATTACAGGCGACTCTTCTATAAATCAGAATGTCAACGGAAATTTAAAAGCCTTTTCTTTTCCAAATGTGATATATTTGGATACGCATAAGTCATATAATTTAAATATAATTGAGTATTTTGGTAAGATTGATATAGAAGGAAAAACAAATCAGGTTGTTGAGGTTTTAAAAATTATAGAACCTGCTATAAAAGCGTTGTCTGTAGTAGTTATAGGTGGTGTTAGTCAAATTTTTGCATTAACAAATAATTCTTCACGAAAAATACCTTTAAAATCCATGGGTGACGGTCTTAACAGATTGCTTGAGATGATTATTACTGTTATTGCCAATCCAAATAGCATTATCCTGATAGACGAAATAGAAAACGGTTTCCATTATTCGATACTTAAGGACTTATGGAAAGTTTTAGGAAAAGCTGTTCTTTCTGCTAATTCACAGTTGATTGCTACTACTCATAGTTATGAATGTATATCTTCTTCTGTGATGGCCGCAAAAGAGAGTGATTTCTCGGATAAATTTGAATACATAAGAATTGACAAAGAAAATTATGATTTTGTCATTAACTATTATAACGATAAATTACTCGATAATGCAGTTCAGAATGAGGTTGAAGTTCGCTGATGGCAAAGTTGCAGTTAAAAGATGAAACAACTTGTCTCGTTTTGTGTGAAGGTGTTGATGCAAAATTTTTCCTTATATGGCTTTTGGATTACTATAAAAAGCAAGGAATTATAAATTTTGAACATATTCAAGTAGAAGATTTTGGTGGTATTGCACAACTTACAGATTCAATTGGCGTATGGAAAAATATATCAGGCTTTAAGCAGAAAATAAAATCTCTTTGCATAATTCGAGATGCAGAGACAAATTTTTTGAATTCCTGTCAGGCAGTTCGAGGTTCGTTAGAGAAAAATCAGTTTGGTGCACCAAAACATGCATGGACTGTAAAAGAAGAAAATGGATTTAAGCTTGCTTATATAGTTTTCCCAGGGACCAAAGATAGCGAAGGAAATTACAACTCTGGTACGCTAGAAGACTTATGTCTGGAATCTCTTGCAGATGTGGATAAGAATGTAAAACTTGAATCTATAGATGAATTTATCAATAAATCCAGAAAAGATTTTAACTTGCAGTTTCCACGTTTACATAAGACTAGACTTCATGAGTTTCTTGTGATGCATGATAAGTATGTAGATTGCAAAATCGGTGAGGCAGCAAAAGCAGGTGCGTTTGATTTTGAGAATCCTGTAGTTAAAGAGATTGTTCAAATTTTTACAGAACTTGCAAAATAGGAGATTTTTATGACAACAAATAAAACATTCATAATCGCAGAACTTTCTGCAAACCATAATCACAAAAAAGAAATTGCTCTCGAATCGATTAAAGCTGCAAAGGAAGCCGGGGCGGATGCTGTAAAAATTCAAACTTATACAGCTGATACTCTTACACTTAATTGTGATAACGAGTATTTTCAAATCAAACAGGGGACGCTTTGGGATGGGACAACGCTCTATAAACTTTACCAGCAGGCATATACGCCATGGGAATGGCATCAAGAACTTTTTGATTACGCTAAGTCCTTGGATATTCCATTGTTTTCAACTCCTTTTGATAAATCTGCGGTTGATTTTTTGGAATCCTTGAATAATCCGATTATAAAGATTGCCTCATTTGAATTGGTTGATATTCCTCTAATTGAGTACGCTGCAAGTAAGGGCAGGCCAATGATTATGTCCACAGGAATTGCAACATTAAATGAAATCCAAGAGGCTGTTGATGCTTGTCATAAAGCTGGAAATGAAGATATAACTTTATTGAAATGTACGTCATCGTATCCAGCTCCATTAAATGAAGCCAATCTGTTGACAATCCCAGATTTGAAAAACCGTTTTGGCTGTAAAGTTGGATTAAGTGATCATACGGCAGGAAGCGTCGCTCCTTGTGCTGCTGTTGCATTAGGTGCACAGGTTATTGAAAAGCATTTTATCATGGACCGTTCAATTGGTGGACCGGATGCTGCATTTTCTATGACAAAAGATGAGTTTGCCGAGATGGTAAAGCGAGTGCGGGAAACTGAAGAATGTCTAGGTCAAGTTAATTATGAATTATCTGATAAAATGAAAAAAAATAGAAAATTTGCCCGCTCTCTTTTTGCCTGTGCGGATATAGCGAAAGGCGAAATCTTTACAGAAAAAAATATCCGTTCTGTAAGGCCCGGTGATGGGTGCAGCCCAAAGTATCTGCCGGAGCTTTTAGGCAAAACAAGCGACAGGGTTTACAAGTTTGGGGAGCCGATAGTTTACAAATAAACGAACAGACCGCCTTTTGTTTTGCAAGAGGCGGTCCGCCATGTGGGCCTTTCTTTACGCTACCGTGACCACCTCGCTATAGGTGTACACAGGCTCCTTGCGCTTGGTCGTGCCGTTTACATAGTTTGATTTTACGACAATCCTGTAGGCAGAGCCGGGGCTTGCGGTTTCGGGAAGGTAGAAGTCAATCTTTTTGGGCGTGTTCTGGCGCACAAGGGATGTGCAGTTGAGCCAGATTGTTTCGTCATCCGGAACCTCTCCTTTTTCATCGGCGGGAGCAAGAAAGAGTCCGCAGTTTTCATCTGACCCAAGCTTGAGTCTTTTGCCCTCAAGAATGACGTTCTTACCTGCCGTGAGGGTGGTGGACTCTTCCCCGGTATACCAGTTGAAGATTTTGCTGATTGCTGGGGCCGTGTTTGAGAACACCACGTTCCCGATGGAGACATTGGAGATGGAATCCTTGAGTACCTGCGAGGCGGAAAATCTTATCGTGAGCGTGAGTTCGGAAACTTCCCTTGCCGAATCATCTGCGACGCTTCCGCTTGCGCCTATGTACAGTTCCCCCAGGTCAAGAAGGTTTACAGCCTTGCCCTCTTTCAGTGCCGCAAGAATCTCGCGTTTGATGTAGCTGATTCCTGTGTTGATGATGATTTCATCTGCGCCGGGATTCTTTTCCTGTATACGCGAGACAAGGTTTTCCATGCTGAGAACATCACGTTCAAATCGACCATAAAACTTTTTGCCCGTGCCAAAAGGATTGGCGTACAATGTGAGTCCGCCGTTGCCATCCTTGCCGTTAAAGGAAGTTCTGATTTCTTCCATAATATATCCTCTTCCAGAAGTTGCCGTACCACCCTTCCGGAATGTCCCCTTTATTTCGTAGGGGTAAAATTTTCTCTTTGACACGAACGGCAGATCTGTGGTACAATATCTTCATTCGATTGATGATACATTTACAGATGTGTCAAACCAATTAGGCAGGCTTCCTGAAGATGCGGTACCGCGAATACCGTTGTTCCCAAGGAGGCCTTTTTGTTGGGGCACCATTAATCCATTGGACAGAATATATCATAAAAGAAAGTGTGTCAAGCGTAAATCAAAGAAAAATGCCGTTTTAATCAAGAAATAATGAAGTTTTTCACAAAATGGAAGGTTAAATTATGAATCAATAATATTTTATTGACAATTATGATGGTATGTGATTAACTAGTGTAATGCACCGTTACAAAGTTCTGTAGACGGGCATTATTAAAGTTGGTGTCATACCGTTATTTACGTGTATAACTCATCGTTTAAGTGGCAGGGGAGCTGGCTATGCTATTGGAGTTTGCTTGTTCAAATGTTCGGAGTATTCGCGACAAGGTTACGCTCAATCTGAGGGCAACTACCGATGACACATTTGAGGACTGCCTTATCCCTTTTGATGGCGAACGGGTGAATCCAGCCTGCGCAATATATGGCTCAAATGCCACTGGCAAGACAAGTG
The DNA here is from genome assembly GCA_902783155.1 of uncultured Spirochaetaceae bacterium. Lineage (GTDB taxonomy): Bacteria > Spirochaetota > Spirochaetia > Treponematales > Treponemataceae > Treponema_D. Next base: position 45,319 of record CACZPR010000007.1, read on the forward strand.
TCCTAACTGGCATGGCGATTATGCAGACAATGGTAACGACAAGCCACCTTTTGCAGCCCGGAGACCTTTTGCCCCGAACCCCGCACCGCCTGAGCCAGGATAGACCGACGGAATACGAAATGGAATTTGTCTGGGAAAAGGTGCGCTACTTTTACTGCTTCTCCTATGATAATAATAAAATTTTTAAGGAAAGCCTTTCTTACGCCCCAAACGGAAGGATGGGAATTATTTTTAGCCGGGACGGAAACAAAGTCAAGACTGGCGAAAAATTTAGCCGCATAGAAAAGCTTTGCAAGGAAAAACTCACCCCGAACAAGCTGATTTTAAGCCTTGCCGTGAATAATTTGAACTATGAGGAGCTTGCCAACGCTTTTTTGTTCTACAAGGACGGGCTTGTCATATTGATGAACGACAACAATAATTGGCTCGAATACTCCGCAAGCAAAATGGAACATGACAAGGCCATAAAGGATATGTTCCTCAGGTTTATGCGGGACACGGGCAGCGATATTGTTGACATAAAGGCGAAAAGCGAACAGCGTCTTATGACTGCCGCTGAACTTCCTCCCGACATGCCCCAGGCCGTTAGGGCAATGTTTTTGAACCAGACCGTTGTGTCTACTTCGGTGAGGACCATATATAAAGGCTTTTCGCTCGATATTATAGAAGAATCTCTTGGGACCCAGAAACTTATACGCCTCATGTGCCCCATTATGGACATTTTTCAGAAAGGAAAGATTTTTGTGTGTGACGAGATAGAAAGCCATCTGCATCCGCTTATCGTCCGCCAGCTTGTGGGACGTTTTATAAAATCCAAGGTGAGCGAGGCCCAGATTGTCTGTGCGACGCACAATGTGGAGATGCTCGACCTGAACCTGTTCCGCCGCGACCAGATTTATTTTACGGACATCAACCCGGATTACCACCGCACCACGCTAAAGCCTCTATCAGCATTCCAGTGCCGCAAGGACGAAAATGTGCAAAGAAAGTATCTGGAAAGCAAATACTGCAAGGTCGCGCGCGATGTGTGGAAAATTTAGGGGGGGGGATAATATGAACGAATCAATAAAAAGTGGTATACAGCATCTTTGTGAAGGGGATTGATAGATATGATTGGTGGCTTGTAATTTTTAGAGGGATATGATAGCATAACTATAGAATTGTCTATGGGGTAAATTATGTTCGATGTGGCACAATACAGTTTAATGAATCTTCCCAAGATAAAAATTTATATTTCATGTCATAAAGACTGTTTTGTACCTGAACATCCCTTTTTATTCCCCATTCACGTAGGTTGTGCTATTTCAGAAAAAAGGTTGCCATTTGCACTTCATGACGATGAAGGGGAAAACATTTCTTCAAAAAACAAGATGTACTGTGAACTTACAGCACAGTATTGGGCATGGAAAAATGACACAGATGCTGATTATTACGGGTTTTGGCATTATCGCCGATACATGAGTTTTTCGGATAAAAAACTGGCACATAGTTTTTTTGGGGATGTTGATATAGATTATCTCGATGACCAATCACTGAAAATGCTTAACCTAGACGAAAAAATCATGGCAGAAAAAATTAGACAATTCGATGTGATTGCAACCACCCCCTGTTATCTGAAGAAATTAAATAAGATGCTGAAATCTAATCGTCAGCAGTATGAGCAGACTCCCTATCAGTACAAAGAAGATTTGGACGTGATGCTGGAAATAATCAAAGAGAAATACCCAGATTATTACGACATCGCAAACTGGTATCTGGACAAATCACCGCTTGGCTACTATTGCAATATGTTCATCATGAAAAAGGAGCTGTTTCAGGTATACAGCGAATGGCTTTTTACGATTCTCTTTGAGCATGAAAAGCGCCGAGACTATACGGATTACTCTGTGCAAGGATATCGCGTAAGCGGATATCTGGGAGAAAGGCTGTTTGCAATATGGTATCTACACTTGCAGAAAACAGGGAAGTACAAAACCTGCGACCTACAAAGGACTCTTTTTAAGAATGTCGAAAAGACGGTAGAAGTAAAGTCGGCGTTCCAAAACAACAACGTGGCGATTGCTCTTGCAGCCAACGATTATTTTGTTCCTTATCTTTCGGTAACTCTTGCATCTATTGCAAAAAATTCTTCTGTTGGACGGAATTATGACATTCTGATTTTGACGACGGATATTTCGCAGAAAAACAGAATTGCATTGCAGTCCCTTGTTTCTGCGTACAAAAATTTTTCACTCAGATTCGTAAATCCAGAAAAGAAGATAGCGCATTTTTCACCGCACCTTCACGGGCATTTTGGGCATATTGAAACTTACTACAGGCTCATTTTGCCCGATTTGCTCCCCGATTACGATAAAATTTTGTACCTCGATTCAGACATGGTTGTGAATGCAGATGTTTCTGAACTTTTTGATGAAGATGTGAATGGATTTTTGCTTGCTGCTTGTCCTGATGCCGATACCGCAGGTCTTTACAACGGCTGGCAACCGGAGCGAAAAAAATACAGCGATGAAATTCTAAAGCTCAAAGAACCGTACAAATATTTTCAGGCAGGAACGATTCTTTTTAATCTTGCAGAGTTCAGAAAAACTTATTCTATAGAAGAGATGCTCAACTTTGCCTCAAAGGAAAATTGGCTTTTGCAAGACCAGGATGTGCTGAACAAGCTCTGTGAAGGTCGTGTCAAGTATGTTGATATGGCTTGGAATGTCATGTGCGATTACAACGGAGTGCGGGTAAAAGAGATTATCGCCCTCGCTCCCCAGTGGCTCAACAAAATGTACATGGATTCCCGCAAGGATCCAAAAATCATTCATTACGCTGGTCCCCAGAAACCGTGGTTAGAACCTGAAATGGATTTTGCTCAGGAGTTTTGGGAACATGCGAAAACGACTTCATTCTATGAAGTGATGGTGTGGAGAATGGGCCAAGAAAGAAAAGATGAACACAGTACAAGTTGGAAGACACCGTTCAGGATTGTAAAAAGAGGGCTTAGATGTCTCTTGGAGCACGGATTTTTGTTTACGGCAAAAAAAATAAAAAATAAGATTTTGGGAAGGAAGATGTCATGAAAACACTAATTCTCGCAGGTGGAATGGGAACCCGTTTAGGCGAAGAAACACAGCGAATTCCCAAGCCAATGGTCGAAATCGGTGGCTATCCGATTCTCTGGCACATCATGAAAATCTACTCGCACTTCGGTTACAATGATTTTGTTGTGCTCACCGGTTACAAGGGGCATGTTATAAAGGACTATTTTCTCAACTATTATTCACGCTACTCAGACATGACGATTGACCTCGCTAAAAACGATGTTCAGATACACAAGATGAGAGGCGAACCATGGCGAGTAACCATGCTCTACACAGGGCTTGAGACACTTACCGCAGGCCGAATAAAGAGGGCGAAAGAATATATCGGAAGCAAACCGTTCATGCTCACTTACGGCGATGGCGTTTCAGATGTGAACATTGAGAAACTCGTAGACTCACATTCAAAATCAGGAAAACTTGTAACTCTCACGGCGGTTCAGCCGGAGGGACGCTTTGGTGCGCTAGACATACAGCCTGATGGAACTATAACGCAGTTTCAGGAGAAACCAGCTGACGCTTGGATAAACGGAGGATTCTTCGTTTGTGAAAACAAAGCTTTGGACTACATAGGCGAGGATGCAGACAACATGATGTGGGAGCGTGCACCGTTGCAGAACCTTGCCAAGGACGGTCAGCTTCACGCATACAAGCATTCTGGCTTCTGGCATCCGATGGACATGCTCAAAGATAAGCAGGACTTGGAAAAACTATGGGCAACGCGGAATGCACCATGGATGGTATGGAATCAGAGATGGGGTGACAGATAATGGATTTTTCTTTCTATAAAAACAGGACAGTTCTGGTTACCGGTCATACAGGATTCAAAGGCTCATGGATGTGCAAACTTCTGGAAATGGAAGGAGCAAAAGTTATTGGTTATGCACTTGAAGCTCCTACAGAACCAAGTCTTTTTAAAATTGTACATATTGATTCTTCAATGACTTCGATAATCGGAGACATTCGTGATTTAAATCATTTGAACAAAGTCTTTGATGAATACAAGCCGGAAATTGTCATTCACATGGCGGCTCAGCCTATAGTCCGGGAAAGCTATGTGAATCCAGTCTATACATACGAAGCAAATGTTATGGGTACTGTAAACATTCTTGAAGCAGTCCGACTTCACCCCTGCGTAAAATCATTCGTGAACGTCACGACGGACAAAGTTTACAAGAACAACGAATGGGAATGGGGGTACCGCGAGAATGATGCTCTAGACGGTTATGACCCATATTCAAATTCAAAATCCTGTTCCGAACTCGTCACCAGTTCATACAAGAAGTCTTTCTTTATGGGAAAGGATGTCGCAATTTCCACATGCCGGGCAGGAAATGTAATCGGAGGCGGTGATTTTGCAAAAGACAGAATTATTCCGGACTGCATTCGCGCACAGGAAGCCAATAAAGAAATTATAGTCAGAAATCCGTACAGCACCAGACCGTATCAGCATGTGTTGGAGCCTGTCTGCGCATACCTGAAACTTGCGGAATTGCAATACAAAGATAAAGAGACTTATTCAGGAAATTATAATGTGGGCCCGGACGACTGTGACTGCGTTACAACCGGCGAACTCGTTGACCTTTTTGTAAAGGCATGGGGAGAAAGTGCATCCTGGAAGGACGTGAGCGAAGCGAATGCACCTCATGAAGCGGGCTTCCTTAAGCTTGACTGCTCAAAAATCAAGAAAGTAATGAAATGGCAGCCAAAATGGCATATCACAAAAGCAATAGACAGCATCGTTGAATGGAGCAAAGTCTATCTTGCAAATGGCGATGTTGTTTCCTGCATGGAAAATCAGATAAGGGAATATTTGAAGTAAGATGACTACGGCTTTGATTACAGGTGCAAACGGATTTATCGGAAGGAATCTCATTACGCGATTGCTCAAAGAAGGAGTTCGGATTTATGCCGTTGTTCTGCCAGAAGAATCTGTTTCTGATTGCCTTTTAAGCAAAAATGTAACGATTATTCGCGGAAATCTGGAGAACAGCCACTTAGATGTTTCCTTATTTCCAGAAAAAATCGATGTCATGTATCACTTTGCATGGATTGGTGTAAATCCAGAAAGCAGGAAGTCTTTTGAGATTCAGCACAGAAACATTACGCTTTTGGTCAATGTCTTGAACTTGGCGAAAAATCTTAATGTTGCAAAGTTCATACTTCCGGGCTCAACAAATGAGTATCTGTATAGCGGTGGCCTTATTAATTCAAAGAGCATTCCAACGCCTAGAGATGATTACGGCAGCATGAAAGTTGCCACACGGTATATAGCAAAGCAGTTTTGCGCTGACAATGAAATTGATTTTGTTTATGCAGTCATTTCAGGAATTTATTCAGAGCAAAGAAAAGACAGCAATGTCATAACTTATACCATCGAAAAATTGCTGAAAGGAGAAAAACCTTCACTCTCTAAGCTGGAACAGAAATGGGATTATGTTCATATAGATGACGCTGTTGAAGCCCTATATCTCATAGGAGAAAAAGGTAAAAACGGAGCATTCTATGCAATCGGCCATGGTGACAACATCACGCTTTCTTCGTACATACGAATTATCCATAAAAAGATAAATACCGCCATTCCTCTTGGAATTGGGGAGATTCCATATTCATTCAGTGAGATGCCAAGTTCATGCATTGATTTGTCTGATTTGAAAAAAGATACAGGTTTTGTTCCAAAGATTGATTTTGAAACAGGAATCGAAAAGGTTATAGAAAGATTAAAAGGAAATACTTGTGACAAATTTTGACATTCTTATAGTAGGTTGCGGTTTGACAGGCTCCGTTATAGCCCGTGAACTGGCAGAAAAAGGAAAGAAAGTCCTCATCATTGAACGCAGAAATCATACAGGCGGAAACATGTATGATTACAAAAATGCAGACGGAATCCTCGTACAGCAATATGGGCCTCACATCTTTCACACGAACAACAAAACTGTGTACGACTATGTAAACAAATTCATCGGCTGGCAGGAATACAAACTCTGTTGTGGTGTGTTTATGAATGGAAAGTATACTCCAAGTCCATTCAATTTTCAGACCATCGATGATTTTTTCTCTGAGGAAAAAGCTGCCGAAATAAAGTCTGCCATTAAGACAGAATATCCAGACAAAGATTTTGCAACTGTGGTAGAGCTTCTAAATCACAAAAATCCAATTATCAAAGAATATGCGGAATTTCTTTTTAAGAGTGATTATGCTCCTTACACCGCGAAACAGTGGGGAATCTCACCGGATAAAATAGATCCGAGCGTCCTAAAAAGGGTTCCCGTTCGTTTTGATTATGAGGTCGGATACTTTAATGATGAGTATCAAATTATGCCGAAAACATCTTTCTCTGATTTCTTTGACAAGCTTTTGTCGCATCCGAACATTGAGGTCCGTTTGGGAGAAGATGCGAAAAACTGGATTTCCTTGGACGAAGAACAACCCAAAATTTTTGTGAATGGAGAAGCCTTTTTCGGAACAATTTTTTATACAGGTGCAATTGATGAGCTTTTCGGTTGTAAATACGGAAAACTTCCCTACCGCTCACTTCGTTTTGAATGGAAAACGGAAGAAAAGAAAAGTTTCCAGGACGCGCCTGTCGTGGCCTATCCCCAGAAAAAAGGCTTTACCCGCATAACAGAGTACACGAAGCTCCCTGTTCAAAATGTTGGCGAGAAAACGGTTTATGCATTGGAATACCCTCTTCCGTACAAAGCAGGAGAAGATAACGAACCGTATTATCCTGTACCGACAGAGGAGTCACAGGCGATATATGAGAAATACAAAGCCGAGGCTGAAAAATATCCGCAGCTATGTCTGTGCGGTCGGCTTGGGGATTTCAAGTATTACAACATGGACAATGCGCTGGAAAGGGCATTGGAGATTTGTGGGGAGAAATGAAATATGACAATTGACGAAGTTGATACTCTAGAAGATTTAGGTTTCTATTTTTCAGAATACATGAGGAATAATTGTAATATTTATGATAAATCCTCGATTCAACAAGCAAGCAGATATTTGGATATTCTTGTAAAGCAGTTCAATCTTTCTGATGAAGAGAAAAATTATGTTTTTAGCAGGATATTCTTATGTGAATCACAGTCAAATGAAGCAACATTGAAACTGGCCCAGATGGCAAACAAAATCAAAGTGAAAGGGAGAAAGTAGAATGTCAGATATTTGCTTTCAAGATATCATTGCAGGTATAAATTGCCTAATAACGATTTCATGGCTTTTGATTGCTTTATTTCAATTAAGAGGGATAAAGGAGCAGATTTCCATCGGTGTTTCTAACCAAGCAAAAGATTCATTAAAAATTGTCCTAGAAATCGAAACTCAACTTAATTCGCGTAAGCTTGAATTTGACAAAGCAAACAAGGCTCTTGCGGAATCTGACGAAAAAAATAATGAAATTCTTTCTGCATTTGTTGAAACAACAAAAGAAAGTTACTTTAATGCCATGGATAGATTATGCTTCTGTATTCAGAAAGGATATGTGGATGAAAATGAATACCGCCCTGAATATCGCAACATGATACACGATACGGTAAAAACATTTGAAGCCTCTTTCGGAGCAAGTTCTCCATACAATCATATAAAGCAGATAAATGCGAAATGGCAGGAGAATTAAGATATGGCTTTAACATTAGAAAACTATAAAACAATAAAAGCAAATATTAATAATTTTGCAAAAATTGAGAAAATAGAATCCAAACTCATGGTAGGTACAGTATCAAAAGTTTCCCCATTGGTAACAATTATTATTCCTACCTATAAAAGAGAAATTGAACTTGAAAAAGCAATATATTCTGTTTTAAATCAAGAAAATCATAATATCGATTATGAAATAATTGTTGTCGATAATAGTTCAGATTTCACTGAAACCAATGATACATTGAAATTGATTAAAAAAATTAATTCTGAAAAAATTCTGTATTATATAAATACGAGTAATCTTGGACAGGCTGGAAACTGGAATCGAGGATTTGAACTTGCAAATGGAAAATTCGCAGCTTTATTACACGATGATGATTTGTTGTCGAAAAAATATTTTCAAACGATAGAAAAAGACCTGGCAATCATCAAAAACAAAAAAATAGGTTTTATTCGTGGTTCTCAAATTACGTTTTCAGATGAAGCTGATATATGTAACTTCGATATCAGTTATAAAAACAAGATAAAAGAATACAGGAAAATACATTCTCTTTTTTTGGGAATTGGACCTTCTAGCTGTCCTTCTTGTGGTATTTTATTCGACAGGGAGGCTGTAATGCAAACGGGAGGATTTAATCAAGATTTCTATCCTTCTTTTGACTACATTGTTGGATATCAATTGTTATCTCTTAACTATAAAGTTTATTTTTCTGATTCTATATATGGTTTCTATAGAATAGGTGTAAATGAATCAATGAAAAAGGAAAACATAATAAATTTTGTAAAGTGCGATTTTTTGTTCAGAGAATTTCTATATCGAGAGAATTTGTTTGCAAGGATTTTCGGTATTTGTTTTAGGAAAGTGCAATACAAAAAATCTTTGATTAATATGCACAATGTTTCAAAGACACAATTCAGACAAAATATAAGTTTAGAAGAGTTTGATTTCAAAGGTTGGTTTCATAAAAAAACGCCATTGAGAACTTTCATATTTGATTTGTTGTTTGCACATTTTGGATTCTATCAGCAAGATTTTTCTATTATGAGTTATTTAAAAAATAAAATGAAGAAATACAACAAGGGGAACTTGAGATGAATAATAGCAAAGATGCTTCTATTTTGCAGTATCACGGTACGCCAGAAAATCCAGACATAAAAATATTTGTCTCCCACCGAATAGACCAGGAAAGCGAGCTGATAGACAATCCCATTTATATTCCAGTTCGCTCTGGAGCTGTGTTCGATAAAAGAACAGATGTCAAACTCCTTGGAGATGATACAGGTGACAATATTTGCGAAAAAAACAAAAGCTACTGTGAAACAACGACGCAGTATTGGGCCTGGAAAAATGTTGAGGCGGATTATTACGGTCTCTGTCATTACAGAAGATATTTTTCGTTTGCAGACGAAAAGCTCCCTGTTTGTGAAGGAAACTGGGCAGTTTTTGATATTCTTGACAAGACTACAATAGAAAAAACAGGAAATGGCAGTACATTTGACGCAAAGAAAATCACTGACTATGACATTATAGTCGGGGATAAATTCACAATGCCTCAGACAATTTATGAACAGTGGGATTCAGCACCATTCCTTTACAAAGAAGATTTGGATTGTCTGTTGTCCATAGTTAAAGATTTGTATCCGGATTTCTATGAAATTGCAGATGAATACATTCACGGCCATCTTTTTTATCCGTGCAATCTTTTCATAATGAAAAAGAAATACTTCTTTGAGTACAGTGAATTCTTGTTCACGATTCTTGCAGAAGCGGAAAAAAGAATAGACATTTCAAAATACACTGTTGTTCAGACTCGGCTTTTCGGTCACTTTGCGGAGCGCCTGCTTGGTATCTGGTGCGTAAAAAAAACACAGGATGACAAATCAATAAAATTCAAGACTCAGCAATGGTTCTTCGTAAAAAATCCTCAGTCATTGGCACCTGTTAAGCCAATTTCCGAAAATTCTGTTCCGTTGATGTTTGTTTGCAGTGACTATTATGTTCCATACTGCATCACAACTTTGTCCTCAATCGCAAAAACATCCGATAGAAACAGAACTTATGACATTCTGATTTTGACAAACAGTGCAATGACAAAAGAAAGCAAGGTGCTGCTTACAAAATCTTTGGCTGCTTATAAGAATTTTGTGATTCGCTTTATAAATGTAGAACCGTTTTTGTCACAATATCCAGATTATCAAAAGATAGTTGCCGGAATTGTGGGCGAACAAAGATTTGATTCTCTATTAATGATAAGAATGTTTTCCCCGTTTTTGCTTTCTTCTTATAAGAAATATATCTGGCTTGATTGTGATTTAATAGCAAAAGAAGATGTGGGGAACCTTTTTGATACAGACCTGAACGGAAAAATGATAGGGGCTGTTCATGACATCATCTTCAATTGCTTTTTGAATGGCAGTGCCCCAGCGTGGCAACCGTTCTATAAGAATGAATTCAACATGCAAAATCCATACAACTATGTAAATGCTGGCGTAATTGTTATGGATGCAGAGAAATATAGGCAGAAATACACTTTTGAATCGATTCTTGAAAAAGTAAAAACCGAACCATATCAGATTTATGAGCAGGATGTTTTCAACATTATCATAGAAAACGATGTTCATTTTGTTGATGAAAAATGGAATCTGTTTACCATGGGCGGAAACTACAAAGAACAAATGAATTTCGCGCCGGCAAATATGTATTTTACTTACATGAATGCAAGAGAAAAACCTGCACTTATTCATTATGCCGGCTCTGATAAACCGTGGAACAATCCGTATACAGACATGTCTTTGGAATTTTGGCAGGCTGCAAAGGAAACTCCTGTATATGAAATCATCATGGGTAGAATGATTGATGCCAGAAGTAACTGGTTTATTTCTCAGCAAAGTCCTTCCCAGAAAATCAGTGAAATCGAACGCAACCTAAAATCCAGAAAATTTCTTCTCAAGTGGATTATTGGAGAAGGTCGGTTTGGAAAATTTGTAAGAAAGATTTGGCGGAAACTTAGGAGAAGATAAAATTATGGCAGTTTTTGCTTTTGGAGCTGATTACAGCGGAAAAGATGTTTTTGATGATTTTATTTCGAATAACTGTGTTGGAATTGGCTGGACTTATAACGACAACATATCTGGACACAACATTATTAGGTCCATAAAAGCGGGTGACATTGTTTACATAAAAAAATGCAATGTTGGTTCTGATATTACGGTTCGTGCAATTGGCATTGTTACAGATTACGAAACAAAATCAATTTCTAATGTGGCAAAAATTGCCAGAAATGTAAAATGGATTTATAACGATTCATTTGTTATTCCAAATCCGAAAGCAACTGATAAAAATAATGTTCGCTCAAATTCTGTTTATGAAGAATACAATATTGAAAATATAAAGATTTTTCGTGTTAGGTAAAAAATCTTTCAGTTAAACCGTGAGTTTTACTAGACAAAATTCGTTAAGTAAAACAGCACAGCGGTTTTACGATGTTCTTTGACATTTCTATTTTTTTAGGGCTTAATCTGTTTTACACAGAGAACTTGTGTCGTATCCGTCGTAAGTTTTCGGTATAGTTGTTTTTTTTGCCAGGTTTTTGTATCCTTTATCTTAAAGTTATGTCGCATCCGTCGTAACTTTAAGGTGAAGTTATGGTAAAAAGAAATCGCTATCTCGAAAAACTAACCCGCTCAATGTGGAACGGAGAGATAAAAGTTATAACAGGAATCCGGCGCTGTGGAAAATCGGTGCTTTTGTTTGAGCTTTTTGCGGAATATCTGCATGAATCGGGTGTTGATGAAAACAGTATTATAAAGATCGAGCTTGACAAAAGACGAAATTATAAATTTCGTAATCCAATAGTTTTGTGCGAGTATATTGAAAGCATCGTTCAGACGAATTCAAACAAACAATTCTATCTGCTGATTGACGAGGTTCAGTTTACGCAGAAAGTGGTTGATAAGGAAAACGGTGGAATCGAGGTGACGATTTATGATTTGCTCAACGAGCTTAACGGTTATAAAAATCTCGATGTCTATGTGACAGGAAGCAACTCGAAAGGGCTTTCAAGCGACATCGCAACGGAATTCAGAGGACGGGCGACACAGATTCATGTTTATCCCCTTTCTTTTTCAGAATACTATTCTGCTGTAGTCGGAGAAGAAAGAGCCGCTTTAGCGCAGTATATGCTTTACGGTGGACTTCCACATATCCTTTCATTGCAGACTGAATCTGATAAGAAAGAATATCTTTTGTCCTTGTACAAAGAGTTGTACATCAAAGATATTGTTGAGCGAAACGGCATTGAGCGCGAGGATATCCTTAACGGGATTCTTGACATGCTTGCTTCCCAAATCAGCTCGCTTACAAATCCGACGAATGTCGCTAATTCAATTTCAAGCATGACAAAGGAAAAAATCAATTCCGCCCTTGTATCATCTTACATTCAGCACATAGAGAATGCGTTCCTAATCAGCACGGCAAAACGTTATGATGTGAAGGGTAAATCGTATTTCAATTACCCGAACAAGTATTATTATACGGACTTGGGGCTTCGCAACGCTCGCTTGAATTACCGGCAGTACGACGAAGGCCACATAATGGAGAACATCATTTACAACGAGCTTGTGCTGCGAGGATATTCAGTTGATGTCGGGGTCGTAGTTGACAGGACGAAAGGACAGAACGCACAAAAAGAGATTGACTTTGTTGTGAACAGCGCTGACAAGCGAATTTATATTCAGTCAGCTCTGCGCATGAGCGAGGATGAAAAAGTCACCGCAGAATTGAAATCTCTTCTGCTTGCGAAAGATTTCTTCAAGAAAATAATCATCCGAATGGATATTCCTCACAATTTCTATGATGAAAACGGAATATTCCACTGCAATCTTATTGATTTTCTCTTGGAGCGCGTAGAACTGTTCTAAGGCTCTCTTCTTTCTTAAAAAATAGAAATGTCTCTGAACAAAACTTGATTTTTAGATTCCTGCCGATGTCTGTTGCTGCTCGCATCGACAGATTTTTATAAAGGAGTTTTGTATTATGATAAAGAAAATTTTTAAAGCTGTTCTTCCTGCGACTTACCGCAAAATTGGCAAGTCTGAGCAAAAAATTCTTGATGCGTTGATTGAACAGAATAGTCTTCTTCGTGCTGAAATTTCTAAGCTAAATGGAAGAATTGATTCACTTGAAAATACACTTTTTCAAAAAATTCAGGACGAGTCAAACTGGAAACGCACAGACATTGTGAACGACATGAGGCCGCTTCTCGCCGAGGTAAAGCAAACTGTCGAGAATGAGTCAAACTGGAAACGCGCAGACATTGTGAACGACATGAGGCCGCTTCTCGCTGAGGTAAAGCAGACTGTCGAGAATGAATCAAACTGGAAAAGAGATGATTTGGTGAGAAATATTGAAGAAAACAAAAATCTTCTTCGCCTTTTGGATTTTTCTCAGGAAAATATGTTCTATGCCATGTATAAAAAAGATGGCGAATCAGAAATTGATGCAAAAAAAAGATTTTTCAAATCAATTCCAGAAGCGACTGGAGGATTAAGACTTTTGCAGAAAGCAAATTCGGTTCTGCTTCAACAGTTTGACAAAATTTGTAAAAAATTTGACCTTCCATATTTTTTTTGCGGAGGGAATCTTGTCGGGGCCGTCCGTACAGGAAGCCAGGTTCCGTGGGATGACGACATTGATGTCATAATGCTCAGACATGACATAAAAAAACTTGCATCAGCCTTAGATGGAAATAAGGATTTTAGAATAACAGTTCTTTTCGATTGGTGGGGTAAATGCAAGCAGATTAGATTTCGATTTAAAAATGAAAAAATTCCTGTTTTTCTTGATATTTTTATTTATGATGTTTACAAGGGAGAATATAAAGATAATCCTGAAAGTTATAACCATATTGAAATGGTAAAGTTTCTTGAGGCAACTGATTTACCAGAAGTTCAATATTGGAAGAAGCATCCATATTTGTATGATTCTGATGAGCACTTTACTGCTATCGAAAAAATTTTTAATCGTTTTTCACTTCATTCAAATGCAATAGTCGATAATTTTGAAAACTATCCAATAAAAACTATTCTGCGTTCGAGTGAGAATGTAAATGCTTATCCACATCATCGTTTTTATAAATATGAACAATTTTTCCCATGTAAAAAAATTTCTTTTGAAGGTTATGAATATCTGGTTCCAAATGATTATATGGGATTTTTAAAAGATAACTATGGAGATGTTTTCAAGCTTCCACTTGATATTTTTACACATTTTGAACACATTCCTCATAATGAACTTGAATCCGAGGAATTTAAGCAAATGATAGAAACTTTATTAGAACTATATGGTCAGAAAAATCAGGGAGATTCTTTATAGAAAATGAAAGCTTTAATTCTTGCAGCTGGATTCGGTAAAAGATTGCAGCCTATCACTAACGAAATTCCAAAAGCTATGGTAGAAGTTAATGGTATACCACTTCTTGTTAACACATTGAACATTCTCTCAAATATCGGAATCTCGGAAATAGGAATTGTTATCGGATATAAAGCAGATTATATAATAGAAAAAATTGGCTATCAATTTAAAGGTATTCCTATACAGTATTTTGAGAATAAAATTTTTAAGAAAACAAATAATGTATATTCCCTATATTGCGCGCGCGATTTTTGCACTGATGAAATGATTCTTCTTGAATGTGATTTGTTTTATAAAAAAGAATTGATTGATAAAATTGTAAAAGAACCTAATAGTGATTGTTCAATATTGGTAAGTAACTTTAACCCCAAAACTATGGATGGAACAGTAATTGAATGTGACGATGGCATTGCTAAAAATCTAGTTCTTGGAAAGTGGCAAAGAGATAATTTTGATTATTCAAAATCACTAAAAACGGTAAACATCTATAAATTTTCAACTGATTTTATAAAAAAATTTATAAATCTTATCAAATGGTATTGTGAGAATATGGGAACGAACTGTTACTACGAAAAACTTTTAGGTGCCATGATTTATTTACGCGAAGATGATTTTCACATAGTAAAAGTTTCAGACGCCCTTTGGTGCGAAATAGATAATGAACAAGACTTAGAAAAGGCAAACGAAAAGTTTAAGCCATAATTTTTATTTATCATGCAAGCATTCATCAGGAGGAAAACACAATATGCAACCAACACTTTTAGTCCTTGCCGCGGGTATGGGAAGCCGCTACGGCGGAGTCAAGCAGATTGATGCTGTAGGAAAAAACGGAGAGTGCCTTCTGGATTTCTCCGCGTTCGATGCGGGTTCGGAAAAGTCGTCTTCATAATAAGGAAAGATATTGAGAAGGACTTCCGGGAGCGGCTCTTCGACAGGGTGGCGCGCAACATGAACGCCGAATATGTCTTCCAGACACCGGACGCGCTTCTCACGGCGGAAGAGCAAAAAATTGCGCAGGAAGCGAACCGCGCAAAGTCGTGGGGAACGGTCCATGCGGTTTTGTGCGCGAAGGACAGAATCAACGAGCCTTTCGCGGTCATCAACGCGGACGACTACTACGGCAGGAGTGCGTTCGAGATGCTCGGAAGTTATCTTTCTTCTATATAATAAAGACTCTGCAGAGCACGCCATGGTCGGCTATATTCTCGGACACACAATGAGCCGAAACGGCTCTGTGAGCCGCGGAGTGTGCGAGGTTTCTGGAGGTTGTCTGAAATCAATCACCGAGAACACGAAAATCTACTACACTGGGGAGAATTTCAGCGGCAGTGAAATCGAGTCAAATCTTGACGGAAAAATCATCAGAATGACCGGTAACGAGACCGTGAGCATGAACCTGTTCGGCTTCTCTCCAAAAGCGTTCGAGAGCTTCGAGGAATACTGGGCGAATTTCAAAAAAACTTCGCTCACACTTCCGAAAGCCGAGGCCCTGCTTCCAGTCGCCGCAAGCGAAATGATTGAGAAGGGGGAAGGCAGAATCAAAATGTTCACTTCCGGGGAAAGCTGGTTCGGAATGACTTACCCCGAGGACAAGCAGGTCGTGAAGGACGAGATTGAAAAGAAAATCGAATCGGGATATTATCCTGATAAATTATGGAGGAAATAAAATGAAACAACATTACGACTATATTTTCGTCGGAGCGGGACTTTTCTCGGCGACAATGGCGAACGAGGCAAAAAAACGCGGCAAAAGCTGCCTCATAATAGAAAAACGAGACCACATCGCGGGGAACATCTACACGGAGAACGTGGAGGGAATCAACTTTCATAAGTACGGAGCTCACATTTTCCACACGGACTCGAAGAAAATCTGGGACTATGTGAACGAATTCGCGGAATTCAACCGATACACGAACTGTCCTGTCGCTAATTGGAAAAATCAGCTTTACAACCTTCCGTTCAACATGAACACATTCAACAAAATCTGGCCGGACGTGGTCACCCCGGGACAGGCGAAAAAGCGGATTGAAGAGCAGGCATCCGTGATGGCGGGGAAAACTCCGCAGAACCTTGAGGAGCAGGCGATTTCGCTCGTGGGCCGGGACATCTACGAGCGGCTCATAAAGGGCTACACGGAAAAACAGTGGGGAAGAAAATGCACGGAGCTTCCGGCGAGCATCATAAAGCGGCTTCCGGTCAGGCTCACGTTCGACAACAACTACTTCAACGACCGCTATCAGGGAATCCCGATTGGAGGCTACACTCAGATTGTCGAGAAAATGCTTTCGGGCTGCGACATTCTCCTGAACACGGACTTCTTCGACGACAGGGAAAAGTGGCTTTCCATGGCCGACAAAGTCGTCTACACGGGAACAATCGACCGTTTTTTTGATTATTCGGAAGGCGAGCTTGAGTACCGCTCGCTCAGGTTCGAGACGGAGACTCTCGACTGCGAGAACTTCCAGGGGAACGCGGTCATCAATTATACCGAAGCGGAGATTCCGTACACCAGAATCATCGAGCACAAGCATTTTGAATTCGGAAATCAGCCAAAGACAATCATCACCCGCGAATATCCGGCCACATGGAAGCAGGGAGACGAGCCTTATTATGCAGTGAACGATGAGAAAAACACAGCCCTATACGAAAAATACAAGGCTCTTGCCGCCAAGCAGGACAAGGTGATTTTCGGCGGCAGGCTCGGCATGTACCGCTACTTCGACATGGATGACACCATCACCGCGGCGCTTGAAACAGCCGAAAAACTGTTTTAAATTCCGATAAATACCAGGCAGTTTGCAAAATCAAATCAGGCAAACTGCCTTAAAAAAGAAGAAACTGAATCTTACAGCCTAAACCTCAGGCTCCTTATACTTCACCGCAATGCCCTTCACGCATACTTTCTCGTTTCGGAGTATATCATCTGCGGTGAAGTCTACCCGGATTTTGTCTCCTGCATGCTTATGGCTGTCTTTGAGCGGGAATGAGAATACTTTTTCGCCTGGTGCAAGCTTCTGCACCATAAGCGGCTCTGAGCCTTCGACCGCGATTTTTAGCCCACCTTCCGGGGCAAGAATCTCGGCGTGAATCTCTACAAGAACCGGTCTGTCTTTTTCAACGGCGATATAAGCGAATGATTCCCTTTCCTTCATTATATTTTTTACAGAATCACCCTCGCCTTCTTCTTTCCAATAACGGTTGTCAAAGGCATTTTTTGCACTTGGAATTGCTTTGAATTTTTCTATTAAAGCAGACTTCTCTTCCGGCTTACGAACGCCCATGAAATCAAGGTACTCGCCGTGAACATTTTTAGGGTTTCCCTCTGCACGAATAAGGCCTGCATCAATCCAAATGCTCCTCTCGCATATCTGCTCAATCTGCCCAAGAGAATGAGAGACAATTACGATTGTCGTTCCCTCTGCTTTTATTTCCTTAAGGCGGTTAAAGCACTTTTCCTGGAAGGCAGCGTCACCGACAGCAAGAATCTCATCGATAAGAAGGATATCGGCATCAACATTGATTGCAACGGCAAAGGCAAGTCTCATGTACATTCCGGAAGAATATGTGCGCACAGGATTGTCGATAAATTCCTCAAGTTCAGAGAAAGCGATTATATCGTCAATTTTTTTATCAATTTCCTTCTTGTTGAGACCAAAAATCGCCGCATTAGTATAGATATTCTCACGACCGCTCATGTCCGGGTGAAATCCGGCACCAAGTTCAATCAGCGCTGACACCCTGCCCAACATTTCAATCGTGCCTGAGTCCGGGTACATGATTTTGGTAAGGAGTTTGAGCGTGGTGCTCTTTCCACATCCGTTGTGCCCAATCAGTCCTATGGCCTCGCCTTTTTTTACGTTGAAGCTGATTCCTTTCAGGACGCTGCGTCTCTCGTATCTGTTGCGGTTCCAGAAAAGTACACGTTCCTTGAGCTGATTGCTTTTGTCGAAATAGACCTTGAAGGATTTTTTTATGTCCTTTACTTCAATGGCGTTTTCTGAGTCCATGTCATTCCTCCCTACAAGTTTTCCGCAAAGCCTTTCTGAAGCTTGGAAAACACCAGTTCGCCAAGGACCAGGAAGAACACCCCCATTGCCACTGCCACGCCCAAAGTCTTCAGATCAGGAACCTGTTTGTAATACAGAATGTCACGATAAGATTCGATAATGTGCGACATGGGATTTAATTTAAAAACTAGAAGGTATTTCTCTGGAATACTTGACGATGGATACATGACAGGAGTAATAAACTGCCATGCCATTGTAATGATGCCTAGGAAATGCGCTACATCTCTGACGTAAACTGTAATTGCGGAGAACAAAAGCGTCATGCCCAGTGCAAGAAAATATTCCACAATCATAATGGCGGGAAGATAAAGCAGGGCTACAAAGTTTACACCGTGCCTTGTAAAGATGATCACCGCAAAGATAACGATAAAAGTATAAAGCATGTTGACAAACTGGCTCGTGACGAAGGAAATGGGCAGCACTTCACGAGGAAAATATATTTTTTTGACCAAATCTCCATAAGAAAACACGCAGTTTGAGCCGGCTGCGACGCAGGAACTAAAGAAAATCCAAGGGACAAGGGCCACGAACAGGAAGAGGTAGTACTTATCTATATTCTGTCTCAAAATGATTGAGAAGACAAATGTATAGACTAAAAGCTGCAACAGAGGATTCAGAAATGTCCAAAAGAAGCCAAGAATAGACCCTTTGTATTTTCCCCTCAGCTCCTTGTGCACCAATGAGAAAATCATCTGTCGGTATTTGTAGATATCAGAGAAAATAGTTAGCATTGACGAAAAGCATAGTATAAAATCAGGGGGGTGTCAATTATGAGCTTTTTGATATTGTTTTTATTTATAAAGTAATACAATAGGTATAGCAAATTTGAGGAGGAAAGATGCAGGAGGTCGATTTTGGTTCTACTTCGCAAGTTGAAATCATTTATCCGAATCCTCAAAAATGATGGCGTCCGAGGGGCTTTTCAAGTACTCAACTCAAAAATTGTAAAATTTTTCAATGTAAGGGTAAGTAAAAAAATGCGCTTGGCCTGGGAAAGCCGAAATGGATTTGTAATTTCTCCGTTTGCGTTTCGGATGACTAAGCGAAAGTATGAAATGCAGAGAAGTATAATGGGCTCGCTTTAGATTAGATCAAAAAATCAGGATTGTAGGATTTTTTGTAGATGAAACGGCTGCGAAAATCTATTCTCTGTCAACAGACACATTTTATCTTGTTTTTCTTGATAGGGAACATAAATTCTATAAAATGGAAGATGCTTAAAATTCTTTTTAAAAACCTGACCAGAATCGCCAATTTCGGTCAAATAAAAAAAGCCATTGCCATAATTCATAGAAATATTCCAAAATACGACAGGGGGACTATGCCCTATTTTTCGGAATTAAAAACTCCCTATTAAACTCGTCGGCAATGTAATCGGGGCCGTTGCACCAGAAGGCTGTTCGCTCGTCAAAAAGCATTTTGGCTGTCTTTGATTTTATAAAACTGTCAAAGGCGTTTATCAAGGAAATTTGTTTTTGCTCTGCGATTGTCTTACAAGCCATGGCAGCTAGTAACTCCATGCTGTATTCGTATTTACTTAATGCCATTTTAATCCTCCAGTTTTACAGTCCTGTAGCCCTTGAAATGCAGATTTTGGAGGGCCTTTTCCGTTCTGAAACAGATTTGGTCGGACAAGTTGTTTGGGAGCAAGAATTTTATTGCTGTTTCATCAGCTTCATAAGAGCCGACTTCTCCATAAAAGCCGTTAATATAAGCAGTAAGAACTTGATTTGTAGAATCGTTTGCTATTTTTCCTGCAATAATATCATAGTCCTGCCATTTTTCGAGTTCATTTTTCAAAATGCCTCTTTTTCTGTGTGCGACAACGCAATGTAGCCAGCCCTCATCGCTTGACCTGAATTCAAAATAATTTATATTTGCCGATTTATCAGTTTTATATTCATAAACAGAAACATATCCTGTTCCAGAATCTACATTTTCAACATGATTTTTAAGGGCTTTCCCAATTGCAGTCCTGATGAAACGACAGGCTTGGCTATAATCCGTGGTTACATAAAATCCTTTACCAAAATCTTTTCCGGCAGCACAAAGAGACAAATCAATTTTTTCAACAGCAGTATAACTTGCATGATATAATTCGATTCCGTCTGTCAAAATCATATTTGTGCCCCATTGTTTTTAAGATAGCTTTCTATATCGGCAAGATTTGCCTCATCTCCCTGGACATGGAAAAACTCATAGCAAGTTTCTATGTAATCGTAAATCTTATATTTGTTGAAAACCTCACTGCATTGTTCCTCATCAAGATGCCATTTATTCTGAGCCAAGCGAAACAAACGAATCTGAATCAAAAACAAATCATCTGCATGTTTTTCTCCAACAACTCCACCCATAGGCAATTCCTCTAGTTATAGTATAACATGAATTTAGTGGAAAAGCCATAAGTTGTTAGCGCTGGGCGAAAACAGCCATTTTGGGCCAATCGAAAATCGCAAATTTCAACAAAATAAAAAAAAATTGCCATAATTCGAGGTAAAAACACAACGGCGAACATTAAGAGTCCCTCCCATAAAAAATACGCTTCGCGTTGTTGATTCCGGATGGTATTTGCAGGGCGAAGTTTCGAGCTGTTTTCAAATTAAGCTGATGGGGCACAGCCAGGTATCTCGGTTGTATGGCATGAGTTCGTCTGCCATGCATATTATGATTCCCGGTTTTTGCGGAAGGTCAAATTTTGAGAGAACTCTGAAATTCTTGTCCGCGTCATTTGGATTTTTTGCTTTCTTTATTTCAATTGGATATATACCTTCGGCATTTACAATCAGTAGGTCAATTTCTTTTTTGTCAATGTCGCGGTAGTAGTATAGGTTTAAATCTTTGCCCACATTGTAATAGCTTTTGATGATTTCAGAGATTGCAAATGTTTCAAAGAATGAACCTGCCATTGCGCCATTTGCAAGGGTTTCAGCATTTGGCCAGCGACATAAATAGGTTGCAAGGCCTGTATCCAAAAAATAAACTTTTGGTATTTTTACGAGCCTGTTCGTGATATTCGCTGCCCACAGAGCGCAAGGACAGGATAATAAGAGGCGCTTTCGATAAATGTTTGTTCCAAGGTTCGCTTTATGTACATAAAAAAATCCGAGGAATCTAAAGTCTAGCTTTATTTTACTCGGGTTTTATGCGATGTCAAGGATTTAAAAATGCGTTTCACGAGAATAAGAGTCCTCTTTAAATTTTCATAATTTTGGTCTATAATTCTACAAATTCAATCTTTACCACCGTAGAAGGAATTGCGCATGAAAGGAATCATTCTGGCAGGAGGCTCCGGCACCCGGCTTTATCCAATAACAAGGGCTGTGTCAAAGCAGATTCTGCCTCTTTATGACAAGCCGATGATTTACTATCCCCTGAGCTGTCTCATGCTTGCAGGCATCAGGGATGTTCTGATAATCTCAACGCCACGTGACATCAATCTTTTTGAAGAGCTTTTTGGCGACGGGAAATGGTTGGGCATGTCTTTTTCGTATGCAGTGCAGGACAAGCCGCGCGGTCTTGCGGATGCCTTTATCGTTGGAAAAGATTTTATTGGTGATGATGACGTTGCTTTGGTTCTTGGCGACAATATCTTCTTTGGACAGGCGTTTTCTACTATTTTGAAAAGGGTTGTTTCAAAAATAGAATCAAAATCTACAGAGGCTGTTATTTTTGGCTACATGGTAAAGGATCCGACCGCCTATGGTGTCGTGGAATTTGATTCCGAAGGCAAGGTTCTTGGAATAGAGGAAAAACCTGTAAACCCAAAATCAAACTATGCCGTTCCTGGACTCTATTTTTACAACAACGATGTGGTAAAAATCGCACAGTCCGTCAAACCCAGTGCGCGTGGTGAAATCGAGATAACGGCTGTAAACAATGCATATCTGGAGCGGGGGACTCTTTCTGTAGAGCTGCTTGGACGCGGGATGGCGTGGCTTGATACTGGAACCTACGACGGTCTTCTGGAGGCATCCAATTTTATCGCGACAATCGAAAAAAGGCAGGGGCTGTATGTGAGCTGCATTGAGGAGATAGCGTTCCGCAAGGGATGGATTGCAAAAGAACAGATGCTTGATATGGCTATCGAATACAAGACCGATTATGGTGCTTATCTTAAGTATGTTGCAGAGAGATAAAATAGTGGAAATTATTACATGATATTTGAATTCAAAAAATGCCTTGTAAATGATACTGAAATAAATGGTCTCTATGAGATACTGCCTAAAGTTTTTAATGATAAAAGGGGCTATTTTATAGGGGTGTATTCAGAAAAAGATTTTTTTAATGCCGGGCTGAGAATGAAATTTATTATAGACAACCAGAGCTCCTCATCCAAGGGAGTTTTGCGGGGGCTGCATTTTCAGACAAGGCATCCACAGGGGAAACTTGTCCGCGCGGTATCCGGCCGTGTCTATGATGTCGCGGTTGACCTGAGGAATGGCTCCCCTACATTCGGGAAATACTACGGGGTCATTCTGGATTCCGAAAAGCAGAACCAGTTTTACATTCCAGAAGGATTCGCGCATGGATTCTATGTGCTTTCCGATACCGCCGTCTTTGCCTACAAGTGCACCGATTTTTACGACCCCAAGGGCGAAGGCGGACTTATGTGGAACGACCCGACGATTGGAATTGACTGGAAATCTGTTGCACCGGAAATTGAGCCGCTTCTTTCTGAGAAAGACGGAAAACATCCGGCATTTGATTTGAATGGAAAATATTTTGACCTGAGCGGAAAATGGATTGGAGACTGACATGGCAAAAAGAAAACTAACCAACATCCTAATTACCGGCGGCTGCGGATTTATCGGATGCAATTTCATCCACTATCTTTTTGGTGAAAGTACGGCCGGGGGTGCGGATTTTACTGATGCTGATTTTCATGGCAGGATTATAAACGTTGACTGCCTGACTTATGCCGGTAATGCGGAGAGCCTGAAGGATATCGAAGAAAAATATGGATGCGGCGTTGATGAATCAAAGCGCAGGTATTTTTTTGAAAAGGTAGACATCTGTGACAGGGCGCAGATTGAACGGATTTTTAAGCAGTACGACATTGACACCGTAATCCATTTTGCGGCGGAAAGCCATGTTGACCGTTCGATTCTCGGACCCGAAGCGTTTATGAAGACAAACGTGATGGGCACTTTCACTCTTCTTGATGTGGCAAAAAATTATTGGAACGTTTCTCTCGACAATCAGCGCGACGATGTTCTGTTCCACCATATTTCAACCGACGAGGTTTACGGCACTCTGGGCGAAACCGGCTATTTCCTTGAGACGACACCCTATGACCCGCGCTCTCCGTATTCATCATCAAAGGCATCGAGCGACCATATCGTCATGGCATACTACCACACCTACGGTCTTCCGATTACCTTGTCAAACTGCACGAACAATTATGGTCCGTTCCAGTTCCCGGAAAAACTTCTGCCGCTAATGATTTCAAACATCAGGGAGGGAAAAAATCTTCCGGTGTATGGTGACGGAAAAAATATCCGCGACTGGATTTATGTTGAGGACCACAACCGCGGTGTATGGCAGATTGTGAATCAGTCGCCCGCCGGAGAAAAATGGAATCTTGGCGGTGAAAACGAATGGGAGAACATCCGCCTTCTGAACACGGTGATTGATTTGACCGCAAAAGAGCTTGGAAAAAATCCAGACGATGTGAGAAAGACAATCACTTATGTTAAGGACAGACCGGGACACGACCGGCGATACGCAATCGACTGCACAAAGGCAAAAACAAAGCTCGGCTGGGAACGCAAGATGACTTTTGAGCAGGGGCTTCTTTCCACAATAAGATGGTATCTGAATCATTCGGAATGGATTGAGCACATCAAAAGCGGCGCATACAAGGATTGGATTCAGAAAAATTATTCATGCAGATAGCCGGGGGATTTTATGATTTGGCTGATTGGAAACAAAGGAATGCTTGGAACCGAAGTGGCCAGGCAGCTTGAGGAAAATAAAATTGATTTTATCGGAACCGACCGCGACGTTGATTTTACCGATGCGACTGCGACCGAAAATTTTACGGCGGGCAAAAAAATTGATTTCATAATCAACTGTGCGGCCTACACTGCCGTTGACAGGGCTGAATCCGAATATGAGCTTGCGGAAAAACTTAACGCGGATGGACCAAGGAATATTGCCCGCCTTGCAAAACACATCGGTGCGAAACTTATTCACATTTCAACCGACTATGTTTTTGATGGAAATGCGGACACTCCACGAAGCGAAGACATGGAGATAAATCCGATTGGCGTTTATGGAGTCACAAAGGCGCACGGAGAAAAAGCGATTGCCGAGGAGACGGACGAGTTTTACATCATAAGGACTGCATGGCTCTATGGTTGGGCCGGAAAAAATTTTGTCTACACGATGATTCGAGCAATGAATACCCATGATTCTGTCAAGGTTGTAAACGACCAAAAGGGCTCTCCAACTTTTGCAGGGGACCTTGCCTCTGTGATTTTAAAAATTGTGTGCGGAGCGAATATCGATTACGGAATATACCACTGCACTGATTTGGGTGAGATTACCTGGTGGGATTTTACTAATGAAATTAAGAAGCAGGGAATCGAATGTGGATGGATTACAAACAGGGACTGCACCGTAAACCCATGTGCGACGGAAGAATATCCGACCCCCGCAAAACGACCTGCATATTCGGTGCTGTCAAAAGATAAAATCCAGAAGGCACTTGGAATAAATCTACCGGACTGGAAGGAAAGCCTGGGTGTGTTCCTTAAGAGCAAAATGTTTGATGCTGAAAGGATAAAATAATTTTGGAGGGGAGAGTTTGAAGTTACTTCAATCCTACTTCAATGTCAATTTCAATCGCACTTCAATCATGGGTTGAAGTAATTGAAGCTTCGGTCGATGAATTTTGGGTCAGTAGAAAAAATCTGTGAAAATGGTTTATAATTGGGCCGGAGTTTTTTATGAAAAAATTTTTTCTGGGGATGCTGGGGTTGATTCTGCTGGTGGTTTTGGCGGTGGTTGGAATCAATCTGTATGTGATAAATTTTTCCAGACCCTATATCTACACGGACATTTCGGACCTTCCTGAAAAATATGTGGCAATCATTCCGGGTGCGGCGGTGTATCAAAATTCTGTTTCCCATGTTGTGCGGGACAGGGTTGAGGGTGCAATCAATGTTTATAAAAATGGCAAGGCGCAAAAATATTTGGTTTCCGGGGACCATGGGACGGTTGAATACGACGAGGTTAACAAAATCAAGAATTTTATGACACAGATTTACAGTGTCGATGAGGACTTGATTTTTTTGGACCACGCAGGTTTTTCAACTTACGAGACAATGTACAGGGCGAGGGACGTTTTTTGTGTGGACAATGCGGTTGTCGTGACCCAAAAATTCCATCTTGCGCGCGCTGTATATATTGGAAGAAAACTTGGTTTGGATATTGTCGGATACGAGGCCCCGGAGCTTGTCCGTTATCGGAGCGAAATGAAGAACTGGTGGAATCTGCGGGAGTGCATGGCAAGGGTCAAGGCATTTTTTGAGGTGCTGTTCAACGCAAAACCAAAGTATCTTGGTGAACAGATTCCAATCACCGGGGACGCAAGCGCTACATGGAAATAGTTTTTTCAATACGCTTTTGATTTTTTTTTAGAGATAGCCTATAATCTTCCTTATGAAGAATGTTGATTACTCTGTGATTTTTAGTGACGATGATATTGTTGTGCTCAACAAAAAAAGCGGATATCTGGTTGCTGCGGACAGATACGATTTGGACTCCCCGCGTCTGGATGAATGTGCGTCCAAGGAATTTGGAACCCTTTTTGCCGTCCACCGAATTGACACCGACGCAAGTGGGATTGTGGTTTACGCAAGGAATCAAAAATCCCAGGAGGCGTTGCAGGAGCAGTTCCAGAAAATGACGGTTGAGAAAATCTATCACTGTCTTGTCCATGGACATCCGATGTGGCAAAATCTCCATGTTGATTTAAAGCTTGTTCCTGACGGGGACCAGAGACATAGGACCACGGTAAATCAGCGGACTGGAAAAAATGCAGTCACCGACTACAGACTTTTGGGAAGCTGCGGTCCATTTTCATGGGTTGAGGCAATACCAAGGACAAGCAGGACACATCAGATTAGGGTGCATCTTAAGGAAAACGGAGTCACAATAGTATGCGACCCGCTTTATTCGGGCAACCAAAAAGCAGTGCGACTTAGCGAGCTGAAAAAAAGATGGAACGGAGACGAAATTGAGGAGCGACCACTTTTGAGCAGGCTTGCGCTCCACGCATATTCTTTAACTTTTGTCCATCCGACGACAAACGAAAAAATGACGCTCACATCTCCATATCAAAAGGACCTTGATGCGCTGAGAAAACAGCTTGCAAAAATCTATAAGATTGACCCGCTTGGGGGAGAGGAATAGGGGCCGCCGATTTTTATGGCAAAAAAATTTTTTCTGCTGATTTTGATTTTCTCATTCCACACGGCGTTTGCTGAAACCGTATTCAGTATGCGTCCGTCCATTTCGTTCTACACCGGTCAGCAGGGGGAATATGTTTTTTGCAAATACACGGACACAAATGGAAATTTGAATCAGGCAAAACTGAGTGAGCTGGATTGGGAGCAGAAGGCCCTGATGCTTTTTGGACTGGATTTTTTTTGGAAAACAAAACGCAGCGTCTGGTCAAGCGGATTAAAATTCGCGGTCCCAATTTATACAGGACTAATGTCCGATTCCGACTGGAAGAATGTGGTTTTGCTGCCAAATGTTCCAACGGAGAAGGCTTCCATAAAAACAAACTACACGGAAAGCAAAAACAAGACCAATTTTGTTTTGGAGCTTGACGGTGGATTTTCATACGACATTGTTGACAAACCGAATTTTACTTTGTCCGCTTTTCTTGATTTTGACTACACGTACAATTCCATGACGGCGTGGGGGCTTTACGGAAAATACAATGACAAAACCAAAGATTCGGACGGCTGTTACCGGGCTTGGAACGACGAAGGTTGGCGCGCTGTTTACTATCCCGAGAGCAAAAAGACTGTTGGTCTGGACCGCCACTGGGCAATCTTTTGGCTGGGACTAGGGATGTCTGGTGTTGATGAAAACAAAGTTGCGCTGGACTTTTCGTTTGCGGTCAGTCCGTTTGCGTTTGCGGCATCAATCGACAACCATTATGAACGTTCGCTTGTTTTTGTTGATTTGCTCTATGGTTTTTTTAATGCCGGAAAAATAGATGTGTCGATTGGATATAATTTGACAAAAAAATCTTCGTTAAAAATCTTTGCGGATTTCCGTGGTTCGCTTGTGATGAAGGGTGTGAGCTATATTTCTTATGCTGGCGAAAATGATTTTGCCCTTGACACTGTTGATGTGCCGGGAGCGGATTTTAAATCAATTGAGGCGGGGATTTCATATACCCACAGATTTTAATCAGATTTTGAAAGGGAGGAAATATGCTTAAAGGAAAATTTATAATTCTTGGAGTGAGCGGAAGCATTGCGGCCTATAAATCTGCTGCGCTTGCAAGTATGCTCGTTAAATCTGGATGCACGGTTCAGGTGATTATGACAAAAAATGCGACGAACATTATCAACCCGATTGCATTTGAAACTTTGACCGGGCGCAAGTGTCTTGTCGAAACTTTTGACCGGGACTTTGAATTTTCCGTTGAACATGTTTCGATTGCAAAACAGGCCGACCTTTTTATGATTGTCCCCGCCACCGCGAATGTGATTGCAAAAGTTGCAAACGGTCTTGCGGACGACATGCTGACCACGACTTTTCTTGCATGTAACTGTCCCAAACTGATTGCGCCTGCCATGAACACTCGTATGCTTGAAAATAAAGTGACTCAGGACAACCTTAAAAAATGCGCCGGTTATGGAATGAAGATTATTGATTCCGACTCTGGTTATCTTGCCTGCGGCGACACTGGAAAAGGAAAGCTCCCTGAACCCGAAACGCTTTTTGCCTTTATTGAAAACGAGATTTCTTATCAAAAAGATTTGCGCGGAAAAAAGATTCTGGTTACGGCGGGACCAACTCAGGAATCCCTTGACCCTGTGCGCTACATCACAAACCATTCGTCCGGAAAAATGGGGTATGCAATTGCAAAGGTTGCAGCTTCCCGTGGTGCGAGTGTGACTTTGGTTTCGGGGCCTGTGAATCTAAAGGAGCTTCCTTTTGTAAAAACGGTTCATGTTGTTTCAGCGGCTCAAATGGCAGATGCGGTAAAAAAAGAGTTTCCCGAGTGCGACATCGTTGTAAAAGCCGCCGCAGTTGCTGATTACAGACCAGCGAACGTGAGCGATGAAAAAATCAAAAAGCACGACGGAGATTCGGTTCTGGAACTGGAGCGCACCGAGGATATTCTTGCGTATATTGGAAAAAACAAAGGACCGAATCAGTTTGTCTGCGGATTTTCAATGGAAACCCAGAACATGCTGGAAAACTCAAAGGCAAAACTTGAGAAAAAAAATCTGGACATGATTTGCGCAAACTCACTCAAAACGGAGGGTGCAGGATTCGGCGGCGACACAAACGTTGTCACCCTGATTACAAAAGATTCGGTGACGGAACTTCCGAAAATGAGCAAAGAGGAAGTGGCCGAGAAGATTCTGGATGTGATTGTTGAACGCGGACGATAAAGTGAAGGTTGATTTACAAATCATAACAATATGTGTTATAATTTGTAAAGTATGCAGCCGATTGTCAAATTTGAAAAGATTCTGGAAGATTTTTCCTCAAATGAGCATTTTGTTTATTCAAAAGCAGATTTAAGGAATTTGCTGCCGTTCATTACAGACTCAAACAAGAACATGATTCTTTCCAGATGTGTTTCAAAGCATATTCTAACCCGTGTCTGCAAGGGCGTTTATGTTTTTGCCAAAGCTGAAACAGAAAAATCAACTGTGCTTTATAGAACTGCGGCGAAGCTTCGTGCCGGATGCATGAGTTATATCAGCCTTGAAACTGTTCTTTGCGAGCATTCAATTATTTCGCAGCAAATGCCATCGTATCTTACTATTATGACAACAGGAAGAAGCGGGACAATCGATTGCGGGCAGTTCGGAACTATAGAATTTGTTCATACGGCAAAAGATTTTTCAAAGATTTATGATAATCTTTTTATTGATTCCGGGGCAAAAATGCTGAAAGCAAATCCTGCGCAGGCATATCAAGACATGATTGACGCAAAACGAACAACCGTGGATTTGATTGATGGATCAGCCAAAAAGGAGTTGGCGTTATGAATGCTTTTGACATTCTTATAAAAAAAGTTATGTCTCAGAATCCTCAGCTGTCTGAATTGCAAACCGCTGTTGAGAAAGAGGTATTGCACCATGACATCCTCAGGATAATGAATGAAGCCGGATTCCTTGAAAAACTTACGTTCATGGGCGGAACTTGTCTCCGTATGTGCTACAACTCCGAGCGTTTAAGTGAGGATTTGGATTTTTCAAGCAATTTTGATTTTTCCAAAGAAAGTCTTGTTGATTTTGGAAAGACGCTTTCCGAAAAGCTGGAGCAAAAGTACAATCTTTCGGTCACGGTAACAGAACCGCACAAGGAAGAAGGAAATACAGATACATGGAAAATCAAGGTAATCACAAAATCGGAGCGACCAGATTTTCCGGCACAGAAGATTAATATAGATATCTGTCACCTTCCTTCCCGCGACAGAAAAATCCGTATCCCAAATAATTACTACGGAGTTGATTTTGGAACTTCTGATTTATTTTTGTATGCGGAAAGTCTTGAAGAAATTCTTTGTGACAAGCTCATCGCCTTTGCAAACCGTCCGAACCGCGTAAAGAATCGTGATTTATGGGATATTTTTTGGCTTTCACGAAAAAATGTCAGTAAAAATCCGGCTTTGCTTGAGCAGAAACTTTCTGATAGAAAAATTTCAATTTCGGATTATGATGAAAAATTTTCTTCGCGAATTCTTGAAATAAAGGACGGACAAGATTCTTTTCTAAAAGAGATGCGTCGATTTCTTTTTGCCGGCAGTTTTACAAAGAATTTTACATCACCGATTTGGTGGGAATATCTTATTCAGCTGCTTACAGAATTAAAGTAAACTTTCAAAAATTAAACATAAAAATAGAAATGTCCTAAACTTTATAATCTGGAGTAAATTTATGGAAATCAAAAAAATCAACATTTCTGACATCGGGGGATTCAGGATTGGGAATGCGCAGGATTACGATGCAATGACCGGAGTTACAGCTATTGTTTTTGATAAGCCGAACACTTGCGGAATCGACATAAGCGGTGGCGGGCCTGCTGCACGTGAGTCATATCTTTTTACTCCTCTTGCCGCAAAACAGTCTGTCACGGCACTTTTGCTTTCGGGCGGTTCTGCCTATGGCCTTGCTGCATCCAGCGGTGCGATGAAATATCTGGAAGAAAAAAACATGGGCTTCCATCTTGGAAATATCGTCGTTCCGATTGTTCCCCAGTCCTGCATTTTTGATTTGGGGCTTGGTTCTTCAAAAGTCCGTCCTGATTTTCAGATGGGTTATGATGCCTGTGTCGCGGCAGAAAAAAACAGTCCGGTAAGCGGTTCTGTCGGTGGCGGCACTGGAGCGACGGTCGGAAAAATCCGTGGGATGGCGAGTTCTCAGAAAGCTGGAATCGGTTATGCGGCTTTCCAGGTCGGCGAGCTTAAAATGGGTGCGGTCGTAATCGTAAATGCGCTCGGTGATATTTTTGATTGGAAAAACGGACAGAAGATTGCGGGGCTTTTGACCGAGGACAGAAAATCTTTTGCAAGCGTGGAAGAGGAGATGTATAAAATCCAGTCGTCAATTCCGCATGGCATGAACACGACAATCGGTGCGGTGATTACCAACGGAGATTTTTCCCAGCAGGAGATGAGCAAGATTGCATACATGACAAGGGCGGCTCTTGGTAGGAGCATAAATCCGGTCGGAACTGGTGCTGACGGCGACACAATCTATGCAATCAGCATGGGAGGAGTAAAATCCGACGTGAACATTGCTGGAACACTTGCCTGCAGAACATTGTCCGAAGCGATAATCGACGCGGTGGAATCTTCCAAAATGGACGACGGGGAGTATCTGAAACTTTTGTCTGAAAAAAAATAGGGGCATTCCTAATAGGAACACCCCGGTTTGCTTTTGGGAAAGTTAGCGGGCTATGCTTGAAAGCGGAATCTCGACCGAATAGTTGAGCGGAATGTTTTTTGCGTAACTTGTGTCGGGGAAGGTGAGTGCGGAGTTTAAGGAGAACGTCGGATTTTCGCCGCTCTTGTTCAAAAGCTGGATTATAAACGCACCCGCCTCGATTGTGTTCAAGGTTGCCTTCATCGGGACTGTTGATTTTTTGGATGAGACGGTCGTGTTTTTGGAGACTGGCCCAACATCCGCAATGCTTCCGGTTTTTGTGTTGATTGCGCACTCGTTGATTTTGAAATTCCAGTCAGCCGCTCCCTCGTTTCCTACGTTCAGGTCGAATGTAAAATCAATGTCCATCGCGATTCCATCAAGAATGTCCGCAGTGAGTTTTTCGCCGGAAATGAGTTTTGTCGCAATCTGGGTGGCCTTTATGAGTCCAAGTCCGCCCTTAAGCTGATTTAGAATCTCGTTGAACGATGGCATCTTTACTTTGAAGTTTGCGACCGAAAGTGTTGGCTTGAAAACAGGGACCTCGAAATTGGTTTTAATTGGAAGAGTCAGCGATGTTGTTCCAAGTGCCGCCATTGCCGGAATCCTGCTTGTGTCGATTGTGATTGAGCCGTCGATGTTGAACGGGAGTGTCTTTGACGAGACATAGGATTTTGCAAGGTCAAGTATTGCCGTGTATGGAACCTTGAAAGTTGCGGTGTTTGTTGTGGTGGACTGGGCGTTGAGGTTCAGTCCGTTCCTTGTTGATGCCGATGTGATTTTTTTGTTGTCACAGTCCACGTCCATCGAAATGTTTTTGAGCGATATGGACACGCCGTAAGGATTTTTGACCGCATAGTTGCAGTTGAACGAAATGCCGTCCAAATCTACACCGGCTATTGAAACTGATTTCACTTCGGCAGTGGGTGCCTGGACCAGTCCATCCAATGATTCGCAAGAAAAAGTTAACAACGCCAGAATCCCCGCGAAGAGACCGGCAAACGCTGATGATTTTTTCATTTAGCAGCTCCTGATTTTGTTTTTTAAGGGGAACTTAAATCCCTCTACCTATAGAATACTCCTGTTTTTTAAAAAGTCAAATCACCATTGTATGCTGTATGTTTTTTCTGTGGTCAGTGTCAAAAATTCAAGCAGGGGGATGCTGAATGTCGCCTTGTTTGAATCAGCCGAGCCATTTTTGGGGACAGCGGCGTTTTTTATGCTCTTCCCCTTTGGAGGGGCAAGTGTCACGTTTATTGCCGACTGGTCAAGCTCCTTTGCTATGTTTTCACCATAGATTGAGGCAATCAGCATTTTGTAGTCGTCCTTTGACATGGTTTCGCCAGTGAAAACCGGTGCCATGAACAGGTCGAGATAGTTTTTGGTGGACTGGGGGAGACCTCCGGCGAATGTCTTTAGATTTTTTGGGGAAATCTTTAGGGCAAGCACGTTGGAGCCGCATGAGACAAAATCTGCCGCCCTGAGAGTTCCTGTTGCGTGGGTCTGTTTGTTTGCCGCCGGAAGTGTTCCGCTCATGTCCAGCGAGTTTTCGTTTGGCGTGGAGACTTTCACGTTGGAAAAATCGGAGTCCTTCATTGATTCTCGCATTACGTCGGCGGAGAAAAAGTTGGTGGACTTGGATTTTCCCATTGATGACGAGACGGATTTTATTGTGTCGGACAGGACCTTGCCAAAACTTGTTGAAAATTCGACATCGGCCCCGCCATCTGTTTTTGCGGTGATGCTGACTTTGCTTGAACAGCTTGCCAATCCAAGGAGAACCAGCAGATAGACAAGCGCGTAAATGTATTTTCCTGTGTGTTTCATGCCTATAGAACAACCGTCGCCGGAACTTTGTTACATGTTGCCTGTGTCCAAATCATCCGTGGACAAAAGTTTTCCCGGTGTCGGCAGATTTGGTTCGCTGGTTTCGGCATTTGCGGGTGTTTCGGTCGGAATGTCGGCCGGAACATTGGATGGAATGGGAACTGTGGATTTTGCGACATCTTCCTTCATCTGGATTTCCTGCTCCGGTTCCGGAACTGGTGTCGGGGGGAGAAATCTTGCGTATCCGTAGAAATGCTTTCCCCAATAGCTGTCGTTTATTGAACTTACGATTACCCCGGTGTATTTTCCGTC
This sequence comes from uncultured Spirochaetaceae bacterium, assembly GCA_902783155.1. Lineage (GTDB taxonomy): Bacteria > Spirochaetota > Spirochaetia > Treponematales > Treponemataceae > Treponema_D. The sequence continues at coordinate 78,797 of CACZPR010000007.1, forward strand.
GCTCGCCGAGTGGAGGAAGATTCTTTCGCCATCAAGTTTGCCTTCTCCATGGTAAAGTCCAAGGTAGATTCCCACGTGAGTGATATTGTATGTGCTGCCAGATTTTACGGCAAAGAAAATCAGGTCGCCTGGCTCTCGTTCCTCCGGGCTTATGTGCTCCAGATTTTTGTACATCATGGCGGCGGTTCCGGTGATATTTTTCTCAAGGGCCTGTTTTGCGACATATCCGACAAATCCGCTGCAGTCGAGTCCAGTGGAAGGTGTTTTTCCTCCCCAAACGTATGGTGTTCCCTGCAAGGTGAGACCATAGTCAATCAACTTCTGTCTTTCGGCGGAAACCCTTGTCTCTCCAAAAAGCGACGGAGAAAAAACTGAAAAAAAGATTGCGGCGATAAAAATCTTGCGGAAATTTTTCATGTCTGGTCCTCTCATAAAAAAATTGTCGGGGAAGAGCGCTGGTTTCCCCATACAAAAAATAGTATCGGCAGTTTGGGATTTAGTTTGATATTATAGGAAGAGTTCGCTGATTTTTGATTTGGCAAGGAAAGAAAAATATTTTTTTTAGCTAAAAGTTACAGAAAAAAGTGAAAAATGTCGGAAAAATTTGAGAAATTCAAAAAAAATTATGGAAAAAAGTGAAAAAATCACTGTCAAATTCCGTAAAAAGAGGTCAAAAGTATTGACTTGTTGGAAAAGTGTGATATTATTTGGGTATGTGTTTCCTATAACACTACTTAATTTTAGAAAAAATCATACATGCCAAAAACAGGAGGTAATTTGTATGAAAAAAATGTTGGTAGCAGGTTTTGCTGCTGTTGTTGCAGCATCATGCTTGTTTGTTGGTTGTCAGAAGAATGATAAGGCTCCAGCTGCTGGTGACAAGAAAGAAGTTGCTGCAGAGGGAAAGGTTCTGAACATTTATGTTTGGAATGAAGAGTTCCAGACCCGTGTTAAGAAGTACTATCCAGGATACAACGAAGCCAATGACACAATCGGCGACGTAAAGGTAAACTGGGTTATTACTCCTAACCAGGGCAACGCCTATCAGGACAAGTTGGACGAAGTTCTTGCTCAGCAGGCTTCAGCAAAGGCAGATGACAAGGTTGATATCTTCCTTGTAGAGGCTGACTATGCTCTCAAGTACACAGACACACCTTATGCTCTCGATGTAAAGGCTGACCTCGGATTTACAGATGCTGACCTCTCAAAGCAGTATCAGTATACAAAGGACATCATGACAGCCGGTGGAAAGCTCAAGGGTCTTACATGGCAGGCATGTCCAGCTGGTGTTATCTATCGCCGCTCAATCGCAAAGGACCTCTTCGGAACAGACGATCCAGATGCAGTTCAGGCAAAGATTTCTAACTGGGCAGACTTCGACAAGGTTGCTGCTGATGCAAAGGCAAAGGGCTACTTCATGGTTTCTGGTCCAGATGATGACTACCGCGTATTCTCTGACAACGTGAAGTCTCCATGGGTTGTTAACGGAAAGATCAACGTTGATGATTCAATCCGCGAGTGGGTTGCTCAGCAGAAGATTTACACAGACAAGGGCTACAACAACAAGGCTTCCCTCTGGTCACAGGAGCAGTGGGACGGTGCAAAGAAGGACGGAAAAGTATTCTGCTACTTCGGACCGGCTTGGTTCATCGACTTCTCTCTCGCTCCACAGGTTGGAGATGCTGAGACTGGATCTTATGGCGACTGGGCATTCTGCAAAGGACCACAGGGCTACTCATGGGGTGGAACTTGGATCTGCGCAGCTGCTGGAACAGACAACAAGACTCTTGTTAAGGACATCCTTGCCAAGTTGACAACTGATGACACCATCATGACTCGCATCGCAAAGGAAGAGGGTGACTTCACAAACAACGAGAAGGCTATGGAAGCAGTTGCTAACAGCGACTATGGTAACCCATTCCTTGGTGGACAGAACCACATCAGCTTCTTCCTGAAGTCTGCAAAGTCTATCGACAAGTCAACAATCTCTCCATACGATCAGGGTATGAACGAGGAGCTTCAGGCTGCTATGCACGACTACTTCAACGGAAAGGTTGATGAAGCCACAGCATGGGAGAACTTCTACACAGCAATCAAGGAAAAGTATCCTAACCTGACTAGATAATTAGCCAATGCTTTTTAAGCACCCGTGGTTCGCCATGGGTGTTTTGGGCAAACAAAACAGCAGACAAAAAATACTTGCGTCTGCTGTTTTTTTTTCAGAATTTCCATTATTTCGGATAAAAAAACCGTTATCTAGGAAAATTTCTAATTAAAAACACGAGGATTGTATGTCGGAAAAAACAATAGCAAAATCTAAGAAAAAACATACAGTGCAATATGACAGGTGGGGATACTTCTTTATTGCACCTTTCTTCCTTATTTATCTGGTTTTCTCTCTCATTCCGCTTGTAATGACATTTGTCAACACCTTTGTTGAACAGTACAATGTTGGTCTTGAGGTTGAGGGACCAAATTTCAAGGTTCCAACTTATTTCCAGGGACAGGAAAAATTTTATACATCTGATATAGAGGGTGTCCAGAATGCGTTGAATTCTCTCTCTGTTTCGGGAAATGTTGATGAGCAGACGGTTGCGACAGTAAGAAAAACAATTCTTAGCACCGCAAGCCTCATGGACACATCAAACGTGAATTTCAACTCCTCCTTTGACAAAATGGCCAAGGCGTATCTGGGCAAATCTCCAAAAGAGCTTACCGATGCGACAAAGGCATTCGTCGCAAACGAGGAATGGGGTTTAAGCGAAAAATATGGAAAGAACTATGACAGGGTTGTTTCAAATCTGGACAAACTTGCGTCAGAGGCGACCGTATCCGCTGTTGACGAGGCATTTACCGCAAAGGTGAAGAACAGTCTCGCAGACATCTCCGGTGTGCCGACCAGATTTATGAAAGCCTTCAACAAGCTGGCAAAGTCTTCCATGGGCAAATCTGCCGAGTCCTTTGTCAAGAGCGCAAGTGATTTGGTCGGAAAGAAGGAATGGGCGTTGGCAAAGAACTTTAGAACGGTTTTTGAGAGCGACATCCTCAAGTACGGTTGGAACACAATCGTCATGTGGATTATGGGATTCATCCCCCAGATTGTAATCTCTCTGGTTCTTTCTGTATGGTTCACCAACACCGAGCTTAAGCTCAAGTTCCAGCAGTTCTTCAAGACCGTTATCTACATGCCGAACCTTATCATGGCATCAGCTTTCTCAATGTTGTTCTTCACATTGTTCTCCGATGCCGGTCCAATCAACAGCATCTTCATAAAGCTGGGATGGATGGATGCAGAAAATCCGCTCCGCTATATGCAGCACACTGGTTGGACAAGAACATTGGTTGCGGCCATGAACTTCCTTATGTGGTACGGAAACACAACCATCCTCTTGATGGCGGGTATCATGGGAATCGATGAAAGTCTGTTCGAGGCTGCCCGTATTGACGGTGCTTCCCCAACACAGGTCTTCTTCAAGGTGACAATGCCGCTCTTGATGCCAATCTTCATCTACGTGTTCATCACGTCAATGATTGGTGGTATCCAGATGTTCGATGTTCCTCAGATTTTGTCAAACGGCGCGGGTACTCCAAACCGTACTACAATGACGTTGATTATGTACCTGAACAAAAACCTGTCCAGCAAGAACTATGGTGTTTCCGGTGCAATTTCTGTTATTCTGTTTGCTGTGACCGGCATACTCAGCTCTATCGTCTACAAGTCAAACATGAAGCAGTATCAGGGAAGGAGGTAATAAATAATGGACAACGTTGGTTACAAAAGTCAGGCCGCCAGCCTTACCATAAGAAGAACTCTGTGCTACATTGTTCTGGTCATTCTGGCGTTTTTATCACTCTTTCCTTTCTTCATCCTGATTGTCAACGCTACGCGTTCGCACGTTCAGATTCAGAATGGATTTTCCGCTCTGCCGGGAGCTTTCTTTGGAAAGAACATAGTTAACCTGTTCAGCAACAAGAACATTCCAATTCTTCAGGCGCTGTTCAACTCTGTCTATGTTTCTCTTATGACGGCAGTGCTTACAACATACTTCTCTTCCATGACAGCCTATGGTATCTATATGTACCGCTTCAAGGGAAGAAAGGGTGCGTTCACATTCATCATGGCGGTTATGATGGTTCCGACCCAGGTTTCAACACTTGGTTTCATCAAACTCCTCACAACCCTGCACATGATGGACAACCTGGTTTCGCTCTATGTTCCAGCAATTGCGGCTCCAATCGTCTTCTTCTATATCTATCAGGCTATGGAATCAACACTTCCGTACTCTATAGTTGAGGCGGCCCGCGTTGACGGATGCAACGAGTTCAGGACGTTCAATACAATCGTAATTCCAATGATGAAGCCATCCATTGCTGTTCAGGCAATCTTTAGCTTCGTAAGTTCTTGGAACAACTTCTTCGTTCCTGCTTTGGTCGTCAGTTCAAAGGAGAAAAAGACAATTCCAATCTTGATTGCCCAGCTCCGTTCTGCCGATTACTCAAAGTTCGATCTTGGACAGGTCTACATGCAGATTTGTATTGCAATCGTTCCGTTGATTATCGTTTACCTTTTCCTTTCCAGAAACATCGTTTCCGGTGCAACAGCTGGTGGTGTAAAGGAGTAAAAATTAAAGGCGTTCTTAGTTTTTGCTGCGAACTATACAATCCTTAATTTTCCGTCCCTCGATTTTTCGGGGGGCGTTTTTTTTTATGAATTTTTTAAAATTTTTTGTTTGCAAAATCAAAAATATCATGTTAAAATTAAATTAAAGAATGTGGGTACTGTCGGGATTTTTGTCGCTTGGTTTGCGTCGCACACGGAGGGACTAAAAAAAAGATTTCGATGGCCACAAAAAAACAGGAGAAGAAAAAATGGAAATTGCTGCATTGGTATGTGGTATTTGTTCTCTCGTAGGATGTTGGATTCCTAGCATGGGATGGATTGGTTCTATCTGTGGTGTAGTCGCTATCGTTCTCGGTGCGATTTCAATCAAGAAGGACCTGCCAAAGAAGAAGCTGGGAAAAATCGGTATGATTCTTGGTATCATCGGTTTGGCTCTGGGTATCATCATGACAATCGTAGTTGTGGCCTGCACAGCTGCCCTTGTTAATGCTGGTGGACAAGCTTTGTTGGAAGCATTTAACTAATGGGAACCTCGAAAAACTTCAGTTTTTCGAGGTAACTTTGAAAATGCGATGTTTAAAAGCCCGCAATTTCGGGCTTTTAAACTCGACGGCAACCTCAATATAATAGTTTTTAGAGGTTGCCTAATAATAGCTTCATCCATTAGTATAAGGATCCGAACTGGTGATAGTATCACTTGTTGGGGTCCTTTTTTTTGTCCAATGTGTTTAGGCAAAATTCTGCGACCATATTTCAGAAAAAATTCAACAAATTTTGAAATTCGTCCGATAGAATTTCTGAAGGTTGGATGTTCCAGCCTAGGAGGTGCCTATGTATGCAAAGGATATTACATTGAACGCATCAACCTATAACACGGTTTTTTCATCCGCATCAGGAAGCCTGCATGTCCCGGTAAAGAACTCTGTTGCCCTGTACACACAGTTTGAGCACGTGAAGGGAACACCGGCAGAAAAGGGTGAGGTTGGAGTGTCTGTAAACAGAATCCGTTTGCTGAACACTTTGATTGATAAGCTGGTTTCCATGAAAAAGACTGTGCCGGAGCCGGAGGCTGTGAATGTTTCCGACAACTTTAGCCTGGACAGCATGATTTATACTTATCAAAAGCAGATTAAAACTTCTTTTGCCGCCTCAGGGCCTGCAACTTATGGTCTGGCGGGATTAATGCCTGAACCGGGTGCTGTGTTTGATATTTCGGCATGATATTGGGATGTGTTCGCATTTAAGGAGCCACTGGTTAGTAAAATCGGTGGTTCTTTAATTTTGTGGACTGATTCAAAAAAATCAGTTTCGTCGCAGGATTTAGCTTATGGAATTTTTGAGAGAGAATCAGATTTCTATTATCAATTTTATACAGGGAATCTGTGCAATCATTATGCTTTTGACCTTGATTACAAAGAACATGTCCCGGTCACGCAAGATGGTCCTTTTTTTTCTGGAACTTTCCGCGCTTTGCCTTTTGAGTGCGGTTGAATTTTCATATGCATACCGTGGAACTCCTGGTCATTTTGCTTACATAGTTGTAAGGCTTTCAAAGATTCTGGACCATTTCTTTGCTCTTATGACCATATTTATTTTCAATATTTACATGAAAGATATTTTCCTGCATGAGGTTGGTCTAAAAAAAAGTCCTGTCCTGCTCAACATTGTGGATTTTATTTTTCTGCTCGGGATTAGCTGTCTGGTTGTAGCTGAATTCTTTGGTCTCTATTACAAAGTCGATGAGACGAACAACTATGTCCGCCAGAACGGGAGAATTGTTTCGTATATAATTCCTTTCGTTTCGCTGTCTTTCCAGCTGGTGTGCCTAATCTACCACAGAAAAAAAATTCCGTGGAGAAATTTTCTTCCGTTGGTTCTTTTTATTGTTTTTCCGATGATTATGTCCGTGCTTCAATTTTTTGCTAACGGGCTTGCGCTTGGCTCTTTGTCAACGGTAGGAATGGTGATTGTCTTGTATGTGTTCGAGCTTCAGAATCTGAATTTGGCTGTCGAGCGGGCGCACCGTCTTGAGGTTGAAATGCTGGAGCGTTACAAAAAGGAGCTTGAAGAGACCGTAAAAATCAGGACCCGCGAGCTTCGTGTGGCAAACGAAAAGGCCGAGCATCTGCTTCTTAACATTCTTCCAAGGGATGTCGCAAAGGAGCTGACCGAACATCCAGACAGGGTGATTGCCCACAGGATTCCAAAGGCAACTGTTCTTTTCACCGATATTGTCGGATTCACAAAGATGAGCAGCGGAATGTCTGCAGACGAAACTGTTGCCATGCTGAACGAAATGTTCTCCCTTTTTGACGAGAGGGCGGAACGTGAGGGCATTGAGAAAATCAAGACGATTGGAGACGCTTACATGGCGGTGGCGGGGCTTTCATCAAAATCCGCGGACGATGGGGAAGAGGAAAAGATGGTCCGCTTTGCACAGGGACTTCTTGACGACGTTCGGACATTCAACGAGACTTTCCCGGTCAAAGTGCAGATTCGTGTAGGAATCAACACGGGTGCGCTGGTTGCGGGTGTCATTGGAAAAACCAAGTTCATCTACGACATCTGGGGTGACACCGTTAACGTTGCAAGCCGCATGGAAAGCACAGGGGAACCGATGAGAGTCCATGTGTCCGAATCAACTTACAATCATGTTAAAAACGATTTTGCATGGCGGGGACCGGTCCAGGTTGAGGTAAAGGGCAAGGGTCTTATGAACGGATATTTCCTGTAGGGATTTCGGCTACTTGATTTCCCAGCGGTTGCCTTTTCTGGAGAAGCGTTTTGCGTTTACCTCAATCAACCTTCCATCCTCGCCGCTGATTTTTACGACGGACGTTACAGGGTTCACCTCGATGACCTTGAAATTTGTTCCATCATAGAAAAGACGCACGCCTTCGTTCGGGAGGTTCTTTTTTGCCTCGGAATACCAGTCGTACTCGTAGCTCAGGCAGCACAGAAGTCTTCCGCACTGTCCGCTGATTTTCATTGAGTTCAGGCTCAGGTTCTGTTCCTTTGCCATGCGTATGCTTACAGGGCGCAGTTTGTCGCTTACCTGGTGGCAGCAATATGGACGGCCACAAACTCCAAGACCACCGGTAATCCTGCTTTCGTCCCTCACACCAATCTGGCGAAGTTCTATGCGCATCTTGAAAATCGAGACCAAATCTTTTACAAGCTCGCGGAAATCAACACGGTTGTCGCTGGAGAAAAAGAAAAGGGCCTTCTGCTCGCCGACCAAAAAATGGACCGCAATCAGCTTCATGTCCAGCTTGTGCAGCTCCACTTTTTCACGGAAGATTTTGAACGCACGCTCTTCTTCAACAGCAAGCTCCTTTGCCTGCTCCAGATCGTGTTCGGTTGCGTTTCTGGTGATTTTTACAATGTCCGAGGGTTTTATACCAATTGGATGGTTTGCTTTCCCAAGATTTTTTGCCAAATCCTCGCCGTAGCGTGTGGGAACAATCACATAGCCACCTTCAACCGGCTCCACATCGGACGGGTATTCAGCGTATATGCCCTCGCAGGAATATTCGAGCTTCAGTTTGTAGAGTGTGTCCGAAAAAACAAAGGAACTGGAGGTGTAGGAACCGTTGTCGCTGTCCTCAAGTTCGGATATGTCCTCGTTTTCGTCGTATATGTCGTTTTCAAAAATGTCTGACATAAAATGCTCCTTTTTAATCTGCGTTCAAAATCTGTTCCCTACGTTGCCATCAAGTCTACCAGAAGACCGTTGACTTCTTCAATCTTCGCGAGCATCTGGAGTGTGTCCGCATGACTGTGCAGAAGCCACTGCGCCATTTCGTCGAGTTTCTGGTTGATTACCACAATCTGTGTCTGGGGGGCCATCTTTCTTCCTCTTTTCGGCGCCCTCGTGTGCTGAACTACATTGAAATTGTTTTTCACAATGTACTTCATAAACTGGCTGACCTTTTTGCGGTAGTCGGCGAAATTGTCCGGCATCTGGGACGACTTTAGTTTTTCGGCTGCAATGTCTGCTGCGTCCTTGAGATAGACAACCGCTTCCTCCGGGTCCATTCCGGCAATCTCCGGCGGGAGACCTTCCGAAACCAGCTGGTGTTCCGCCTGTGCCTTTTCAAATGCAGACGAAAACATGGACTTTTTGGGCTTCTCGGTTTTGTTTTTCTTTTGAGCCTGCCTGGCTGCCTCGTTTGCTGCTGCCTGTGCCGCGTTAAAATAAAGCCCGGAGTTTAAAGCGTCCACACCTTCCATTTATTTTCTCTTGCCGTCCGAACCGCCTGAACGTTCCCTCATTGCGGAAATGTTCTGGGTGACATCGTGGCTGAACATTGTGTTGTCCAGTGAAATGTGTATGTTCTGAAGAATTGAGCGCGACGATATGGCCTGTGTGTCCTGCCATGAACTGACGGACTCCTCGTAAAGTGCCTCGTCCGAAAGTGAAATGCAGTGTCCGTGGAGTATGACATTTTCGTCGGCCTGTAGACTGTGGGTCTGTACATCACCAATCACGGCGCAGGTTGAAAGCAGCTTGACGGATTCCGGGGCAACTATGTTTCCCTTGACAATGCCACTGACCGTAACCGATTTTGCGGTGATGTTTCCGTTGATTCTGGCATTCCTTCCGACAATGACGTTTCCGGTGGTCTCCAGATTTCCGTCAAGGTCTCCGTCTATGCTCATGAATCCGTTAATCTTCATGTCGCCGCGGATTGTGGAGCCTCTTCCTATGATACTGTTGATTGAGCTTTCGTCGTTAAATATTGCCATCTATTTTATGTTTATATATTTTGCTGGGTCCACAACATCGGAACCGATATGGACTTCATAGTGAAGGTGAGGTCCTGTCGAGTTACCAGTGTTTCCGATTGTTCCAATAACATCGCCCTGGGAAACCTGGTCTCCCTTCTGTACGCGGATTGTGCTCATGTGGGCGTAACGTGTGTAGATTCCGTGGTTGTGCTTGATGATTACATAGTTTCCGTAACCCTTGGCATCGTATCCGGTTGCGGCGACCTGACCGTTTGCTGTTGCGACAATTCCGTCACCGCTTCTGTATGTACTGAGGTCGATACCCTTGTGGATGTACCAGAGACCTGTCATTGGGTTGATGTTCTGTCCGAACGGGAATGAGACGTGCCCGATTCCGTTTTTGATTGGCCAGATGCTTGGAATGTCGTTGAAAAGTTCCTTCTGGCTTTCAAGCATTTTACCAATCTGCTCCACCGGCTGCACGGAGCTTTCAAGATATGTCATCAGCTGGTTGATGTCCGCAGTCTCCTTGAGCGCACCGGATGCCAAATCCTGTGTCTCGAAAAGGGATGCAAGGTCGCTGTTGCTTGTCGTTGATTTTGATATGTTCTCGTTCTGGTTGATTCCAAGAAGTGAGAGAGTCTGGTTGAGCGATGACTGGAAACGTTTTGCAACCTGGAGGAGCGCGTTGTTTTCATCCCTGAGTTCATCGAGACTTGCGAGGGCCTCCTTGTTTTCTTCATGGAGCCTGCTGAGTTCCACACCGGAGCCTGTATTTTTTTTGGAGAACGGGACAAATGTAAGCACGACACCCGCAATCACCACGATTCCAATGATTATTGCAAAAGCGTTTGTGCGGATGTTGAATACCTTTCCGTAGGTATGTGGAACCACCATGATTGTGAGCTTCTGGTTGCCGGATTTAAACAGACGGGCAATCCCACGGCCCATTGAGGCAAAAATTGAGCCTACACCCTTTGCTGAACGTGAAAAAATAGTGTTGTTTTGTTTCTTATAACGACGTGTGTGTCCCACAAAAATTCCCCCAGACATCAATCTACTTACTATAGCATAGTAACAATGGTACTGTCAAATTACAAAGCTGTTATTTGACAGAAATTTTCAAAAATTAAAAATTTGACTTCAAAGAATTCCTATGTTATCTTTATCGGAGTGGATGCCTTGAAGACTTAGTGAACTTGTGGATTTTCACCGGTCTTTTGGCTTGGGACTTTTTGAGATTCATTGGGAAGATTGGGATAATTTTTTCAATGGGATGGGATTTCAAAAAGGTGATGCAGTATTTGTCTCTAAGATGTGTGCCTCTAAGAACGAAGGTTTTTGGGGGTGCTTTATATTTGCCAAAATCCTGTCCTTCTGGCATTTGTTTTTTTGTGTAAGGATGTAAGCGATGCAGTTTTTTGATACCCACGCCCACATAGGCTTGATTTATGACGACCCAATCAGCCAGTTCAAAGTTATCCAGCAGGCCAAGCTTGCGGGAGTGACCCGTATAATCAGCATAAACAACGGTCTGCATGATTTTAAAAAAGAGTACGCCGCGCTCAAGACCACCAAGGGAATCTACCATGCGGTTGGAGTCAGCCCATCGGAGGTTGTCACGCCGGGAAAGGACTGGCTTTCTGTAATACAGGAGAGCGTGAAGCTTCCGAATGTGGTTGCCATTGGTGAGACAGGCCTGGACTATTCTCTCAAAAAGGACGACAAGGACCGCTTCCTCAGAAACGAGAACGGACACAGGATAATGAAATTTGGCGACAAGAAAAGCCAGATTGAACTTTTCATAACCCAGCTGGAGCTTGCGCACAAGTATTCGCTCCCGGTGATTATCCACAACAGGGACGCGGGGCAGGACATTTTTGACATACTCAAGACCCGCATTCCGGAAAAGGGAGCAATCTTTCACTGCTACAGCGAGGATGCCGCCTATGCAAAAAAGTGTCTGGACGCTGGCATGAATGTCTATTTTTCGTTCGCCGGAAATCTGACATACAGGAATGCACGCAATCTCCATGAGACCGTAATGTGTGTGCCGCACGACAGAATCCTGATAGAGACCGAAAGTCCGTTCATGGCCCCGGCTGAATATCAGAAACCCGGAAAAAAGGTCCGCGCAATGCCTGCCTATCTGGTTTCGACCGCAAAGTTTATGGCCGAGATGCTGGACATGGATTTGGAAAAACTCAGCGAGCAGCTATGGACCAATTCCTGCCGGATTTTCAATCTGCCGGAGTAGAAGCGATGGAACTCTATCACCCTGTAAGGATTGGAAATCTGGAGCTGGAGGGAAATCTGTTCCTTGCTCCAATAGCGGGCTACAGCGACTGTGCCTTCCGTTCGCTATGTGTCGAGCAGGGTGCGTCCTATTGCACTACGGAGATGGTTTCGGCGGAGGCTTTGACACGTGGTTCCGAGAAAACCCAGGACCTTATGGAAAGGGCGCCGAACGAAAAAAAGTACGCCGTCCAGATTTTCGGTGGAAACGCCGATGTCATGTCGCGGTCGGTGGAGCTTGTCCTTTCGAGGTCCGAATGTACGTCGATAGACATCAATGGTGGATGCCCTGTTCCAAAGATTGTGAAGTCGGGGGCGGGAAGCATGTTGACCAGGGAGCCGGAACGTCTTTATGCTATTGTCTCGGCGGTGAAAAAGGCTTCGGTGGATTATACGGAAAAACATCCGGAGCGCGGGGAAGTTCCTGTGACGGTCAAAATCCGAAGCGGCTGGGATTCGACGCATCTGACATGGAAGGAGGCTGCCCAGGCTGCCATTGATGCCGGTGCGGACGCAATAACAATCCACGCAAGGACCAGGGCGCAGGGCTACGAGGGCAAGGCGGACTGGAACATACAGAGACAGCTTGTTGATTTTGTTGCGGGCAGGATTCCTGTCTTTGGAAGCGGGGATGCGAACAGTCCCGAGACGGCAAAAAAAATGCTGGAGGAGACCGGGGTTGACGGTGTTATGTTCGCGCGTGGGGCGATGGGGGACCCATTTTTATTTAAAAGGACGATACAATTCCTAAAATACGGGGAATATAATGCCGAAACTGTAAAAGAGAGACTGGACGCAGGTTTCAGGGAACTGGGTCTGAATGTCCAGAAAAAAGGCGAGAGGGCCGCCTGTCTGTATATGCGTAAGAAATTCTGTGCATACAGTTCGGGAATCCGTGGTGGGGCAAGACTTAGGCAGCAGGTTGTTTCCGCGGAATCTGTGGATGACTACCACAAGATTTTTGACGGATACCTTGGTGGGCTTTGAAATTCAAAATTGTAACGAGGGATTTAAATTATGTCGTTTTTTAAAAATATTTCAGATTTTTTTCAGTCAATCTTCATGGCATCGTCGCCGGAGGTAAAGCAGAAGCAGGCTCTCAAAAAACTTGCGTCTGATTTGAAAAACACGGACCCGCAAATCTACAGGGACGGTTCTGTTCTTCCACCGTTTGCCGACGCGCTCAAAATCATGTTTGAAAACACCAAGCCGATTATGGACATACTTTCCGACACAATCTGCACGACGGATTTGGAGAGGAACCACCGCTTCACCGAGCAGCTTCTCCTGACAGGATTCCCGGAGGAAATTCAGGAGATACTGCTTTCACTGACATACGAGAGGCGGAAGGAAAGGGCAAGGGAGGCCGATTCGCTTTCCAGATTCTTTGAGTCGGAGCACAGGCAGCTCGAAAAGGCAATCAAATATCTCAACACACCGGAGTTCTCAAAAATCGATGCGGTTTTGGACAACATCAAGCAGCTCTACGATGTCTGCAAATTTCCATACATCACCGCTCTCAGGATTTTTGACCATGACTATGTTTCCGGATCCATGCCGCATTTCCAGGCAGCACCAATGGAGCTTCTTGAATCCCAGCTCGAGGAACTTTACTATGTCACTTCGGGCATGGCCATATCAAAATCCTCATGCAACGCAATCTGTGCGCTGCAGCAGCTTAGAACCAACGGTCCGGTGTCCGATGAATACTCCGAAAGAATTGCGGGCCATCTGAAAAAAATCCAGTCGGTGGTCCACCAGGTATTCTCGACACAGAATCTGCGCGCTCTCATCCAGCTTTCCAAAAAGGACCCGGGCTACGAACCAAAGAAGGCAATCTACAGGGAAGAGTCCAGAAGAAAGTACGCCGAATTTTTGGAGACCCATTTCCAGGTTGACGGCCAGCGTCTCAAGGGAGAGCTTCAGGACGAGACAATCAGCAACGAACTTCACCAGCTGTTCAGCAATTCAAATCTTCTGCCTCTGGTGGGCTACAATTTTGAGCTTAACAATCTGCTTGTGCAGAGCACCCCGACAGCTTTCCAGTTTGTGATGCCGATGCAGATTCTGAAGAGCTTTATTGCCACGTACTACACCGAGCATGTCAAGCCGCTTCTGAACGACATTGTTATTGAAGGATATTTCTCAAATCCAGCGTACAAGAGCGAATTTTCGTCCTATGTCTATGCCCTTAACGAGGCGAGCGAGCGCATTTCATATTTTGAAAAGAAGTTCCAGCGCGGAGAGGAGTTTGATGAGTCGCTTATCACCAGTCTGATTAAGGACAGCCACAAGGACAACATCTTCGTGGGCCGCCTTAAGGAGCTGATTGAAAAAATCAACAAGACCGCCAAGGATTTAATCCAGAACGAGGTTGGAAGCGTCTTCCATGTCTACAAAATCTGTGGCGACATTCTGGTTGAGACAAAGAAGGCACATTCGGATGCGATTGAAAATCTGAAGGTGCTCATGCTGTCATCAAGGAACCAGCTGAACACGGAGACACTTGAAAAACAGTATCCGCTGTGGTCCGTCTTCCTTGAAATTATGAGAAATTATGTTATCATAACGAATGTGGAGAAAAAGTAACTCTAAAATGTAAAAAATATTTAAAAAGGTCCCCCCAATGACTTGAATAGAGGGAATCTTGTATGTAAAAATATATAGTCGGTAGCCTAGGGCTAGGGAGTGGATATGGACCAAGACAGTCAGACTGATGCTGTCGAAATTGTTGATATGGCAAGAGTGAAAGACGGTGCGGGCGAAAGACATTTAGATTCCTCAAAAACTGTTGAGCAGTATGAAAAGCAGATTTACGATCTGCAGCAGATGCTGGAAATCTCACGTTCGCTCTGTTCTACATTCGAGCTTGACAAGCTGATAGAGTCCATAATCTACATCACCATGGCCCAGATGAGGGCTTTGTCCGCGGGTGTCTTCATATTGAACGCGGAAGATGCCGACGCTTTTTATCTTGGCAACAACTACAGCGGATTCGAGCTGGATGCTTCACTCAACTATGCCATCAACGCCGATTCAAAGATGGTCGAAATCCTTTCCACGTCGCAGGACCGCGTTTACACTACAAACGATTTGAGGGAACTTCTGCCAAAATCGGAAGAAAAAAATTTGGCCGTGCTTGAGAGTCTTCATCCCACGCTGATAATACCGCTGATTGCAAAAAACCACCTGAACGGAATACTTCTTCTGGGCGAGCGTATCGGTGTGGACACAAGCAGCTTCGACTCCTACGAGATTGAGGAAATCTGCATAATAGCGTCGCTGGCTTCGGTCGCAATAAACAATGCGTTCCTTGTTGAGCAGTCCTCCACCGACATGATGACAAGGCTCAAGCTCAAATACTATTTCTTCAATACCCTGCGCGAAAAACTTGACATGGCCGCCGTTGATGGGACAAACATAGCCATACTGATGTTCGACATAGACTTTTTCAAGTCATTCAACGACACTTATGGACATGCCTGCGGGGACTATGTTCTAAAGGAAGTCGCAAAGCTCATAAAGGACAGCATCAGGTCTGGGGACCTTGCCTCAAGATACGGCGGCGAGGAATTTACGGTCATGCTGGACAACACAAGTGCTGAGGAAGCTATGGCTGTCGGCGAAAGAATCCGCAAAAACATTGAGACCCACGACTTTTTCTATGAGGGCAAGCACATGAACGTCACAATATCCGTCGGTGTTGCCATCTACGACAAGGAAGAGAATCCTGCGGCATCCGAAAAAATCCTTGTTGAGCAGGCGGACAAGGGGCTTTACAGTTCCAAGCGGAACGGAAGAAACAGAGTCACCCTTATGACACCGGAGCTGATAAAAAGTCTGGCCTAGCTATGTCGTTTATAAGGAAACCTTTCAAATACGCCTACTACAATGTTACTCTCTGGCTGATCTGCATCAACGTCTCTGTCTATGGACTCATGTTCGTATGCAAAAAAATATCCGGCATCGATTTGACCAATATTCTTGGTCTCAGTCTCTACTGCACGGTCGGGCAGCATTTCTGGTGGCAGCCAATCAGCTATATGTTTGTCCACAGCGGATTCCTGCACCTCCTTCTGAACATGCTTGCACTCTTTTTCTTTGGATTTCCTACCGAAAAGGTTATAGGGAGTAAAGAATTTATCCTGCTCTACGCTTTGTGCGGAGTTCTGGTTGGATTTGGCTCGCTTGGTGTGGTCTACCTTTCGTTGAGGCTGACAGGAAACATATTGTATTATCTGGTTCCGCTTGTCGGGGCCAGTGGCGCAATCTATTCCATACTGCTGACTTACGCGGTGTGCTATCCCAAGTCAAAAATCTTTATCTGGGGAATCATTCCGGTTCCGGCTCCGTTACTAATCTTGATTTACTTTGTTGTAGAGTTTGTGGCACAGATATGGGGAAGCTCCAATGTCGCACATTATGCGCATCTTTTGGGATTTCTCTTTGCGTGGCTGTATCTTGTGATTAGAATGAGGATAAATCCAATAAAGGTATGGAAAGACGCTTACAGACGGCACTAAAAAAATCGGGTCTCCTGTTGATTGCGGCCCTTGTGTGGATTCCGGCGACTGTTTTTGCCCAGCAGCCGTCGCAGAAGGATTTAATCAGAATACAGATTTGGGCGGAGCTTGATGCGTTTCCCGGGAAATTTAATAACGAAAATTTAGATGAAAATTCTGGTGGAAATTCGGAAACTGGGAATGACAGCGACGAAAAAAAGTACGATAATGTAGAAAAGGATAGTTCTGATTCGCGGGGGGATGGCGAGCAGGACAAGACTTCCGGCGGCAATAAAAAATTTGTTGACTCGGCGGAGGCAAGGGACATTTCGATTTTCATGTTCGCAATCAACCGGGCAAAGGAAATCAGCCCCTATCTTTTGAATGGAATGCTCAATGGGTGGGAATTTGAGTATGTGCCTTATGATAAAACCCGCCAGGTTCCAGAATTTTTTGAGCTGACCGAAATTGAGCCGTTCAATCCCAACGTAAACCGAATCTCATACAAAGAACCAGAGCCGATGGGCGACCGTCTGGTTTGCTGGGTCGAGTGCGAGAGAACTGCAGTCCAGAAGCTTTCCTACGAACGCTGGAAGTCAATCACCCATCCACGGATAAAGGGACATGGTGAGGCTCCGGTCGAGGATGGATTTGAGGGCATCCAGGCGGCATGTGAGGCGGCTGTAAAAAACGCAGTGAGGGAATACTGGCGCACAATGGTAAAGAACAAGCCAAAAGAAATTCTGGGCCGTGTGTTACTTATTCAGGATCCGCGTATTTACATATATGAAGGCCAATACGTTGTTGACCTTGATTTTTTTGTAGAAACTGCTAAAATAGTTAGTTACAGTTACTATTGAAGTTCCATTAGGAGGAGATAATATGAAAAAGCTTGTAGCCCTTTGTACAATTGCATTGGTTGCTGTTGGGGCAATCTTTGCACAGACCAGCACACAGGATGCCGCTGCTCCAAAGGTAGACATTTCTACTATGGTTCGCCAGATTGATGATGATTATGCCGAGTTCCATCCAACCGCAAGCAATGTTGATTTGGACCTTGAGTATACTCCACTGACCGGCGAGGTTATCATCAACTATACATGTATGGCCGCCAGCTTTGACCAGGGCGAGGCTATGAACACTTTTGACGCTATCCTTGAGGATTTTGCCAAGGAGAACCAGTTCACAACCAAGCCATCCTTTGTTAGAAAGGACAGGACCCGCTACTACAAGGATGAAAGGGGACTGAGAATGGCCAGCTTCAGAAGGTGTGTCCGCTTCGACCGCCGCTAGTACGCTGAGTTTTGATTGGGGGACTGCCGTTGTGGTGGTTCCCAAGCTATAAAAGCCTTTAGATTGGATTCCCGTGTTTTTTTTGCGACACGGGATTTGTTTGTTTTTATTGATTCATTATTGATTATTGGAAAAATGACTGACATTAAGAATCTTCACCCGCTGGAAATCAAGGTACTTTTGAAGTATGGAAAGGATGACAAGCTGACATCGGAGCGTCTCCAGAAAGAGCTTGGATACAAAGAAGGACACGCTAACCAGGCATTCAGCTGGCTTGGCGGCAAGGGACTTTTGAAGGAAGTCTCCAGAGTTCCCCACACATATTACGAAATCAGTGACTACGGAAAGGCTCTCGCGAAAAACGGAAGCGTCGAAGTCCGCATCATAAATTTTTTGAAGGAAAAGGGTGCGCACCAGTTGCCGGAGATTTCATCCGCGCTTGGAATTGAGGGAAAGGACGTGGGTTCCGCGTTCGGCTCAATGAAAAAGGACGGACTTGTCAAAATGGACGGCGGCAGGGCAGAGTACACAGGAGCGGCTCTTCCGGAACGCTTTGATATTGCCGACTCCATAATCAAAAAGGCTGCCGCCAAGGACAACGGGCTTCTTGAATCAACCGAGCTTTCGGAAAAAGAGTCCGAGGTCATTGCGACCCTTACAAAAAAACGCGGCATCAGCGACACGGCTTTCCGCACAATCGAGCGTGAGACCGTTACATACCAGCTGACAGGAGATTTTGAGCAGGTAGTTCAGGCTTTGAAATCTGCCGGAGTGACTGGAAACGAAATTGGCGAGGTGACACCTTCCATGCTTGCGAGCGGAGACTGGAGAAAGGGAACCTTCCGTGGATACAACATCAACATTCCTCCTGCAAGAATCATTCCGGGGCGCACAAATCCTTACGTGCAGTTCCTTGAAAGCGTAAAGGACAAGCTCTGCGCACTTGGATTCCAGGAATTCGACGGTCCGCTTGTTGAGACTGAATTCTGGAACGGGGACGCGCTTTTTATGCCTCAGTTCCATGCAGCAAGGGACATCCACGACGTATACAGAATCAAGAACCCGACACACGCGAAATTTATTGAGGAACCGTATCTTACGAATGTCGCGAACGTACACAAGAACGGTGGAAATTCCGGCAGCCGCGGTTGGAACTATGACTTTGACAACGAGTTTACCCGCCGCCTGATTATGAGGAGCCAGGGAACGGTTCTTTCTGCTCACCAGCTTCACAAGGCGGAGATTCCGGGAAAATACTTCGGCATTGCACGGTGCTTCCGCTATGACAAGGTTGATGCGACCCACTTGAGCGACTTCTACCAGACCGAGGGAATTGTTCTTGGCGAAAATGTCAACCTCAAGACACTTTTGGGCTTCCTTGAGATGTTCGCCGTTGAGATTGCGGGAGCGACCGACGTTAAATATGTGCCTGGCTACTTCCCGTTCACGGAGCCTTCAATTGAAGTTCACATCAAGCATCCAAAGCTTGGCTGGTTCGAGCTTGGCGGTTCCGGCATCTTCCGTCCCGAAGTCACAAAGGCAATGGGCGTGGATGTACCTGTCGCCGCATGGGGAATTGGAATTGACCGCATGGCACTTATGGCTCTTGGCCTTAATGATTTGCGTGAACTCTTCTGCGAGGACGTGGAAAGGGTCAGGCTCAGAAAGGCCAGGTTCTAGAAAAACATTTACCCGAATAATATTTGAGGGCATCTCTGGAAAATCAAGTTTCTGGAGGTGCCCTCTTGTGATTTATGGGGAAAACTATTTTTCGCTGGATTCCTGGGTATTTTCGTTCTGTTCGACCGATTTTTCCTCGGACTTTTCTTCCGGAGCAAGTTTGGTGCTGAAATATGCAAGCGCAGCTCCCGCGAGGAGACAGACAACGGAGCCAACGGCAGTCCACGGGGTTGCAAAATTGAATCCGGGGAAAATGTTCACGGCGGACGCGCATATAAGACCAAAGATTACGGCGTATGTCTGGTTCGGAATCTTTTTCAGAAGCCATGCAATCAGTTTTGCGCCGCTCAACAGTCCAATCAAAACACCGATTCCGTTTGGAAGAAGCAGGAAGACCGCCTTGAAAAAAAGCTGGATGTCCCCGCCAAAAAGTGACGGAAAAAGCAGGGAGATGCTTTTCATAACGATTGTGTAGACACCCATAATCAGCATGAGAAGCGATCCGGAGATGCCCGGAATAATCATGGCGACCGCACCGATAAGACCTGCGGCGAAAATGCGGACTGTCAGCGGGAAAGTCTGGACCGGAAGTTCCGCGCTCATGTCGGGAGTCCCAAGCACGCCCTCAAGATGTCCAAGATAAATCAGGAGCGCAAATCCAGCGAGCGCACAGATTACAATCGCAACGATTTTTCCGGCACTGAATTTTTCTCCATCCTTTTTTGCAACCATGTATTTGAAAAGCATTGGGATGCTTCCGAGAATCAGGCCCATGAAAAAATAGTTCGTCTGGACCGGAAATTTTTCGTAGACTATTGTGATGAGCTTTGAAAAGACAAGAACGCCGCCCAACATTCCAATGACCAGCGGAAAAACAAAGCGCCTGTTCTTCCACAGCTTTTTGAAATTCAGCGTGATTGCGTTTACAAATTTGTCGTAGATGTTAAAGACAACCGCAAGCGTTCCACCTGAGACACCGGGAATCACGTTTGCCATTCCGATTGCAAGACCGATTAAAAAAGTTCTTATTATATGTATCATAGCCTGTCCTTTTGAATTGAAAAACTCTACCATAAATAAAGCAAAATTTCTACCGCCTGCGTTTTATTGGATTCCGCGCCTGGTATTTTGAAAGCTCCGTCTCAATTTCCTCTCGCGGGTGATTTTCGCCGCTGTTGATTCCGGGGCAGCTTTTTCCTTCCTCGTCCCATGTTTCCCGGCTTTCCAAAACTTTTGTCCAGAAGGGGTAGGTCCTGCACTGAACCGGCCGTGCCTCGTAAGATTCGCAACCGTTGTTCCAAAAAATGCACTCCATGTTTCGTTTTTCACGCAGCGAAAGATATTCAAATCCGTCGTCGCTTTCAACCCATCGGCAGTACATCTGGATGAATTGCTCGCGTGTAACGTCCGCCCATTTTGCAAGCCGCTCCAAATCTGTTTCGTCCATCAAAACCACACCGGGGAATCCCCTGCAGCAAAAAGAACATTGCCTGCACGAAAATTTCAGTCCGCCGTCATAAAATTTTTTTTCCGATTCTGTTGATGCCGTTGATTCAGTCCCGCTCATTTTGATTCCAGCCTCTTGTAATCCTCAACCTGCTGCTGAAGAAATTCGGTCCACGGTTTTGCGTCCTTCATTTCACAGAAAGTGTCGAACTCGATTTTTGAAAAATATGGTTTGAGCAAAAGCCTGATGCAGTCCTTGGAGATTTTCAGAATCTCGTTGGTCTCCTCGATTGATTCAGAATTTTCTTCGCCCATAAAACTTGATTCAAAATTTTCCTTGGATTTTTTTTCAATAAAGTTCAGCTGCGAATTGTTGTCCGAATCTTTCAGCACGTTGATTTTTTTTACGCTGCCATTTTTGTCTGTCTCGACATGGCGGATTTCGCGGAAAAAAGTTTCGTACTCAAAAACAGGCTGGCTGGTGTACTCCGGTTTCAGGTTTGTGACAATGACGGAATCAGTGCTTGAACCCTGGTACGCAAGACGCAGATTTTTAAAATCAATTCCGCGCTGGTATTTTATTTTGCAGTCCAAAATCAGCACGGCCTCATCATACCCCGGGGAAGTAAACAGTTTTCCGCCGGTCTCGTTGATTTTTTCCCTCACGCGGATTGTGGAAATCTTTGTGTATTCCTTGTACCCGACCTTCAGAATGTCAACCGAGCTTTGCGAATTGAACACAAGGTTTTCAAGAAGATGTATTTTGCTCTGGAGATTTTCTTCATTCGACTTTTGGTTTTCAACCAGATTTTTCAGCGCGTTGATTTCCGACCTCTGGTTTTCGATAGTCACTTGATTTTTGTCGTCAGTCTTTTTTATCAGCTCCCTGATTCGCGGAGTCCAAATCAAAGTGAGCGGAACCGTCAAAGCCGAACATACCAGCGAAGAAAAAACTACCGCAAGACTTTTTAGATTCAGCGGAAAAACTTTCCCCGAAAAATAAATAACGCCAACCATCAGCGCAATCAGAACGAAAGAGGAAATCACTGCCGACACAAGCGACACAAAATTTTTCGCAGGAGAAAAAAGAGTCCGCAAAAATTTCCCAGCAAATTTTTTTTCAGCCATGCACATACTGTATCAAAGATTGGATTATTTTTATAGTGGGCTTGCTTCACGGACTAAAATGAAAGAGCGGGGTGTACGGATTGCAACGGGCAAGACCGACCGAAACTATGCGGCACTTGTCCGGAGTTGATATGCTCCCCAAAAATTCCATCCCCTTTTCAAACTGGTCGTGCGAAAGCTTTACCCCAAGCGCAATATGTGGACACCAGTTTTGCGGAAGATAGTTCCTGTTGTCGCCGCTTTCAAAATGCAAAAGAAAAGACTCGTGCAAAATCCTGTTCAAAAAACAAAGCGGGGCATCCTTCTGCAGCCTCAAGAAAATCACCTTGTCCAAAAATGAATCCACCCCGCAAAAGTCCAGACAAAGATTAGAGATGCAGTCCCTTGCCTTAAGTGCAAACTCGCGGAAACACTCTTCCATCTGTGAAAGCTCTTCATCCGCCGCATGAAAAATCCCCAGCGTAAGATGTGGCGGCACGTCATTCTGAACCATAAAACCGTTCCCCGTAGCCCGTGAAAGCCCCCCACAAATCCCGCGAATCCTTTCCGCAACCCCGTCATCCGGGCAAAGAGACACCGCATAAGAAGAATATGGCAGCTTGCTGTTCTTTTTCATATATGAATAGTATAGGATAAGCGCGCAAAAAAACAATTATTCCGACGAAAAAGTGTATGTTTTATACATTTTTTCGTGGGAAATCGTAAATTTTGCGGATTTTTGCACAAAGGAGGGGAAAGCCTTCCCCTCGCTCCAGCCTCCTCGCTCCGCTGCGGTGTCTTCCGCTACCCCTTCTAGCGGGGTACTCGCAACAAGTCCCTTAGGGCATAGTTTCCAGCGCACCCCGCAACGCCCCGATAGATTATCGTAACATAGGTGCAACAATTTTCGGAGAATAAGGACTTATCGCCAGATTTCCAGAATCAATAATTTTAATTTCATCAGACGAAATCTTTGCTGCATGAATATTCTTTAACCGAACCAAATAATAGAACTGCGCCTTGAAAGCTGTTTTCTGTTCATATCCTGTTCCATTGTTCATCTCTTTTAAACGCTTTGCAAGAGTTTCTGAAGAAACAAGTTCAGTTGAGACAATTTCTGCAATCCATGGTTCAAGGGCATATTCTGAAATATTTTTGTGAACTCCAAAATCAGTTCTTGATGCCAAAAAATAATTTGCTTTTGATATATCTTTATGAAGCGGATAAACATATCCATCTCGAATTGCGTGGTAATAAAAATAGATTCCGTCATCCAACTTGCAGAAATTTGAATCATCAGAAGATAACGGAACAAGGTGTTTTTCTTTTAGCCAATCACAATACTCGTTGCGTATGAAGCCAAGCATATACAAGTTTGAATCGTTTTGGCTTGAATTAACTGAATGACTTTCACTCGGCGACTCTGCTATCATCCTGTCAAAATAATCGGTTCGTGCGTTGCGGCTTGCCGGATTTGCGTTAAACTCAACAATTTCTTTTATAAAATCCTGAACAGCTTTTTCACCAGCATTTAGGTCTTTGCTATTTACATCGCTAGGACGAATTGCAAAAGCACCAACACCCGGCAGAATCTCTTCATACACAGAGAATCGCTTTCCGTCTTTATTATCTGTTCCAGGATATAAAACATAGCTTCCGACAGTCCTGCGGATTGCATCATTATAAGTATGCATTTTCAACAAGTCACCGCGTTTGTAAGTGTTCATCACGCTGTCGCTTTTTTCCGCACTGATTTCTTTATTGATTTCCTCTTCTGATTCTTCCTTATTTATGAACTGACTCAAATCTTCAAGTCTGTATTTTGCATCAAAATGAATATAACTCACAGAACCGTCTTTTACAGCCTCTTTTTCGTCACCATAGTTCTTTGGAAAAATTGCAATCGTATAATCTGGGCGGAAAGGTCGGGAATACGAGCCTTCGTATTTTGATTTTTCAAAAATCGCATGACTGAAAGTCCTGTTGTAATACAATTCAATTTTCTGATTTTCTGTTTCAAAATGCTGAACTGATTTTTTATCTTGACAAAGAGAAATTGTAAGCCCATCATTTTCTTTTATAAAGGAATCCTCTTCATTTTTTATGATTGAGAAACAGCCTTCAATTTCAGATATGATCTTTCTAAGCTCAAAGAAAAGCCAGTATTCATACAAAAGTGCGGTGTTTTTTGATTCGCCAGAATACACTTCTTCCTTGCCTTTCCAGTCAAGCTGCAATGCCAAATCGACCATAGAAAAAGCATTAAAAATCTGCGAATAGCCTTCACGCTTTTCCAGAATTTGATTATTCACAGGCATTACGGTTAAATCCTGCACATCATCAAAAAATGAATCCTGCAAAATATTTTCAATATGATTTTTTATTTCGGACGCTTCGCTGTAATACACAGAAGATTTTTCAACATAGGTTACGATATTTTCGCAAATCTCCATAAATGTATTCAGAGAGAACTTAAGGAATCTGTTTGCAGGAGTGTCCAGACTTTCGCATTTATGAGTGACTGCAATTTCAGAAGGAAGAAAAACGCCGTTTCCCAAATCAGTCCAATTACGGGAATGCGAAAACGGATTTGTAAAAAATCTTTTTGACGGCAAGCCTTGTCCAAAAGGTTTCAGTTCATCTTCTTCCATGAGAATGCGGTCAGGATTCCGTTTGATTGAGGCAAAAAGGCTTTCGATGTTGTCTGAATAGCAGAATTGCCGTAAAAAGATGAATTGCTCCAATGCAGTTTTCTGCTGTTTTTCAAAATCTTGAGAGAACGAAAGCGATGTCGGACTTGAATATTCCAGAAGCAAGGCCGAACATTCTTCAGCAATTGCCTGTGTAAGATTTACATAATCTGTTTCATAATTGATTTTGTCCGGCACAACTTCAAATGACAAAGATAACGGCCCATTATCTGATGTAAAACAAAGTTCTGATTTTCCAAGATAATTTACGAACTGAAAGACAATGCTTTTTTCATCATCTCGTTCAATTTTAAGAAGTTTGTTGCTTTCGTTCTTAAAGTGAAGGTTGTAGTTTTCTTTTTTGTCCAGATTGTCAGAATCCGAAATCTCGCATTTGTAGCGGATTGTTTCTTTTAGCCGAAGAGGATTTATATTGTATTCGTCATTTACAGAATACTCGATATAGGATTTCTTTGCAGAAACAGAAGCTTTGAGAGCATAAAAATCAAAATCACTTTCTGAAAAGACTATGTTGTTCCAATCAATATCACCATTCCTTCCAGCCGGGAAAAGTTTTATTTTGAGAGAATTGTAATGATATATAAGGCCTGCTAGATTTTTCATTTATTTTTTTGTTCTAACCGGTTTCTGGCAAATTCAATAGCTTGATTCAGTTTCTGCTCAAGCAGTTTCTGATCAGGAAGTTTTGTGAGGTATTCAGCAACCCGAATATTACTTTCTTCAAGATGCATCAATTCAACATGTTCTGAGTTTTTCCCGGCACAAAGAATTAGGCCGATTGGCGGATTTTCGCCTTCAACATGGTCATTTTTTTCAAGCCATCGCAGATATAATTCCATCTGCCCTTTATATGCTGCCTTAAACTCGCCAAGCTTAAGCTCCACGACAACAAGACAATGTAGACGGCGGTGGCTAAATAACAAGTCAATATAATAATCCTCATTGTCAATCGTTATACGCTTTTGACGAGCCATAAAACCAAAATCGGTTCCCATTTCGCAGATGAACTTTTCCATTTCTGAGAGAATTGCATTTTCCAAATCTTTCTCGGAATATGAATCGTGAAGTCCCAGAAAATCAAGAAAATAAGGATCCTTAAAGACCAAATCAGGAGTGAGCTTGTCAGAATCTTTCAAGCCGGCAAGTTCATTTTTTATTGTCTCTTCACTTTTTTTGCTGATTGCAGTCCTTTCGTACAACATGCCGTCAATTTTTTCGCGCAAGGTACGAACGCTCCAATTTTCCAAACGACACATTTCCATGTAGAAAGAACGCTTCAATTCATCTTGGATAGGAATAAATGCAATAATATGAGTCCAGCTGAATTGTCGTATCAGTGATACGACAATTTCTCGGTCTGGAAAAACAGAAGCAAACTGCATCATTCGGCGAAGATTTTTCTCTGAAAAGCTGTTTGAACCATATTCAGTCTGAAGTTGCTTGGCCAGTTGCGAGACAATCTGTTTCCCATACTCTGCCCTTTGCTCTTTTAGCAAATCTTGATTGATTTTATTTCCAATTTCCCAATATAAAGCAGACATTGTACTGTTTACTTGAACAGCAAGGTCTTTTTTAGCAGAGTCGATAATGCTTTTTATCTCAGAAAAAAGCTGTGTTTCTTTAGTTATAGGAACTTCGTTATTCATTGGTCACCCTCTAAATAAAGCTTGCGTACTGGAAGCGGTTCAACTTATCTTTCATCTGCCGGATTTTTGCAAGACTGTTAGGCAAGTCTTTTTCTTCGCACAATTTTTCCAGCTCATCAAGAAGATTTCCAATCTGCTTTTTGTTTCCATGAATTTTCGGAAGGATTTTCTGCAAAATTTGAATATCTGCAATTTCTGTGGCAGTTGGCTTTTTTTCCTCAGCGGTTTTGTAGGCTGCTATTGCATAAAGGCGGATTTCTTTTACAGTACGGTAAGCGAACTCAAAGCCGCATTTTTCAAGCTCTTTGTAGAAAGACTCAAGAATTGGTTTTATATCATTTAGAATCAGCTGTACTTCTGATTGAAATTTTCCTGAGCGTATATCATTTGCAAGCTGCATAAAACCTTCGGCAACACCAAGTTCTGCAACTTTTCCTTCATCTCCACTGGAAGTTTCAAGCAGATTGTTAAGCACATCGTCCATTTCTGGCTTAAACTCAATCACGTTTGCACGGTCAAGGACTTTCGGGCTGAACATATAAGTTGTCTCGTCAATGTTTACCGTACCGGTAATGAAAAGATTCTTAGGCAGCTCCAGTTTGCCGTATCCCGGAATATCAAAGAAAACTTTTTCGCTGTTTTCTTTATAATCCAAAAGTTCCATCTTGCTCAAAAAGTCAGAGAAATACCGCTCTACATGGGAAAGATTCATTTCATCAAGAATAAGGAAGAACGGAATTTCAGGATTTGCTCCTGCTCGCTCAATGAACCTGAACACATCAGTCTTTTCGTATTTTCCAGCTCCATTGTCAGCAAGCGGATTATAGTAGCCCAGAATTTTTGTATTGTCCGTCCAGTCGGCACCTACTGGGATAAGAAGATGATTAGTCATACCAGAATCATTTTTCTTTTCGAGATATTTTGCAAAACGAGTTGCAATGCGGGTTTTTCCTGTACCAGAGTTGCCGGAGAGGATGACAAAAGGCTTGGAGAGGAGAGAGCGGATGTAACGAGTAAATAAAGAATTATTATTAGTGAATTTTGAAAGCGAAAATGGAGCTGCCGAGTCTAATAAAAAGTTTACTCCAATATTTGAATCTTCTACATCATTATTAAATTGCAAAAAGTTTGGATTAGCAGACAAGAACTTATAAATATTTATTCCTTTTGTAACCTCTGATGAATATGATTCATTCAGTCCCGAAAAATTTATTATCTCACTAGGTTTATAATTTTTTTCAAGAATAATTTTACCATATTTTATTGCAAACATATGAATAGAAACTACTTGCTGTTTATCTCCTGCAGAATCATACATTTTTTTTAGAATGAGTCCTAAATCTTTTGCAGAAGGATATTCTTGCCACTCTTCAAGGACTCCTAATCCATGTTCAGATTTTGAAGATTCAACTATATGCTTTCTATTATTAATTCGCGTGTAATAAATCTTTGGTGTAAGACATAATATAGCTTCTTCAATAGAACGTGTATTGCCACCAGAACCAAGTGTTTTCTCAACATCAAGAGGTACATCTTTTTTCATATTTTCAATGAGAGTTTTTATATGAGGAATAGAAATTGTTGTTGTTGTTCCATCACGATCAACTTTTATCGAATCTTCTGTCACTTCTACCAATTTATATTTTTTTGAATCAGAAGATTTAGGGCTCGGCAAGTAAGGATAATCAACACCTATTGTTAATTGTTTTGCACTTTCGATAAATTCTTGAAATGTCATAGTTCCTCCAAATATTCTCTAATAGTATCTGCAATTCCCTTTGCAAGAAGATAAGGAACTCCATTTCCTACAGTTTTAAATTTTGCACTTAATGTCATTTCTGGTGGTAAACAGAATTCTTTGGGCAAAGATTGTATAGCCAATGTTTCTGCAACAGAAAGACGTCGAGCTTTATAAGGATGTAAATGCACTTCATTGTTTCCATAAGCAGCTGTCGGTGAATAGCGCCAACGGTGCAAACGTTTATAACATTTCTTGCTGACATCACCTTCGGCAACCGTAAGCATTCTTTGAAGTCCTGCTTTTGGAGTAAAAAACTCATTCCCATTTTGATGATGTAAAACGTCATTTCTATCAAACCAATGCTGAACTGTAAGTTCTGGA